>CP135238.1:1500000-1702500 GCA_032834875.1 Sulfuracidifex metallicus DSM 6482 = JCM 9184
CTATTTCTAATTCAGACCTCTTCGAAGTAAGACTCCTCAGTTCCTCCTCAATTTTCTTCAATTCCTTTTCAATTTCTTGCTTAGTTTCCGTCTTTAGTTTAGATTCCTTTTCCTTTATTTCCGCTTCCGCTTTTTCTAACTTCTGCTTTGTCCTCTCTAGTTCCTCCCTTCTAACGTTGATCTTGCTGTTTATTTCATCTAGCTTATTTTGCCTCGTTATATTTATAGTTTGAACTGTATTGGAAATAATTGTTGATCCAGTTTCTTTTTCCTTTTCTAACTTTTCGATCTGTCTATCTATGGCTACTAATCTCTGCTGTAACTCTATCGCAATGTTGTAATTCTTCTGCATTTCGTCCTTGGCGTTCTTTGCATCATTTAGTAGTTTTTCTAATTCCTCTTTTTTAGCCTTTATTTCGTTAATTTTCGATGTAGTAGATATAAACCATTCTACATTATCCTCTCCAGCTAAAACTTGTACTAGAAGTTTGTTCTCAGGAGAGAAGTATGAAAGTAGAAGTGCCCTATCGTCGTCCATCAGGAGCTGTCTCTCTTCTGTAATTTTTCCTTTTATTCTCTTTATTTTCCTATAATATGTATTGTCTTCTTCGATCAACTCTATTTCTCCGTTGTCACTAAAAACGTTGAGAAGATCTTCAGGCTTTATAGAGCTTGTTAAGAGAGATATTAATGACTTACTTAGTGAAGTCTTTCCATATGCATTAGGAGCCTCATAAGACATCACGCCTGGCATTATTTCAAGTTCTAGAGGCTCCGTAATACCTCCTATGTTTGATACTCTTAACTTCATCTGGTTATCCTTAAAAAAGGCAAAATATAAAATCTCTCATTTACTTCTAGTAAACCATGTTACTAAAACTACTCTTTTTATGTAAATTAATTAAAAGCTTTATATAATTTATAAACCAATTCTGAGTAAATGCCATCAGATATTTGTCCTATTGTTTTTTATCTTTACAGAGAAGGGGGTTAAGGGGGCGGAGAGCCTCGCCTTTTAAGGCGGGGATGGATACCCCCCTTATAAAAGGTTTAAATTTTTTTTTTTTAAAAACTTTTACTGACGCTAACGATGCTCCTCCCCAGCTCGATTGAGGGCTTAAGGGGACTGTGGGAGGAGCAACCATCATCTTCCTTTTCCTTCAAGGGACTAGAGCCAAGAAATGAAAGTCCCCTACCCACTCTGTCCAAATGGGAGTGTTTCTCTGAGCCCCTCGACTGCCCACCAAATGAGAGATGTAATCCCGAATCGATGGTGGGAACTATGAACCCTCTGGGGGGGAACCCTCGCCCTTCCCGGGAGGGATGTAGCCTATATTGAGTACTTTTGAATTATCGCTCTATCAAGGAAGCTTACGAACCTAAGACTAAAGCAAAATTAGTGTGGACGGTTAATACATTAAGTAAGAATGTTTATTTATAAAATTCAATAATATATTCTCTATATTTTGATAGTTCCTGGTTGGAACTGAACAATATCTATTCGTCACCAATATATATTGAATTAATATATAAAATATTTATTTAGTGTACAAGGAAATAATAATATGTTTATAAAGAGAATGTGTCAGCGTAGTAAAGGTTAATTTGCAGTGTTATACTTTCTCTACTTGTTGAGTTTAAATGCAAGTTGATAAATACTTGTTTAGAAAGCGTGAAACTCCAACTCTAATAGACTCAGATACTGCTAGCGATGATACAACTGCAATAACCTTAGCCTCAGCTTTAACAAACCTCAAGGCTATAACAGTTGTTGCTGGCAATGTAAAATTTGAAAATGAAATAAAAAATGCAATATTTACTAAAGAGTATCTGAGTCTGAACGTTCCCATTTACGCTGGGAGCAGGCGTCCTTTGCTAGGAATATGGAGAACTGTTGAGGAAGTTCATGGTACTCATGGCATGGGCAATATTAACCAGATAGAAGTAAAAGGAAGCGTCGAAAATGAGTTCGCGTCAGACGCTATCATCTCACTTGCTAGGAAATATCAGGGAGAGCTTGAGGTTTTTGCAGTATCTCCTCTTACCAATCTGGCATTAGCCTTCTTGAAAGAACCTACTTTGCCTTCCTTAATAAAAAAGATATGGATTATGGGAGGAGCGTTCTCTCGAGGGAATACTTCTCCTCTAGCGGAATTCAACTTCTGGACTGATCCAGAATCCGCGCAGATAGTTCTCAATGCTGGTTTCGATATAACGATCGTGCCTTGGGAGGTTACAGAAGAAAGCGCTATAGTTTACGACGATGAATGGGAAGAAATAAAAAGTTTAGGAACAAGGAGATCATATCTTTTCATTAAGGCTAATGAAATAATGAGAGAATTCTCTAAATCTAAAGAAGGCTTAGACGGCAGTGTTCACCCAGACTCCCTTACCGTCTCTATTTCATATGACAATAGTATCGCAGTAAAGACATCAAAGTTCTACGTTAATGTTGAGACGTGTGGAATGTCAAGAGGAGGGATGCTTGTAGATTGGTACAATATGACAGGAAATAAGCCCAATGCAGAAATAGTGCTCAAGGCAGATAGGGAGAAATTCGTCAAATTGCTTATTTCTGTTCTTTCAGCTTAGAACACTCCGCATACACAACAATATTCAAGTTTTTCACTTCTGCACCTTTGTTTCTCATGTCATTAATAATTGATGACGCATCAACCTCCATATCAATTATTTCGTTTTTATCAACACAGTATACATTAGCATGTGGTTCTACTCTAGCTTCGTACCACTTCATTCCGTTTATCTCAAAGGAGTTGACTAGTCCAGCTTCCCTTAATGTCTCTAAGGTATTATAAACGGTTGAAAGACTTATGCTCGGTTCTGTCTTCTTTAGTTCCTCATAAATTTGTTCTCCGTTATAGTGACCCTGCTTCTGTACTATCCGCATTATTGCAAGTCTCTGCGGAGTTACCTTTAGCCCTCTCTTTCTTAATTCATTGGCGATAGCTTCACTCATACTAGTAGTTATTCTCAGTTGATAATTATTTAAAATTAATGTCGTTAAAGTTAAAAGCGCTAAATTTATTACATTGAGTATACATATAGAGAATAAATTACAATTTCTATTTTTTAATAATAAAATTCTAAGATATATTTTAAGTTTTTATATCATTGATCGTCAGTAACACACATGGCTAGATATCTAGTAGATATTTCAGTCGAGCCTATTGGGACATCATCTACAAGTCTTTCGAAATATGTGAAAATAGCATTTGAAGTCCTTAAGGAAAAGGGTTTGAAGTATTATCCAGCGCCGTCAATGACTACCATTGAGCTGGATGATATAACAACTTTAGGTTCACTGATTAAGGAAATAAACGATAGGTTGGAAAAGGAGGGTGTAAAAAGGATAGTCACCATAGTAAAGATAGATGATAGAAGGGATAAAGAGAACTCAATAGATCATAAGCTAGATGTAATAAAAAGTTAGAAATTAGAAAGATGTAGTATACATTTTTATTTCATACAAGTACTCCCTTACGCTTTCGCTGGTTAACGCCTTAACTATGTCTGATGTTGTAATTATTCCTACAGCTCTGCCGTTGTCGTTTATGACTGGGACGCTCTTTATTTTTCTCGTGGCCATCAGTTTAGCAGCAGAGGCTAGATCTTCGTCCTCATAAACAACAAATGGATCTGGATTCATTAGGTCTTCCACTTTTGTTTCACTTTTTCCTCTTAGGAACGGTGCTACAAACAGCATATCAGTAGTAGTGATTATTCCTTCAACCTTTCCTTCAGAGTCGTTAAGGATCACTCTGCCTAAGTTTCTCTCTACCATTAACCTAAATACCTCGTAAACGGATTCTGTAGTGGAGACCACAATAGGATCCTTAGTCATGTAATCCTTTACTTTATGCAGACCTCTAATCTTGCTTGCATAGAATCCAGCTAGGTCGCTCTTAATTATCATTCCGATTATCTTGCCTTCTTGGGAAGTAATGACCAACATTGGAACCTTCTTGGATTCAAATATGTTTGCTGCCTCTAGGTAATCCAGACCTTCTTTCACGGAGATGAATTCCTTTTGCATGAACTCCGAAACCCTAATTGAAGAGAAAGATCTTTTCTCTCCATGGTAATATATAAACTTTAATATATCTTTTTGCGTAACTATTCCAAGCGGTTGCCCTTTCTCATCTGACACTATAGCCTTCGGCACGTAATCCGTAATCATTACTTTAAGTGTTTGCAGTAACGTATCGTAAGGTCTAACCGTAATAGGTTCTCTAACTAGTCCCATAATAGAAACTAGCTGCGTGTGAAGCTTTTAAGTTATTGTGTACAAAAACGCAACATCATGCGTAATTTAACGAGTTAATTACTTGTTGAGCTATGGAAACTAATATTTTATTAAGGGTTATTTTTGAAAACTAATTACCACTTTAGCTATCCATGAAAGAAAGTTGTTTTTGATGAAAATCTAAAAGGGACAACAACAAAGTATTATCATAAATGGAGAATTTCACTAGGTTATCAATAGATCTTGCACTATCCTCTAGACTAAAGGAATATGATAAGTTAGTGAACGAAGGAGAAAGTAAAATGAGGAACTGTGTCTTTTACATTGATGGGGCATGTAAGAAGTTTCATAAAAATAGCAAGATTCTTACAGCATGGAAAAAAGACGGAGAGATCGTCCCTCATTCCCTTTTTTGCTACTTGTGTCCATTCTATGCATTTAGAGATGACGGAGAGAGAATAACGTTCACCATGTACGACTTATATGTTTTTTATGTAGAATTGAAAGCAAGAATAGAGAAGGACGTAATAAGGCTAGAGGAGAGGCTTGATGATATGACGTTTTCGTCTTCAGTTTTTATAAGGAGAAGGTATAATGACATGATAAACTTACTTAATGACGTACAGGAGAAAATAGATATCATAAAGACTGTGTTGAATATAACAAAGGAAATCTAAGTCATAATATTAGTAAAAATATCTTTTAGGGTATCGCTTAAATATTGTTAAAAATGATCGAAGTTATACTTTATAGTAATGGAAAAGACGAGCATAGCTTTCTTTACAGCATTCCTTTCGCTTTTTCTAGTAAACCTGATGGACTTTTCATCTCTTTCTTTGGTTGAGGTTATACACGCCGTAGGGGATTTATTTGTGGTTTTAGTTTCGACCCGTATTGTTAGAGATCTTAACTTGAGGAATGGAGGATTCACTTATGGCTTACATAGGGCGGAAGTGTTTTCCGTTATAATGAACGTAGGAATAGTACTCATAGGGTCGTTGGTTGCAGTAATCGTTTCTTTAGAGGAGGTAGAGAGTTCTCCATTTAGTTATCAATTACCTTTGATTTTAGGTTCGTTTTTAGCTGCTTTTTCGGTAATTTTAGCAAATGGTAGGTACGGTATTAAAGAGCATGCAGTCATGGATTCGATTAACTATATAGTAGGTGCTTTTGCTGGTATTGTGATTCTATTTACTAATTGGAACGTTTTAGACCCTATCATTGCAATTGTCTTAGTAATTTTTAATATTTATATATCGATTCCTATACTGAGACATTCTTATTCCATTTTAATGGAAAGGTCCCCAATAGATATGGCTAAAGTTGAGGAACAACTTAGGCAAATAGACCCTTCAGTGCATCACCTTCATGTTTGGGCTGTCTGCGACCACATTAACGCGGCTACACTTCACCTAAAAGCAAATCCCGACGATCGCCTTGAAGATCTAGAAAAAAGACGATTAAAAATAGAAAAAGTATTAAAAAAATATAATATAAACCATGTAACAGTTCAGTTCGAGATCAACGAAACTGATAAGGCCACCAGTTAACTCCAGTGTTGTTATACCTTCCAATCATGTTCATTATTCTAGTTCTGTCGCTCTTTGATACCTTAACGTCTGTGTGCGCTTTAATAAGAGGATAAGGATACCCCTTTATGGAGTCAGATGATAGTTTGTCCATTATGTTTTCTATTTCCCTATCAGTCACTCTACCGAACACGTCTACCCTAAGGATCATAGTTCCTTTATTTAATCTAATATAAAACGTCGAATATTCTCCCTTCAATCCATCTAGTTCCCTTAGGCCGCCGGTTACCTTCTCGTCTATTTGATGAATTATAGGCTTAGTATAGCCTGGCATTTGGGTGAAGAGTTCTAATATTGTCATATCAGAGTAAAAAGAATTAAACACATCAGATGATTTGCTCTTTTTGGAAATCCATAACGTACTCGCAGTTTCCTTTAGCTTGCTTATGAGTAACTTATTCTCTAACATCAAAGAATTCTTCTTTTTCTCTTCATCTTCTAGATTTAAAGAAACTATTTCCCTACTTAAAGTTGTACTTTTTATTTCATCTATTAAATAGGCATATTTTTCATCTACCTTTTTACCTATTTTCTTTCTAATGCTACCGTCCATTAAAATCAATGGGGAAGGGTTTAAGATTCCCAATTTGATTTCCATTGCCTCCATGGTAAGTCCAGTCATGTCTTTTGCATCATTACCTGGCTTGAAGGCACCAACTAAAGCCATCTTGTCTTTAGGTACAGTTTTTTCTCCGTCGTGGGTGACTGCTTCTGCATTTACTACGAATATTACTCCTGTTCTTACTTCCTTTGAGAACATCCCTCCGTCTATTGCTAAGGTTCCTTTAGGATCCGCTCCCTTAGGAAGGTATTCGATCCAGATATCCTTAATTTTTTCCTGTGTTTCCTTGCTTACTTTATCAGAGAACGCAAAAAGATCCTTCTTTATTTTAAGGTAGTTGTTGACTAGGCTGTTATATACTTCCTTAATCATTAGCTTTCACCCGGTAGCTCAATTCTAACTTTGCTTACCCCGTTTTCTTTCGTTACCCTGAAAACCACATCTGCAGCATCAAGGACTTCCTCGTCATGCGTAATGACCAGTATTTGGGGTACTACGTTATTTACGCTCTTTATTATCTCTATCAGTTTTTTCCTTCTCTCTTCATCTAAGTGAACTGTAGGTTCGTCTAATATTATAAACCCTGGGTTAGAAATTATTCTAGTGAGGGCAAGCCTAAGCGCTAGCGCTAAAGAGATTTTCTCCCCTCCGCTCAAATTATCTATAGATAGAGAATCCCCCTTAGTATTATATATCTCGATTTTGAAATCGGTTCTGATTTTAGTTCTTCCCGAGGTCACGGCTTTAATATCTACGTTCCTAAAGGCCAAATCGAACTTCCCCAATATATCGTTAAGGTTGCTTACAAGTAAAGCAATAACTGACTCTATCAAGAATTTCTTAAGCCCGCTATCACCTAAATCTTCTCTTAGTTTCTCTAATTTTTTCTCGCTGTTCTCATAAGCTTGTTTCTTAGATATTCTGTGTTCTTTTTCATGCATTTCTTTCTCCTTTTGCTCTATTTCTTTCTCTAGTTGTGTAATATTTCCCTGAAGTTCTGCCCTCTTACTGATATTATCCTCAAGTTCTTTTCTCACTTTCTCAATTCTTCTCTCCACTTCATTGTACTCTTCTTGGTTATAGTTTAATCGAGAAATACTCGCTGAGATTTCTTCAATGTCATTTTTAATCTCGCTTAACTTCTCCTTATCCTTTTTTAATACCTCTTCATACTTTTCAATATCCCTTATTTTTCTATCAATTTTATTATAATCTTCAATTTTTTCCCTTACTTGTTCCACAGTAAGTCCATTTAACTTACGCTCTACTGTCTTGAGCTTATTGCTAAGATCTTCAATGTGAATTTGAATTTCTTGCTTCTCAGATTCCATGTCCCGTATTTCCTCTTCTGTAACTTCTTTCACAGAAAGGTAAGTCCTGAACTTGGCTTCCAGCTCCTCCTTTTCTATGATTTCTTCATCTTGTCTAACAATAAATTCAAGTTTATCATAATCGTTAATTTTATTATTAATTAGGTCAAAATCTTTTTTTAGTTTCTCAAGTCTATCTATTTTAGATTTAATTTCAGATAAATTAACTTTAAGTAATTCTATTTTTCCATCCAATGAGTTTAGCTTACTTTTTAGGTCCTCTAGTTCACGCTTTAAATCTTCCTTACGTTTCTTCAGTACTATAAGCTTTGATTCCTTTTCCTGTTGAATTTTTTGCTTATGCTCCTCATCTAAATGGCTTCCACATATAGGACATGTATCAGAATCAAGTTTTTCAACTCTCCTCAAAGAATCTTCCAGTTCTCTAATTTGGCTCTCAATTCCTCCTATTTCCTTCTGTATATCATCCCTGTTTTTTCCTTTGTTTTCCCTTTCTCTTGTTAAGTCCTCTATTTCTTGTTGAAGTTTTTCAACATCAATCTGAGAAACTTCTTCTTGAGTTCTATCTAACTCTTCCTTTATTTTATCAAGTTGTCCTTTATATCTGGAAAGATCATTCAAAGCCTTTTTGTTTAACTTAAGCCTTTCCTGGATCTCCAAGTACTTGTAATAGAATGGCTCTGTTTCTTCTTTCTTCTTGAGCTTAATTCGCTTATTTTTTATTTCTTTCTCTTGATTTTCAAGCAGATTCCTTAGTTTTTCCAGGTTCTGCTTAGTTTCGGAGTAACTGTTGATTTCGCTTTCCATTTCCTTATAGCTCTTAAGGGATTCTAGCTGTTTTCTAAGCAAATCTATGTCTGAAACTAATTTAGAAAGTGACTCTATTTCTTGGTTAAGCTTCTCTACTTCTTGTCTCTTCATCGTCATTTCTTTGTTTAATTCAATGTAAGACTCTTTCCTTTTCTTTAGCTCGTCATATCTGATTCTTAACGCATTTTCCTCGGTTTTTATGGAGTCAAGGACTGCAGTTATTGCAGTTATCTCTCCTTTTTTATCATTGAGCTCCTTCCTTTTTAGTTCCAGATACTTTCTGTCATCTTCAATCTGTCTCTCAAGTTCATTAATGATTTCAAGTTCTTTCTCTACTTCTTTCATTATCGACCTTATGTAACCGTTGCTATCGGTAAGTTTATTCAGCTTATCCGCCTTTATTGTCTCTGAGAGCGTTTCTCCCAAGATATTTTCCTCCAATATGTCCATAATTTTACCTTCCCTTACGATGAAGGTGGACTTAGCTAGGTCTCCGTTCACACCTAACATGTTAACCATTTCATCTGATACCTTTCTAATCCCCCTCGCCTTTGGTATACCATCGCACACCAAAATATCATCTTCAGCTTTGCCCTTAACTGAAACGTGCCTGATTACTTCGCACGTTCTATTTCCCCATCTAAACTTCATCTTCACGGTGCCTTCCACTGCACCCTTTCTGACCAAGTCGGCTTGATTTCCTTTGTCAGCTTCCCTAAATATGGAAAAGATTATTCCCTGTATTAGGGAAGTCTTTCCTGCTCCGTTTTGTCCGATTATGACGTTTACCGCTACGTCATCGTTGAATACCACTTCTGTGCTCTCATGACTTAAAAAGTTCTTTAAATAAAGTCCCTCTATTTTCATTTCAATCCACTAAACCTACAATTTTCTTGATGGTTTTGTTCACCTTCTCTTCATTTTCAACGTCATTGATTACTTCAATAAGTAGATCTGCATCTTCCTTAGAGTAACCACGTTTAGTTAAGAATTCTCTAATAAGCTCATTGACGGTGGTAGTATTTTCAACCTTTACATTTAGCTTATCTTCCGTTTCAGATACGTTGTACTTTATAATTCTATAGTGAAGGACTACGCTTTGAAGTCTATTCATGTATTCTAACATCTGTTTTGAAGGCTTTCCGTTAATCTCAAGGTGAAGGATAGGCTTCTTTTTGTTATTTAGGGATTTCATCTTATCTATGATTTTGTTTATTTCCTGTTGGAAGTTGTCGGTATCAATAGCAATTACTTCCTGATGTCTTATGTCTAGGTTGATTGGTTGCACATTAACGTCTTTCGATAAATCTACCAAGAAGGCTCCTTTTCCTTTCTTCTCATATCCCTCAATTTCCTCCTCTCTTATAATCTCTGGAGATCCAGCAATGCCTAACATTCCATTTCCGAACTTTTGGAGCATTCTCGTATGAAAGTGACCCAACGCATAATAGTCAAATCCTGAGGGCAGATCCCCTTGGGAAATCTGCCAAGAATAAGCGTAAGGTAATATTTGTTTTATTCCTTGATGTAACATTATCACGTTTTTCGCTCCAGCCTCAGGTTTAGTGTTCCTCAATTTATCCTTTAACCCTTCGGCTATCAAAGTAGGCGTATGTTTAAAACCAATAATCTTTACCTTCACGCGGTCCTCTAGCGTTACAGAAGAATCATTGAGAAGCTTTAGACCAGCTATTTCCAATATTTTTTGTGGATATTTCTCTCCGTTCCTTTTCGGAGTGTCGTGATCCCCTGGTATATTTAAGAACATTATTCCTTTTTCAGTTAATCTTTTAATTTCAGTTAATGCATGATATATTGCATTATTTGGAGGATTTGGTTGATCGAATAAGTCGCCTGTATGAATGACCGCCTTAACTCTTTCTTCTATCGCGAGATCTATGAGATTGCTAAACGTCTCATAGACGTCACTTTCCCTTTCCTCTAATCCGTACTGCCTTTTTCCTAGATGTGTATCAGATATATGAAGTAGCTGCATTTTTTATTCACCGAATGAAGCAAACTTTGATTTCAGTTCCCTTTCCGATATCTGTTCCTTCCATTCCTTTATAAGGTCTGGATCTGCTCCGGCTAGCCTTCCTGAGAATTTATCAACCTTTATGATAGCTGGAATTCCCACAATTTTACCAATTACTATTGCTTCCCCTACATCAAGGGAAGAGAGGTGCTCAGCCAAATCTTCGCTAAGGTTATCGCTTGATTCTAGTACATATTTTTTGTCGTTAGGCTCTACTATCCTTAGAATTATCTTGTTAGTCATTTGACTTAGAATCGTATCGTCAAGTCCCTTTGGTCTTTGACTAACTATGAAAAGGCTGACTCCGAACTTTCTTCCTTCTCTAGCTATCTTCGATGCCCATCCCTTGGTTAATGTATCGTTATCTTTTGACAGGAAGATGTGAGCTTCCTCTATCACTGCTATTACTGGAAATGGAATTCCAGATCCTCCTCTCTTAACCGCCTTCCTTGAATCTAATATTTTTCGTAGATAATGCGCTGCTAAAGCGTCCATACTTTCAGGTTCCATAGGACTTAGATTTACCACATTTACTGCTTCACTTTTCAATCTTTCTCCAATATCAGGAGCAATGATATCTACTATCCCTGAGTATATGTCCTGAAACTCTTCTACCTTAGTTATAACCTCATCTTTCGTTTCCTTTTTTTCATCTTCGTTATTTTCTATTTTTTCCTCCAGCTTTGAGAAGAAATTTGAATTGGCATTAACAAGATCTATCTCTCCCTTAGTTAAAAAATCTCTGAATTCTTTTACGGTTTCACTAAAAGCCCTTCTTAGAACCCTATATTGCTTGAATGCATTAGGTCTAATCTCAAGTAAAGTGGCGAACTCCCTTGGGGTTAGTTCCAATGGGTTTAATTTAGGTTCGAGTACGTTTAAGTTCCTTATGTCGCTGTCCGAATATTCCCCATGATAATCGAAAATTAGGACGCTCCCCCTAACTCAGCTATCCTTTCGGACAGAACTGCTATCGTGTTAGACTTTCCAGATCCAGTTGCAGCTAATATGGCCAAATGTCTTGATAATGAGTTTATGGATATTTTTACTGGGACGTCAGTTCCTACCAAAGTTCCTATTCTGAGCTCGCCAGAAGAAAATATGGCATTCAGTTCGTCTCTGGTTGCTAATCTAACTACTGTGCCCGGGTAAGGAGGCAATGTAGGCAATCTACCGTTCTGATTAAGATCGCAAAGGACTTTTATTGTAGCTTTTATGTAATGGGGTATTCTTTCCTTGTTCTTAGTCATATCCTGAACCATTTCTATATCGTTTACTTGGCCATCTAGCAAAGGACTACCTCTGGTTAGCCATGTTATAAGGCCTAGAGCTTTGATATCATCGTACTCTATTACGACGTAAGTGCCAAGCCTTATATTTCCCAACGTAATCATGTACGCTTCTTGTGGTGTCGCTTCACCAATGATAAAACCTATGTCCATAAAGCCATAATAAGAAATAACATTTATTTGTATTTCGATAAATAGGAAAGTAATACCAACTACTACCCGAAAAATAGAGTGTTTAAAAATTGATAAAAATTAGCTTAAGAGCTTAAGCGCCAGCTACTTTCCTAGCGCTGTCAGCTATTTCCTTCTCCTGAGCAGCGTATGCACACAGCATAGCTTCTACGTCAGCATGTCCTTCAGCCTTAGCTGCCATTGCAACTCTGTTGTACTCATCTGTGTGTGCCTTATCCTCTGTTACTGCGAACTTTCCTAATAGCTCGGTTACTTTCCTAGCGCTGTCAGCTATTTCCTTCTCCTGAGCAGCGTATGCACACAGCATAGCTTCTACGTCAGCATGTCCTTCAGCCTTAGCTGCCATTGCAACTCTGTTGTACTCATCTGTGTGTGCCTTATCCTCTGTTACTGCGAACTTTCCTAATAGCTCGGTTACTTTCCTAGCGCTGTCAGCTATTTCCTTCTCCTGAGCAGCGTATGCACACAGCATAGCTTCTACGTCAGCATGTCCTTCAGCCTTAGCTGCCATTGCAACTCTGTTGTACTCATCTGTGTGTGCCTTATCCTCTGTTACTGCGAACTTTCCTAATAGCTCGGTTACTTTTTGGGTTTCGGATACCATTTTGGGTCTGAATCTAATCTTAGCTCCTCCCAATATATAAGCATTAGTTTGTAGACTAAGTTACATAAAAATATAATCTAGAAGTTTAAGCATACGTTTCTTACTATCTTGATACCGTTAATCTTATGGATTCATCGCAAGGCATAATAGCAGCAAATAAGGTAACGTATAGACCTTCACAGATTTTTTCCAAAAAAATTTTATTGTGTAGTACAAGTAAATAGTATGCAAAGGTTAGGTCCTAAAACTGAAATGGGTTTAAAAGAACTATTTATCGCAAATTCTGAAGATCACTTTCTCCTAAAACTGTCAGCTGGAAAGTTAGAGCAGGCGAAGAAAATAGAGGAAGCCAAAATAATTTCAGAAAAGTCTATGACCGAATTTAGACATGCAAGAGGGATTTTTGAAAAATTGGTAAGTTATTTAGGGGAAGATAAAATGCTAGAATGGTTAAAAGAAATAGAGAAAATGAAAGAGGAGAATTCAAGGGATATTTTCGTAAAATATTCTACAATATATATGTTATCTTCCTTCTTATCGGACAAGAAAGTTGAGCCGGAAGTTAAAGTTCAACTTCAGTTAAAGTCTAAAGAGTGCTTACCTAAAATACTTGACTCATATGAAAAAATATTAAATGATCCCAATGTAAAGCTTGACTAAGTGATGACTGACTTCAATACCGATATGAATGAAGAGGTAACTCGAAACTGATATTTATCTTGATGGGCTTAAGGGGGCAGAAGATCCCTTCCGAAAGATGGGGGAATGGATAACCTCACTTAAGTAATTCTTCCTTCCAAAAATGCTCTTAATGTCAACCTTAGGGTTATGCTTCCGTGCTTACACTGATGAACAAACATTGATGGTGTTAAAAGTCCAGTTGAAGTTAGCGTCAGAAGTATACAACACCCTACGCTGGGCAGACATCTATTTTCATGAAAGAGACGGAAAATGGCTCACGGAGATGGAGTTGAGACAATTAGCTCTCGACTTAAGGAAACAGGGTGAACAATACAAACAACTCTATTCCCAAACACTACAATAGATCGCAGACCGCTTCTACCACGCTTCCCTCAACATCCTGAGGAGATCGGGGTCGGAACGACCCTCATTGTGGGGCTTCGTTCTCTGCGTTGCTAGGTGAGGCTAGAAAACAGGAAGCGCTGTACGTAAGGGCAGGGTAGTTCACTCTAGAATTCTTCTGTAGGTCCTTTTTTGAAAATTACTTAATGGGTCGTTCATAGCATCTGGTATAGCTTCGATAATCTCTGAGGCTTTAAGGTGTTCTCCAAGCCTTTCATAAACGATGGAACCTGCAATTCCGTTAATGAATGCACCCATATATGACGACATAAAAGGATTTACCTTTCTTGCCATCAGCCCTGCTATTATGCCGGTTAAAACGTCTCCTGTACCTCCGACAGTCATAGCAGGATTCCCCGTTTTATTCAGTTTAAACGTAATTCCTTCACTAGCAACGTCTACGAAACCCTTAAGTAATATGTTAACGTTATATTTGTTTGATATCTCGATCACTTGTTTTATCCTTTCCTTAATTGAGGGCGATGGTTTAACTCCTGAGAAAATTTCGAACTCACCTGCATGAGGCGTGATCACGAAATTCTTGTTTAGCCTCATTCCTGCAGACGCCTTGAGTGCATCCGCGTCTAGCACAGTATGTTTGTTCATATCCATTAATAGCTTAACTATTTCTTTGGAAAACTCTCTTGTTTCTTGAGAAGTACCCATCCCTGGACCCACCACTACTGAATCAACCCTTTTTATTATCTCCTTAATATCATCTAAATTTGATTTGGAGAAATCATTTCCCTTTGTTTCAATTACTATCAAGTCAGGGGACCTTTCAGAGATTACTCTTGAAATTGACTCTGGAACCACAGCATATACAAGATCTACTCCAGTTTTAAGGGCGGCCATAGACGAAAAGTATGGAGCGCCAGAGAACTGATGGCTTCCACCAATTACCGCTACCCTCCCGTTATCTCCCTTTTTAGATCTAGGATCTCTTTTTGGCATATTAAGTAAAACGTCTCCTGGGCCCACGTATATTGAAGCTTCAAGCGGTATTCCAATTTTTCTTACTACTATGTTATTTAAGTTAGCTAAACCCCTCTTGATATCGTGAAAAGTTACAACTAGGTCAGCCCTAACGAAAACCTCGTTTACGCAGCCCTTATCAGCGTCGTAGCCTGATGGGAGATCTATAGATATTTTAAATCCCTTGCTATCATTGAAAGCTTGTATTGCACTCTTGAAGGGTTCTCTGGGTTCACCTTTTAGACCGGTTCCAAGCATCGCATCTACTAGGATATCTGCTTCAACGGGCTTTATCTGATCTCCATTTAAATTTCTAATTTTTACTGAATAGTCCATATCAATTATAGCGTTCAAATTAACTACGGCATCCTTATGTTTGTTTTCACCCAAGAGAATAACCTCTACTTCTACTCCCTCTTCTGCTAAGTGTCTTGCAACGACTAGACCGTCACCTCCCTTTCCTCCATGACCGGCAAAAATCACTGCCTTTTTCCCGGATAAATTTATCCTCTTCTTTATTTCATCTACTACAGATGAACCAGCGTTCTCCATAAGCAATAAAGTAGGTATTCCAAGTGCCTCACTATTTATTTCCAAAATTCTCATTTCCTTTGATGAAATCATGTGAAAGATATTCGAAAAGGATATATAAAAATTAAATAGTAATATAACTGCGTATTTTTTTGTTCCTCTTTTATTTTTCTCCTCTTCTTATTTCCTTCCTATCTCTTTGTCTTTATAATCTCAAGGGCCTTATCCGCGTGTTCTTCAGCTTTCTTCAACTTCTTTAGAATCTCTATTATTTTACCTTTTTCATCTATAATGAAAGTTATTCTCTGTGCACTAGTTCCTTTTTCATTTAGAACGCCATATACCTCACAAATTCTTTTTTCCTTATCAGAGACAACTGGAAACTTATTGCCATACTTTTCGGCGAATTTCTTTTGAGTGGAAATGGAATCTACACTCACGCCTATGACTTCGGCGTTGTTTTCCTTGATTTGGTCATAGATTTCACTGAATCTCTCCATTTCCCTAGTACAGCCTGGGGTAAACGACTTAGGGTAAAAGTAAAGTATCACTTTCTTTCCCCTGTAAGAGGAAAGTTTCACGTTACCTTTAGAGGATTCGGCTTCGAAATCTGGAGCTTCTTGACCAATCTCCATGGTTATGATTTTACCCTCTTCCCTTTATAAGCATCCACTCATTGAGAATGTATATGGTTACCTTGAGGAAAGAAATAAATTACTATAATGTTAATTTTATTGGTTCCTTTATGAGAAAAAGATAAAAACTAAATCAAAGATGTAGAGTGAAATGAGACTCATTCCTAGAACTATGTCAACACAGCATCCTGACAACGCCAGAGTACCAGAGTGGAGCAGAGGAGAGGCAATTGAGGGAGAGGATGAGGTAACTGAAGCTTTTCTAGCGTTTAGTAACTACAACGTTCAGGAGGTGATGTGGGACGCTGAAGGTAAGGACGTAGATACCCACGTAATAAGAAAGCTTTTTTCACGATATCCAGAATATTTCAAGAAGAGGCAAATTGGAGTTGACGTCTTTGTTACATACAGACTCCCAAATCCTAGAATAGAGGGTGCTGACAGAAAAGTATTCGCGGAAACATTGGAGAGCATACCGAATAATTTCGATATAGCTGAGAAATTCTACGGAAAGAACGCTATTCCAG
Source organism: Sulfuracidifex metallicus DSM 6482 = JCM 9184 (assembly GCA_032834875.1). NCBI lineage: Archaea > Thermoproteati > Thermoproteota > Thermoprotei > Sulfolobales > Sulfolobaceae > Sulfuracidifex > Sulfuracidifex metallicus. The sequence continues at coordinate 1,516,428 of CP135238.1, forward strand.
TGTTTGAAGTTATTCTTCCTTTCACCACAGAGTCCATAGAGTTGATTGGAGTAGCAAAGTATTATGAAAAGGTGGTTGCCGGGAAACAAGACGTAAGACTTTGGGACGAGTTATACGTCAGAGATCTAGTGGGTGAGATACAACCTAAGACGGTTGAAGTGATTCCGTTAATAGAGGACAAAGATTCCCTAATGAAAGCAGACGAGATTGTAGGTGGTTACGTTAAAGCCATTAAGCCGGCCTACGTAAGGGTCTTTCTAGCTAGATCCGATCCAGCTATGAATTACGGTATGCTATCAGCTGTACTATCTGCAAAAGTCGCTTTAAGTAAGCTAAGCAAATTATCCAGAACCCTTAACATTAAAGTATTTCCTATAATTGGAGTGGGTTCACTTCCCTTCAGAGGAAACATGAATCCAGAAAACTACAAAAACGTAATGGAGGAATACAAAGGAGTATATACATTCACAATACAGTCGGCCTACAAGTATGATTATCCTCCGGACGTTGTTGAAAAGTCCGTATCCGATATAAATAATTCTCCAATTTTGGAGCCAGTGGAGTTAGACTCAGACGTCGAGATGTCGCTTAAGAATGTAGCTGACAACTTCACTGTATCGTATCAAGCGGTAATAGAGCCCTTGGCAGGAGTAGTGAATCAAGTTGCATCTTTGATGCCCAGACGTAGAGCTAGAAAACTTCATATAGGACTCTTTGGATACTCTAGGAGCACGGGTAAGGTAACTCTACCTAGAGCAATATCCTTTACTGGAGCATTTTACTCCATAGGGATACCTCCAGAAATAATAGGTATATCGTCACTGTCATCTATGAAGGACGCAGATGTGGAAAACGTATTTTCTCAATATAAGTTCATAAAGGATGATCTTAAACGAGCATTAAAGTACTTCAACTGGGAATCATTGGATTTACTGAAAGATGCATGGAAGATAGATGAAAAAGTGACCGCCCAAATTAAGAAGGATGCAGAATACGCAGAGAATAACCTTGGAATCAAAGTAGGCGAGGATAATTCATATGAATTTAAGAAACATAGGTTACTTAGCAGCATGTTTCTCCTTTCAGTAAAGGAGGGGGAAAACGCTGAGGCTAAACGCTTCCTTTATGAAATGGCATTAGTTAGAAAATCATTAGGATAAAATGACCAGAATATTGGTAAGTGGATTAGTTCCTTTTGATGCCGGTAAAACCACCTTTTCTTTAAAACTAATCTATCTTTTTAGCTCAATAGGAAAAAGGATATTTCCTTTCAAACCAGTAGCAGGTCACAATATCTGGTATAGTCAATATACAGTTCAGGAGTCTCTAAATCTGGGTCTTCTCATAGGGAACGATGCATTGAAATACTTTAAGGCCACAGGAATAGATCCGCGTTACATAAATCCTGTATCAATAATCTCTGTTCCAATAGACCTTGAAAAGATTAACATGGATTTTCTAGAATATGAAAAATATATGTCGAGTGACTTCTTCTTTATGATGAGAAGATCTCGTTTTCTAGGCAGTAAAATAGAAGATCATTATTATGTTTCTAAAGCTATAAGAAAAATAATAATTAATTTAGAAGATGTTAATAAGTTAATAAAAAGATTTAATCCAATTGAGATAGACGACTTGGTTCAGGCGATTCTAGATTCTCATGAAGATGTGTCAAACAGTCTCCAGAATTTTTTGGGAAAAACTGAGCATGACTGTGAAATAATAGAGTCATATAATGATGCTATATCACCAGTTAGACTATCTCATTTAGATTATCTGTTTTTATTATCTCCAGGCAAGGCCTTTTTAGTGAAAGGAGATAGACTAATAAAGGTCTTGTCAGTGATGTCTTCTCCGCCCTGGGTCATAAGATCTGGTTCTATACTCAAGTATCTAAGCCGAGATATAATACGTTCTTTTGATCTTCCTGTTGATGACTCTATTATAGATGTCATATATAGGAAATGAGATAAACGATAAAGTAGTCATCGAAGCAGAAGGTCTAAAGGATAAAAATTTTTCTAAGAAGTCCTAAAAAATAAGAAGAAAGTTATAAATAAAATACTATGTTGCCTACTTTATTGTTTCGTTTGCAATGCTATTTTGCCGTTATTGGGATCGTATAGTTTACCGATCTGTCTCAAAGCTGCGAATGCTACTCCCATTCCTCTCTGCACATCTGGATCCTTCAGTTCTCCTAAAATTGCCCACATTCCTTTTACTGGCTTTACGTTCTCTGTCTTTAAAGCTTCTCCAGTAGCACTTATTAAGTAAGTGAAGTACTTGAAGTTATTAAGATCGATTGTAGCTAAGTCCTTTGTTATTTGATTCCAATAGGTCATCAAGTTAAGTGTGAAATCATTGACTACCCCGCCTATTATCTTTCCTAAGCTTTCCTCGTCTTTTATCAGTCCTTTTATTGGATCTAATACGCCGTTCTTACTTAGGTCTTTCAGTATGTCAAGCACATTCTTTACGGCGTTAACAGTGTCTTCGTCAGCTACGACATCAACTAGGTCTATTAGGTTGTCCCACTTTTCAATCAATCCTAAAGTTCTGTCGTTCACTATAGCTCCTAGTATCTTACCAAGGTATTCCTCATCAGTAAGCATTCCTCTTATAGGATCCAAAATTCCAGTCTTCTTTAGATCTCCGAAGAAGCCTAGCAAATACTTAAGGTTAGATATGGTATCAGCGTCAGTGAACATCTCTACTAGGTCTAAAAGCTTGTTCCAATTTGTAGCTATTTCCATTGTTCTGTCGTTCACTATAGCTCCTAGTATCTTACCAAGGTATTCCTCATCAGTAAGCATTCCTCTTATAGGATCCAAAATTCCAGTCTTCTTTAGATCTCCGAAGAAGCCTAGCAAATACTTAAGGTTAGATATGGTATCAGCGTCAGTGAACATCTCTACTAGGTCTAAAAGCTTGTTCCAATTTGTAGCTATTTCCATTGTTCTGTCGTTCACTATAGCTCCTAGTATCTTACCAACGTACTCTTCGTCGTCCAGTACTCCTCTTATTACATCCAGAAGTCCTAACTTGTCAGCGCTTTGAATTATATCAAGCATTCTGTTTAGACTATCTAATTTATCTTCAGAAAGAAGTTTATCTAAAGCATCAAGTTGGGTATTCATTAAAAAAATCACCAGCTTGCGAGGAACTTTTCTAGTGCCATATCTCCTTTAGTCCACATGAAATACTTCGTGAATAGTTCTTTCTTCAAGTGGTTCATCGGTGCTGGATCAGCGACTGTTACATTTCCACCGTACCAAGTATCATCTTTGACTGCCACCGCGAATCCTTCGTAAGGATTATCAGCTACGCATACGATGGTTGGATAGTATGTATCTACTTTGGTTGGAACTCCTAATCTGTTAGCTAAGTGCTGTGCAGCTATTCTTCCAGTCATTACTGCAAGGTACCCTAACTTCGGTATTGTGAGTGAGTTGGAGTCTCCTACTGCATAGACGTTATCGTACTTTATAGAAACCATGTTTCCGTCAGTGGGTATGAATCCTCCGTCGTCTACTAGGTCAGGAGTGGAGTTCTTTAGAGCTGGGTTACCAGTATATGGTGGTAAGACTATTGTTAGATCGCTTGGTAGCTTCTTTCCATCTTCAGATATGATTTCCTTGTCAGTTATTTCCTTAATCCTAAATCCGTGAACTAAGTTTACGCCTAGCTGCTGGTATATTGACGCAACTGCCTTCCTTGATCCTACTGACAGATCCGATAGATACTCACCAGGGGAGTATACAGTCATTTTCACCTTGTTGAGCATTCCCTTTTTCATGAAGTAACCATGTAACATGAGAGACATCTCAAATACTGGTCCTTCACAAGCTGAGTCTCCTGTTGGTACGTAGTTCTCAGGAACCTTTGGCTTAGGATTATGTCCCTGGTAGAAATATCCTGAGCCAATGGTTATGTTACCTCCTTTGAAGTTATTGAGCTTTTCTCTGAGCTTTACAGCATATTCTGGCTCACATACGCTGTAACCGTACTGGTCCCAACCCTTTAGAAGCTCAGTTGCTAGATGTGCACCTATTCCTACTATTACGTAATCATAATCTTCCTCAACTATTGACCCATCAGGTCTTTTGTATACTACAGTGCTCTTTGGAGCATCGATCTTCATTACTTCTCCTTGTTGGAACTGAATTCCCTTTTCTGGCATCGCTTGACTAAGGTCAATCTTTAGCTCCTCTACGTCTCTTACCCCTATAGCAACATGAGGCAGAGCGGGTCTAAAGTAAGTGAATCTATCCTTATTTATCAGCTTGATGTCAGCCTTATTTCCAACTAATCTCTTTAATGTGTATACAGCACTTAATCCTCCAAATCTTCCTCCTAGTACAAGAACCTTTGGCATGTTTATCTAAATATATGTTCATTTAACGTACTTAATAAACCTTTTTAAAAAACTCTTTAAAGGATAGAACTTTGAGACTAATTATCTTTAAAAGTGCGTTTATGGGTGGATAACTAATTAATCTAATTAAATAGTTTTATAATATTTTTAATTTCTCTTCTCATATATGATATTTAGAACTTATATATAAATTAATGTATAAAAATGTTATATCTATTTTTATATGTAATATATTTAAATGGAAAAGTTGAAAAAAAACTTTAAAGACATTAAAGTATAAGTTAAAGTTATGTTGTCATTAGAAGACAAGTACGTGGAAGTAAATGGAGTTAAGATACATTATCTAGAAAAGGGGGAAGGTAAACCCTTTCTATTATTTCATGGAGCTAGGTTTAACGCCTATACGTATAAGGAAACTGGAACTATCGACGCAATAGCTGAAGTTGGATATAAAGCAATTTCTGTTGATTTTCCTGGTTACGGTAAGTCTTCCTCAGGCAACTTTGGAAGTTTGAGTGACTTTATCAACTCATTCGTTGATACAATGAAGCTAGATAAACCAATTCTTTTAGGTGCATCGATGGGAGGTGAGGCAGTTTTAGGTTTTGCTGTAACTCATCCTGAGAAGGTAAGAGGACTTGTACTAGTCGGCGCAGTTGGAGTTCCATCATACGAGAAGTATCTTCCTAAACTTGACGGTAAACCAGTCTTGCTGATCTGGGGCTCTCAAGATAGCGTTTCACCTAGGAGTAACGCTGAGCTCATACAAAGGTATATAAAGACCTCCAAGTTTTACAATGTAGGCAAGCAACATGCGTGCTATTTAGACGACGCAAATGGTTTCAATGTTAAAATAAAGGAGTTCCTGAAGGGTCTGTGATGTCAGATGAGGATCAAATATTAATGGACAAGTTGAAAGATGTACTCGTAGATAGTAGGTACCTACAAGTTCTTCAGCATTTAAAGAAAGCTAATGTTGACTATGGTAAATCAATTATGCTTAACACCAAGATTCCAATACAAGACGTCGTAGATATTCTAGATTATTTAGAAAAGAAAGGATTAATAGAGAGAGTTCATGGCGCAACGTTGAAGAACACAGAAGCTAAGTTTAAACTTAGCTCTGAGGTACACAAGCATCATACGTATTATACTTTAACGAGAATCGGAGACCATCTTTTAAGGAAGCTTGACGAGAGGATGTTAATTAAGGGTTACATAAATCTACTAAAGTCTGATGATCTATATTTGACTTTAGTGTCTCTTGCAGATCAGCTCAATGCAGATCATGCCTTAACTTATGCAAAGCTTACTCACAAGCCTATCGAGGAGATAATACCCAAGCTGGAGGAGTTAGAAAGGATGGGTATATTCGAGGAGGCTCAATCTAAAGTAATAAAGTTTGGAGATAGAAAATCTAAACCTAAAAAGGAAACAAGAACCCATCATAAGTATTATGGCTTAACTAGAATAGGAGAGCTTGTAGTCAGAGAAATGAAACGTAAGGGCATTATAAGCCGTTAAAATAAATGTAAGCTTGCGCGACGACAACGTAATTTTTGTTTTATTTATTCATCTTCTTTAATAATTCTGCTCTGAGAGAATATACAGCATTCATTAGGGGTAATTTGATCAATTCCTCTTTTCTCTCTTCCATACTTTTCTGTAATAGCTGCTCAATTTCTCTCCTTACAATTAGTTCTATCATCTTGGACTTTCTTTCGAGTATCCTCTTCGAAAAAATGCCCTTGCTTTCCAAGAATGATCTGTGCTCTTCAAACGTGTCAACTAGCTCCTTTATCCCCTCTCCTTTAGTTGCGATAGTTTTGAGAACTAACGGTTTCCATCCATCTCTGAAATTTATTTCTGCTGAATCTATAGCGAACTTAATCGAAATGTAGGAAGCCTCAGCCTCAGGTCTATCAGCCTTGTTGATTACGTAAAAGTCACCTATTTCCATTATTCCAGCTTTCAAAGCCTGGATTTCGTCCCCCGTTCCAGGAACTGTAAGGACAGCTATTGAATGAACACTGGATACTATCTCTGTATCAGTTTGTCCTGCGCCTACAGTTTCCACTATTATTCTATCAAAACCTAAACCGTCCAATGCCTCTATTAGCATTAATGCCTCTGCAGATACTCCTCCAAGATGGCCTCTTGAAGCCAGACTCCTTATAAAGACGTTATCTAACATGGTTTTCTCCTGCATCCTTATCCTATTTCCCATGAAGGAACCCTTAGTGAAAGGACTAGATGGATCTATCATTACGACTCCTACTTTATGTCCGCGTTTAAGATATTCCTCTATGAGAGCACCTATTATTGTACTCTTACCAGCTCCTGGTATACCCGTTATTCCGATAGTGAAAGCTTTTCCCGCTCTTTTGCTTAGCTCCTCCAGGGCTATAAGTCCCTGTGGATCTACGTATTCTATTTTAGTCAGAAGTCTGGCTATTGAAAGCTCGTCTCCCTTGATAGCCCTATCAAGAAGTTCGCTCAAGCTTTTGGCCCCTCTTCTTCGCTACAGCTTCCTTGATGAATTCTGAGATTTCCTTTAGGTTTGAGCCTGGGATAAAGACATGATCTACGCCCATGTTTTTCAACGTTTGAATGTCCTGTGGAGGAATTACGCCTCCTACAACTAGAACTACATCGTCTATATGATTCTCTTTCATCAACTTTGTAATGTGGGGAATGAGTTCTAAATGAGCACCACTAAGTATGCTTATTCCAATTACATCCGCGTCCTCCTGTATCGCTGCCTTTACGATTTGTTCTGGAGTTTGCCTTAATCCAGTATATACTACTTCCATTCCAGCATCTTTAAGAGCTCTTGCTATTACCTTGGCACCTCTATCATGGCCATCTAAGCCAAGTTTAGCCACGATTACCTTGATTCTTTTCTCGGAAGACATCAAAGAACTGTAAACTTTAAAACGTTTAAACCTTTCGCAAGAATCATCTGTATAAAATTCTAGAAACTTTTTTGAGTTACAGAAAAGAGAGATATAGCAATGGCAGAGCTTTCGGGAACAACGTTGAAGATCTATAACTACATGATAAAGCAGAAGAAACCAGTTAGGCTGACCAAGATACAGAGAGACTTGAACATGAGTTCGAAATCCTTGGTTCACTATCATTTGAAGAAATTAATGGAAGAAGGTCTGATCAGAGAAGTGGATGACGGATATGTAGTCAGTAAGGTAGTTCTTGAGGACTACATAAGAATAAGGAATACCATACTTCCCAATTCTATGTTTCTCGCATCGTTCTTTCTTACTTCATTAGTAATATTCATTGCACTGTCTTTGTTTTATCAAGGTACGGGGGCAAGCGAGATTTTCGGATTTCTTTCAATATCTACTGCGGCTGTATATTTCATAAGAGATGTTTTAAAGAAAATGAAAAATATATCAACTTAATTTATTTGTTACTTAAAATCAATTCATTCGTTATAGCTTTGCTATATAATAGTAAAATACTAGCAAGCTTGAAAATGCCATTACAATCGTTACCAATGATGGGAAAATGTAAATTGGGTTCGAGTCATTTCTCCACATTATAAAATCAATTAAGAAGGAGAAGAATTCAGCTACCATTAAACCTCCAAGGATACTTAGAACCTTGGAAGTCTTGCTCTTAAATTCCTTATTTAATTTCAAAAACTCAATCAGTATTAACGCGGTAATTATAATTCCTATAGTTGCAATACCTATGTGAATAAACCAGATTTTCAGCATTTTGAGATTAAGATGATTAGATCTCACTATATAAGGTTTTCCCTAAATTGTAGGACTAACTAAAAGCCATGTTGAATTTCGAATAAGAATATAAATATAGTTATTAGAATGAATGATGTGAAGACGTGGTTAGTGGCAGCCGCTGGCATAATGGCTTCTGTATCGTTGGCTGTTGTGGCGTTATTTTTACCCTTCGTCCTTTCTGCGATGCAATCTCCATCAAGACTAGAAGGAGTAGTAACTTCTAGCGAAGAAGGAATAGTAAGGGAGTACAATCAATCAGTATTCTATTTATCTTATGGAACAACTTATAGCAAGGTTCCCTCGTTTTCTCCTAACGTTTCTAGGAATTCCACTATAGAGGTATTATTAGTTAATGTAAGTACAATTTACGATGTTTTGAACGAGACTCCAAGTTCGCTCTCTTCAAATCAATCAAATGCAAGTAGGTTAACTCTCACTAACTCTCAATTATTCAATTTTGCTATGAGTTTATCCCTATTATGTTCTCACGGTTCTTCGTTTTCGGTGTATCCTGATCTGATAGTTATCAATTCAACGGAGACTCTTCCAGTTTTGATATCTTTCCTACCTAACGATTCGGTATTCTTCCCTTCATGTCATGATTTCTATTCTGTAAAAGCAATAAAAAGCACTTTCAGTCAAGTTAATGATAGAGTTTATGCTCAAGTTTATCTTCAATTTCACATAAAAAAAAGTCAATTTCAAAATTATCAGGTAATGTTAATAATAATTTCATTGAAGGATAAGCTAGGCTCTACTCAAAATGTAGTATTTATATTATTTAACAATAATAACAAAAATATTTAGAAAAATCTATTTCTTAGAGTTCTAGTTCCTTCAAAGTAAAGTAAATAACAGATTGAGCGTTGGGGTCTTCTTGTAAGGGAGATCTACAATTCCCCACGTAAAGTCCCCTGTATTTCATCGCTATTTTAACCCCAGTAGGATAATCTTTCATGCTTGTAACCTCAGATAGCTTCTTTATTTTGTTTGTGACGTTAAGTATATCAGTAGACAATCCTTCTGATGCCTTTTTCGATATCTCGACAAAGAGTTCAGGAGCAAAGTTGCTTACTGACGACACTACTCCATCAGTCCCTAAAAAGGCTTCCAGTATCATGGAATCGTTTCCAGAAAGTAGCGTAAATTTTGTTCTTTCTCTCAAATTAATGAAATTCTGGAATTCTTGGAAATTGTTTGTAGATACCTTAATCGCATCTATTAATCCTTCTTCGAGTAACTTCTCGATGTAAACTAGTGGAATATTGAAGCCCGTTGCCAACGGATTATAATATAGGGTAACTCTGTCCCCCGTTTTTCTCAAAGAATCGAAGTAAGTAATCAATCCCTTTAATTCGGTTCTATGATAAATAGGAGGTAAACTGAAGATAGAACCAACTCCCAAGTCTATGAATTTCTTGGCTAACCTTATTGCGTTAGATACGGAATCCGAGCTAACTCCTACGTGCAAGTCTTCGCTTTTAGTTTTTTCTAATGTTTTTCTTACTAATGAAACCTTTTCCTCCTCATTTAGCATGTTAAACTCTCCGGTAGTTCCTAAGATCCAGAACTCATTAATCCCGTTCTTCTTTTGGAACGATATCATTTGTTCTACTGCTGGAAAGTCAATTTCTTCCTTTAAATTGAAAGGAGTTACCATTGCAGTTATGATTCTCATCATTGGTCGGCTTTACTAAGGTTTATTTACTTTAAAAGCTAATATTTAGCGATGGAGGTATCTAAGAGAGAATATGATTATCTGACTGTCATAAAGAAGTATAACGATAATGGTAATCCAGCAAAGATAGCTAGAATAGCCAAAGATATGAATATAGCCCCTTCAAGCGTATTTGAAGAGATATCTCATCTTACTGAGAAGAACTTGGTAAAGAAGGAAAAGGACGGGATATGGATTACAGAGAGTGGAGAGAAGGAATATGAAGAATGGACAAAAACTCATAGAGTTGTGGAAACTCTATTAGTTAAAATAGGATTTGATGAAAAATCTGCATGCGACATCTCTAAGAAATTCGATTACATGATTCCTGAGGAGGTTATGGAAAAACTTTATGTATACCTGGGAAGACCCAAAAAATGCCCCCACGGTGGCGAGATTCCATAAATGAATTTAGAGCCTACGTCTTACACTATTTTACTTGTTCTTATGTTTTTAGAAGCACTAGGTTTGCCCGTGCCTAGCGAAGTTATAATGCCATTAGCTGGCTATTTCTCATCTCAAGGTCAATATAATTTGGTAGGTGCTATATTAATAGGAACGCTAGGTGCTATGATAGGATCCTTGTTTGATTACTTCATAGCATCTAGAATAGGAGAGCCTATTCTTTTAAGATATGGAAAATATATCAAATTAAATCAAAGTAATTTAATGAAGATGTATTCATGGTTTAACTCTTATGGAGTTTTTGCGGTCTTTTTTGCTAGATTCCTTCCTGCCTTACGTGCCTTAATATCGTATCCTGCTGGATTGGTGAGGATGAACATAGGTCGCTTTTCAATAGCCACGCTATTGGGCCAACTTATTTGGAACGGAGTGTTAGCTTACGTAGGCTTTCTATTTGGCAAGAACTACTCTACAGTGGTCGGCCAAATAGATCATTTAGTTTATGTGATAACAATAATACTAATTATAGTGTTGATACTAGTTGTGATTTTATACAAACATAACTTTTTAAAGTTTAAACGATAAATTCATCTCATGCTTGCCGATCCATCGTTTTCAGTAACTTTGTCGCCCCTACAATTGTTGTTGTCAATAATATCTGGGGTTCTAGTTGGATTTAGCCTTGGATTGATAGGCGGAGGTGGATCAATACTTGCAATACCACTGCTCTTATATTTCGTAGGATTAGCATCAGAGGCTAAGACACCTTCAGAGTATAGTTATATCGTACATCTAGTTTTAGGGACAACGGCACTCGCAGTTGGTTTGAATGCTTACCTTAACGCGTATATGCACTTTAGGAAAGGAAACGTTAGAATTAAGCAAGGTATCTTCTTTACAATCCCTGGAGTCATAGGAGATATCATAGGAGCTTATCTTAGCCATCTAATGTCTGGGGCATTCGTTCTATTTCTGTTCAGTTTCTTAATGATAGCCGTTGCAGCTAAGATGTGGAAAACTAGATGCAAGTCAATCCAAGCAAAGACTGATAGCACAGTTGTAGGAAACGGTAAGTTAGGTTTAGCATCTCTAACATCTGGAATAAACCTTCAAAGGGTAATCCCAGCAGGTTTTGCTGTAGGTTTTGCCTCAGGCTATTTTGGAATAGGAGGAGGATTCCTCGTAGTTCCAGGGCTTCTGTTCAGTTCCTCTTTAGATATGCTAAGGGCAGTAGGTACTTCCTTAATTGCCGTAGGGACCTTTGGAGTTACTGCTGCTTCCACTTATGCAGTTTACGGTGATATTAATGTTACAGTAAGCATCTTGTATCTACTTGGAGGTATAGCTGGAGGTTATCTAGGGGCTTCAATGGCTTCTACCATTCCAAAGTCTACATTAAGAAAAATATTTGCTATAATAATTGTTCTAGTGGCTTTCTATACTATGTATCAAAACGTAAACGGTCTATATTATATCATTCATCTCTTATAAAATTCTATTTATTATTATATAGATATTAATAAATACTCGATATTTTTTATTGCATTGAGTTATAATATTCGTTAATTTTAGTTTCGACCTTATTCAGTAGTTCTGGCAGAATTTCCTTTAACTTCTCATAATCTTCTCCTTCTATAGCCTTCTTCATCTCCTCTGCAGGTTCTTTCAACTCTGGAAATTTATAGCACTTTGAGATAGTTACTGCAGATTCCCTTTTTATCCATTTGAATATACTTTTATCTTCTCTCTCGTTTACATGCATCTTTACCTTTTCAAGTGAGGTTTTTATCAAGATAAGGTCCTGAAGATCCAAGAACTTTTTAGACATAATGAATAGTCTTTTTACTCATACCTTTAGAAAACTATGCATGGATTTGAAGGGGTATTATGCCTATGTCTTTATAATAGCTTCGCTATTGACCTTGATTTTCCTTTCCGTTTTTCCAGTGGTTCCAGTAGGAGATGAGGAATTAGCAGGCATTTCACCTACTGGTGTTCACTATAATCTCTCTTTACCGGTGGGCGTCTCATTTTCCACTTTTTTGGCTCTGATGCTATTCTTTATTTCTATAGTGATTTTTTATGGGACCAAGTCCACATTCTATAACGTTCTAATAGACTCTTCTGGTATTTCATTTGTATTTTTAAATTATTTTAACTATTATTTGATCTATGAAACATGGAAACCAGAAATAATGATATTACCATTTCTGATAGAAATAACCTTCAATGGAGCAAAAACACTGGTAATAGATCTAGGCCAGATAGTTCTAATTGTTATTCTTTATAGGGCATACAAGATGATTAGAACTAATAAGAGTTAAAAGGTTATATAACAAGTTAATATTTATCCCCGCCTTCCATCCCTACCCGATTTTGCGAAGTCGCTTAAATGAGGGTAGTCAGCATGGCGGGGAACAGTTAGTGATGACGCCGACATAGGATGATCAGTGATGATGGGTCGATTACCTGAAACTTAAATAACAAGGTTAGAATCAGTTTAAGGTAAGATGTCTCTAGATGACATAGCAATAGAAGTGCTATCCTGTAAAAAATGTCAACTTTCAAAGCTAAGGTTAAATCCAGTTCCTGGAGAGGGAAACCCGAAGGCAGAAATTATGTTTATAGGTGAAGCTCCGGGGGCAAAGGAAGATATGATGGGTAAGCCTTTCGTTGGAGCTGCAGGTAAGTTGTTGGATACTATGATAAACGAAGTTCTGGGAATTCAGAGGAAAGATGTATTTATCACGAACGTAGTGAAATGTAGACCTCCAAATAATAGAGATCCACTACCTGAGGAAATAAGGGCATGCTCAACTTATCTTATTTCTCAAATACGAGAAATAAAACCACGTGTTATAGTTACCTTAGGTAGACATTCTACTTCCTTTATCTTTTCGAGTTCAGGAATATCATTTGCTAATATAACAAGCGTAAGGGGAAAATTTCATCAAGTTAAATTCTACGAACTTGAAATCAAAGTATTTCCCACATATCACCCTGCAGCTGCACTATATAATCCCAGCTTAAGGGAAATTATAAGACAAGACTTCCTTAAAATAAAAAAAGAGATAAACTCTAAATCATTCACCATAGATCAGTTCTTCGATAAAGATGGATCTACAAATTAAAGGTAAGAGAGTTTTAGTAACTGCTTCAAGCAGGGGTATTGGATTTTCCGTAGCAAAGGCCTTTCTTTCGGAAGGGGCTATAGTAACAATTTCCTCAAGCTCAAAGATAAATCTGGATAAAGCCAAAGAGAAGCTATCATCTATAGGAAGAGTGTATTCTTTTGTAGCAGATATGCGCGATGTTGACCAAGTAAAGTCCCTTATAAAAGACGCTGAAGCTAGTATGGGTGGATTGGACGTTCTATGTTACGTTACAGGTTCCCCTAAACCAGGTAACATATCTACACTCTCAGATGACGATTGGAGGGACGCGTTTAATCTTTTGCTCCTTAACGCGGTAGTTGCAGTCAGGGAATCTGCAAAATTGATGAAAGATGGGGGCAGGATAGTTCTTTCCACTTCAATGACTTTAAGGGAACCTTTGCCTAATCTAGATCTATCTAATGTAGTCAGATTGTCGCTTGCTGGACTAGTCAAGTCAGCCTCAAATGAACTTGCAGAGAAGGGAATTCTCGTCAACGCTGTTCTCCCAGGTTGGACAATGACAGAGAGGGTTTCACAGCTAGTCAAGGACAGAGCTCAAAGGGAGTCTAAAAACGAAGATGAAGTTCTGAGAGATATTACATCTCAAATTCCTTTGAAGAGAATAGCATCTCCAGAGGAGGTAGCTAACGTCTTCTTGTTCTTGGCTTCCTCCATGTCAACGTATATAACCGGTCAATTAATAACAGTAGACGGTGGATTTGTAAAGGGAATCTTTTAAAGCATTGGGCCGATAATACCGCCTTTTTCTTTATTATGAGAAAATCCCATACCTCAAGTACTTAACGATTATAACTTAATTCCTGTAGTATTACTTGTGAGAGGCAGTGAAGATTACCGACTTACACATAAAGAATTTTAAAAGTATATCAGCGATAGAATTGAATGATATCGGTGGCTTCAATGTTGTAGTAGGATATAATGGGTACGGCAAAACTAATTTCCTGACTGCAATCTATCTATTCCTTAGAAACCTTTCTTCTGGAATTGAAAAGAAGTCAATAGAGGATAGGAATAACGAGCTTCTTCTTTTATGGAAAGGTTACGATACATCGTCAGAGATGCGACTTGGAGGAAGGATAGAGTTTACTTCAGAAGAGACTAATAAAATCTTAGGCAAAAATGCCCCTATAATTTTGGAGGTTGAAAACGAAGTTAAATACAGTGGAGGTTATGCTGAGTGGAACGTGGATAGGGTAGTTATAAACGGCTCCCCGCCGGGCAAAGACGATCTACAGACTATCAGGAAAATCGCGGAGTATGCATCTCAACACGTTGAGTATGTCCCCATATTCGATCAAACCTATTTCGATGAAACTATGAAGAGAATGATGGACATGAATAGTTCTCCAATAAATCTAAGAAGGTATTGGTATGATTTCGTTAACTTAGTAAGCAAGACCATACCGGAAATAAAGGGCATGGAATTTTGGGAGGGAAGGAAACTTGTGCTTAATGTATATGACATGCCTATATATATCGACTGGGCTGCAAGTGGTTTTCAAAGAGTACTTCTCATGTTATTTATAATATGGTTAAGTGGTAACAAAATACTTTTGGTTGAGGAGCCCGAGATCAATATGCATCCCACGCTTCAGTCTAAGATAATGAAGTTAATCAAAAGCTGGACTGATTCTGGAATCCTTCAAGCATTCATAACTACTCACTCCCCCTACGTTGTCTCCTCAAACGTAGACTCCTACATAGTACTCAGGAGGATTGAAGGTAGCTCTACTGCAGTGCTTGTGAAACCTAGAGATGGCTTAAAGAACATTTTAAGTATACTTAAGATTAGTCTTAGTGATATAGTATTTAATAGAATTGTGATTTTAACTGACTATAACGCAGAGCCGGTAGTTATCAACAACTGGTTGAGGAGACTCAACATAGTACCTGAGGATACTGGAATCCAAGTATTTAAGGTCACATCTACATTGGAATTGGATAATTGGCTAAAGTTAAGGAGAATGCTAAAGCTAGATACCATATTTCTTGGTATGTGCGATAGCATAGACATCAGCCTTAGGGAATATTGCGTTCCAATGAGTAAGGAAGTTGAAAGCTATTATAATAAGCAAGTCTTACTTAACGTTCTGAAAAACATGGGAATATCGCCTGATGATAAGGAGCTAAAGGATTTAGGTAAGGAGGAGAATTTGAAGTGGCTTTTCAATCTAATGAAAAAGAGGGGAATTGACTATAATCAAATTAGAACTTCAATAGGAGAAATGATAAGCCAAGTAGACACGGTAGAAATACCTAAAGAGATAGAAATCTTGGCAAACAAAATTAAATCCATTCAGACTCTAACATAAATATGAATTCGTTAATTGACTTTGGAACCTTGATGATTTTCATAGGCTTCATAATTGTTTTTTTTGGAGTAATTTACGAGTTAGCTAAGTCAGTTAGACGGTCTAGTAGAGTGAAGTCGAAAGAACAAGAGGAAAGAAAGACGGAAGTCGGAGGCGTAATATTCCTCGGTCCAATTCCCATAATATTTGGCTCTTCTAAGAACATTTCAAAATGGATGCTAGTTGTTGCAGCTATAATAACAATAGTTTTGATACTTCTTTACGCTCTACCTTACTTTATTTCGTAATATTTTTATAATAAAGCTCTAGAAAATAGTTATATTCATAAACATCAGTAAAAACTAGATAGGTTTTTGTTATTATTGGCTTAAAAAATTACATTAGTCCTCTTAATTTAGACGCCCTAACTACCCTTTCTATTGCTATTGCCATAGCTGAAGTACGGAAATCATACTCACTAAACTTCTTCTCGTGTTCTTGGTACATGTTGTTGAATGCCTTTTCCATTCTTGTAATAATTAGCTTCTTTGCCTCTTCGTCCTCTACTATGTCTCCCATTTTGTTATTCGCCCATTCTACATAACTTCCCACTACCCCACCAGAGTTTGCCAATATATCAGGAATTACTGTCACGTTGTTCCTCCTTAGAATGTCGTCCGCGTCAGCCGTTAGGGGACCGTTAGCTCCTTCTACAATTATTTTTGCCTTAACTTGCGACGCGTTTGTCTTATTGATTACATTTTCAACAGCGGCCGGAATTAGAATATCGCAATCCCATGTCAATAATTGTTCATTAGTAACCTTCTTACCTTCGTAAGACGATATGGGCTCTCCGTTTTTCTTTAATTCCAATACCTTTTCAGGATCGATTCCATTTTCGGTTATAATCCCACCTTTAGAGTCACTAACTCCTATTACCTTTCCTCCCATCTCCGTTAGAAATTTAGCAGCATAATATCCTACATTACCGAAACCTTGAATTATTATTCTCTTTCCTTCAATGCCATCTAAAATCTTTTCTGTTGCAACTTTCGTTATAGTTGCCAGTCCTAGTCCAGTGCTATACTCCCTTACGCTTAGTCCTCCTATTTCAACGGGTTTACCCGTGAACGTAGCGAAATCTACCTTTCCACTTACTTTAATGTACTCATCTAGAAACCATGCCATTATTTGTGGATCTGTATTAAGGTCAGGAGCGGGGATGTCTATATCGCTTCCTATGTAGTTATAAATTGCCTTAACGTATCCTCTCGATAATCTTTCCAGCTCATCTCTATGTAGAGACTTAGGATCAACCCTTATACCCCCTTTTCCTCCTCCATACGGAAGACCTAAAAGGGAATTCTTCCATGTCATCATCATAGATAGTGCCATAACTTCTGTCTGGGTCACATTCGGAGAAAACCTCACTCCTCCCTTATAAGGTCCTAAGGCACTGTTGTGCTGAGAACGCCATCCAATGAAAGTTTTAACTCTTCCATCGTTGCCCTTTAGATTAACCTTTACCTGAATTACTCTCTCTGGCTGGGATAGCGACTCTATAACGTCATTTTCAAGCGACAATATCTGGGATACTCTCTCTAGTTTCTTTAATTGTTGTGTATACAAATCAGAAGTTACAATATCAGATATGAGACTCATGAAACACACTCGTCTTTCAAAAATTAAAGTCTTTTTGTCAGCTTGTTTAAAAAAATTATGCTTTAACCGAATCTTCTATGAAGAAGAATAATTATTGCAACAATTACTAATGTTACTACTACTGCAATTATTAATGAGGTATTAGGATTAACTACATTATATGGAAGTTGAGTGTCGGATATGGAGTGGGATGGAAATGTCTGTGTAGGACTTACATAGTTATCTCCAATATATTTTAACTCGTCGACTGTTGTGGGAACTCCAGATCTGACCTCAACTCCCTTATATTCTAGTAACAAACCAGATTTCGCTACATATAAATACTGAATTGCGTTTCCTCCGTCTGACACGTTTTTGTACAAGTAAGCATTAAACTGACCTATTGGGGTTGAAACTTTTGTCATATTAACTAAAGTGAAGTTCTCGCCATTGAACACTACATTGTCTTGTCCCGGATTATACACAAAAGATACAAATGTCTGGTTTATTTCTGATATATCAATATAATTGTATATTGTAAATCCACCTAGGGTTCTAGGGGCCGTTACGGTTTCGTTAGGCAAAATTCTAAGTTCAAACTCATTAAATGTGACTATTCCATTTGAAAACGTGATAGGATAATATAATTCTAACTGCGATTGTGGTAGAATTGTAGAAGCTGTAGGGTTAAACTGGTATAGAGAATATTCATAAGATGAATTTATAACTGATTCATTTAATGCCTTAATTGAATTTTCTAAAGTTATGTTTATAATTGAAGGAAGAGACTGTAAAGTCATATTAAACGAGGAGTTTGAAATCTCGTATATCAAGCCGTTAGGTAGTACCGTAACTGTGTAATTATTTCCTGTAATTGAGTCATATACTATGTATTTAAGTGCTTTTTCACTATTTCCTGCAAAGTTGAGGTTTAGGGTTTTAATTAAATCGAATACAGCTTGATAACTAGACGTCTGTATTTCATACGTCGAATTAAAGAGATATTGAGGTGTTATGAACGGATACTCCATTGTAAATGGATCCATAGTCGGATTTAATGTGAAGTTACCTTCATAGAAGGAAATATTATCCTTAGTGAAATTTCCTGTTACCGAAACCGTTAGATTTCCGAAGCTGTTATACTTTATTAGATTAATGTTAACGCTATAGGTTGCATTTATGTGTATCAACTTTTTCGTTGAAGTTGTAGCATTTGTAGAGTTAGTAGCTTTTACATATTTTACTTCGGTTGCATTAATCTGCTTTACTATGTAATTAAGCGAGCTCGGTACCTGAAGCAAACTGTAGGTTTTACCTACGTCAGGTGGCTGAGGAAAATCATTCAGAGCCAGTGAAGGTAAGGCTATCTCGCTAATTATAAGGACAATAACAAACGCAAAGAGTAAACCTTTCATCGTGAAAAACGTAAGGTGGAAAATATTAATTTTTATCCGTATGTAAAGGGAAGACATTATGAATAGACCATTAATGGCAGTAGGTGCACTAATACAGCAAAACGGAAAAGTTCTTCTTGTGAAAAGGACAAAACCTCCTAATGCAGGTACATGGGCTATACCAGGAGGAAAGGTAGAATACGGAGAAACTGTTCAGGAGGCTCTCATTAGGGAGATTAATGAAGAGACAGGTCTGATAGTAAAGCCAAGTAAGCTATTAGCTGTGGTTCAGATAATTAAGGAAGGATTCCATTACATTATTTTAGATTTCATTTGTAATATAGAAGGAGGGAGTTTAAGGCCTGCTTCCGATGCTGAGGAAGCTAGATTTTTCTCCGTAGAAGAATTAGGAAAATTGGGAATTTCTTCTACTACTATTGAAATGCTGAAGAGGTATATTAAAGGAGAGGAATTACCAATTTACATTTTAGATAGGGAGAGTTAAAACAAATAAATAGAGGAGAAAAATATAATGGAATTCCTTTGATATGACTTTTAATACTACATAACTTTTTATTGGAATTTATAATGAATCTTAAAATAATCCTTTATATGACTTTCTCTTCCTTCACTCTAATCTCCAAGTGGAGCCTTCCTTAGAGTCCATGATCTTTATTCCTGCTTTCATCAGAGCATCTCTTATCATGTCTGACGCCTCATACATTTTCTTTTCCCTCAGCGTTTTTCTAACTTCTAAAATGTTATCTACTATTCGCTCCAATGAAAGGCTATTTGCATTAATTTCCTCATCTAAAACTCTAAATACACTATTGAAATTTTCCATTACTTGCATAGCAAGAACTGAGCTCAGGAAATCTCTGCTTTCTTGAATTTCAGTAAAAACTAAAGTAGCTAACTCGTGTATGGAAGCTAATGCGGAAGCGGTATCGAAATCGTCATCCATCGAGGTAAGGAATTTCTGATAAATTGAGAGAACCTTATTTGATGTCTTTATACCCCTTTCTGAAGAGTATGAGATATTTCCTTCCTTTATGACGGATCTTAACACTGCTATGGCGTTTCTGAATCTTTCAAGGGAGCTCTTAGCTTGTTCCATGCTCTCGTCGCTGAAATCGACGTTAGTTCTGTAATGAGAAGAAAGGAACCAAACTCTTAAGGTAGAAGCACCCCATTTCTTGATTATGTCCTTTAAAGGTATTATATTTCCTAAAGATTTTGACATTTTTTCTTTCTTAATTGTTATGAAAGCAGTATGGACCCAATACTTTACCCAAGGATGTCCAAGCATGGATTCGCTTTGCGCCCTTTCATTTTCGTGGTGTGGAAATATCAAATCCATACCTCCGCCATGGATATCGAATGTTTCTCCTAGATAGCGTGTTGACATAGTTGAGCATTCTATATGCCAACCTGGCCTTCCTCTTCCCCACGGTGAATCCCAAAATGGTTCATTGGGCTTTGAGGCCTTCCATAAGGCGAAATCGTAAGGATGCTTTTTCTCCCTCACGCTTTCTTCTCCTTGGCTCCACAAGTTCTTTGCAGTGTTGGAAAGCTCTCCGTAATTTCTATACGTGTCGACGTCAAAGTAAACGCTACCGCTACTTGTTTGATACGCATGTCCTTTCTCTATCAAACCTTCGATGAAGGAAATGATTTCATTTATATGCATTGATACTCTAGGATGAAGGTCTACCTTCACCTTTAGGGAATCTAAGGCTTCTAGATAACTCTTTGAATAAACGTCAACTATTTCTTCCCAACTTTTTCCGCTGTCGTTGGCCCTCTTTATTATTTTATCATCAATGTCCGTTATGTTCTGAACTCTGATTACGTTGAAACCTCTTAATTTTAGATATCTACTCATTAGATCATATGCTACAAATGTTCTTCCATGGCCCATGTGGACTTCATCATATACTGTTGGCCCACATACGTACATCTTTACTGTTGACCCTAAAGGCTCAAACGGTTGAAGGGATCTTCCAAGCGTGTTAAAAATTCTCATTTGACTTACAAGATAGATGATGGCTTAAATAGATTAGAAGTTAATTCCCTCGCTTTAGGTATGTTGTAAAGCTTATCAGGAGTTTCATGAAGAGTTTCTGCGATTTCGATTGACATTATGCCTCCCATCATCATGAGGGAACTTACGTTTTTTAAATCGCTGTCGAACATTCCCTTAATAACAGTTGCATTCAATACCTTAGCTGTTACCTCATCTATTTCCTTAGAAAGTAGCACGACAGGATGAATATTGTAACCATGGACATAAGCCTCTACTTCGTTGTGATTAACTTCGGGTATCTCACCGTAAAATGCGGGGTATTTTGCGTTTTCATTTACTTCCTGTTTATATCTTTTTGCTATTCCTATAAGTTTTGAACTATAAAATACAGGTATCCTACCTATAATCAGTTTAGCTAATCTTTTTCCTTCTTCAATTACTTCCTGTTTTTTGGTTTCGACGCCCTCCTTGAGTTCCTTTAGATTTAGCTTGGATCCCGTTCTTTCAGAAACTATTTTGAGAAGAGGGGTAATTAAGTATGGAAAGGAGTATCTGGTTTGAGAACCTCCCTTGACTATTATATGCTTTAAGCCTTTTTCTTTTGCAAATTGTCCTAAAATTCCTCCGGAGGTAATAATTATTACCTCTGAACCCTTTTGCAGAGCCGTTTTAACGTCCTCTATTGTCTCTGACGTATTTCCAGAATAGCTTACAGCCAAAAGCGTTTCCTTTCCTTCCATCATGGACGCGGGTTTTATATTAGGGAAAAACACTCTTGCTATGTCGCCTATTATCCCGCTACCTCCAATTCCTGAGAAGGCAAAATTGTCAAATTTAGCTTCAGGCACATTAAGCTTTAGAGCTTCCGCAAACTTAGTATCCCAATCAATATAAGGATTTTCCATTTAACTTCAAGTTTTCTTCATACTTAAGCTTACATTTATAGTTGCTGGAGTTCCTGAAACTGAAACATTGATCGACTCTATTCCTATTTCTTTTGCGTTTTCTTTTATTAAAAGCGTGGCTTCAGCTACCGAATATGATATTGAAGCTATCAGGTTTTCAATTATACCTGAAATTTTTTCTTTCATCAGCATAGAAAGTGAAGTAGGTTGCAATAGGTATATATTTATTATATTAATCTTTTCTAATAACTGAAAGAAATTAGCAAGCATGTCTTCCCACCGTTTATCTTGTGAAGCATTTTCAATTTCTGATAGATTTCCTTTCATTTTTTGAATCTGAGACTTAACAAATCTTACAGTATCAACTTCATTAAAGGAAAGTTCATTTTCTTTAATGGAGTTGAGCTGCTCATATACTTCGTCGAATTTAGTTTCTGCTTTCATGAGATAAATTTCCCCATGATAGTTATAAAGGTGTTTCTTAAGGAAGATTTATGCAAAGAGTCTTAATTATAGGAGGAGGAGCAGCTGGAATGTCAGCTGCTTCATGGATAAGGAGATTATCGCCTGACATGAAAGTGACAGTTCTTGAATCAACTCAAATGGTAAGTCATGCGCCTTGCGGAGTTCCATATTTTCTAGAAGGATTATTTGACGATCCTAACTTGTTTATGACTTATGAACCTTCATTTTTCATTGAAAAAAGAGGAATAGATCTAAGAATTAACACAAGGGTAAAAGAACTGAATATTAAGGACAGACACGTTACAGTAGAGATTAAAGATAAGGTGGAATCAATTGACTACGATTACTTAATTTTAGCTACAGGCTCAGTTCCGATTACAGTGAAGAATGATGGAACAGAAAGGGTGTATTTTGTTCACCATCCAGCTCACGCTTCAGAGTTACGTAAAGCCCTCTGGTCGCTAAACAAGATAGCCGTAATAGGAGGAGGGATACTTGGAATAGAGACAGCTGAAGCCCTTTCAGTGAAGGGGAAAAAAGTAGTTCTAATTCACCGCGGTAAGTACCCGTTAAACAGGATGGTGGATGAGGACATATCTTCATTCTTCTTACCTAAGATGATTTCCGAGATCGATTTAAGGCTAGGCGAAGCTGTGTTGGAGGTAAGAGACAAGGGACGGTTAGTAATTACAGATAAAGGTGAATACAAAGTGGACGGAACGGTAATAGCGATTGGAGTGAGACCTAATTCAGACTTAGTTAAGGGTCAACTCAAGCTTGGCGTTTATGATTCTATCGTGACGAACGAGAAAATGGAAACTAGCGAGAAGGGGGTCTTTGCAGCTGGCGATGTCGCTCAGTCCTTCAACTTGATTACGAAGCAGTCTGATTGGGTTCCTTACGCACCGGTTGCCAACAAGATGGGATTCGTCGCAGCGTTTAATGTAAGTGGCATAGAGAAGAAGTTCCCTGGAGTAGTTGGAACTATGATAACTAAATATAGAGAAACCCTTGTAGGTAAGGTAGGCCTTACATCAGCAGAAGCAACAAGGTACAATTTTAAGATAAAGGAAGCTTTAGTGAAACATAAGACCAGAGCTAGGTATTACCCAGGCTCAAAGGACATATGGGTTAAGCTGATTGCAAATGAAAAGGATAGCAGGATTCTAGGA
Source organism: Sulfuracidifex metallicus DSM 6482 = JCM 9184 (assembly GCA_032834875.1). Taxonomy (NCBI): domain Archaea; kingdom Thermoproteati; phylum Thermoproteota; class Thermoprotei; order Sulfolobales; family Sulfolobaceae; genus Sulfuracidifex; species Sulfuracidifex metallicus. The sequence goes on from CP135238.1 coordinate 1,539,759, forward strand.
GTTGAGATAGTAGGTCAAGAAGAGGTATTAGGAAGATTAGATGTATTAGCTGAGGCAATTATGAAGGGTGCTACTGTAGAAGACCTATTCTTTATGGAAAACGCTTACCTGCCTGCGGTAGCTAGAGTATGGGATCCCCTGGTTTTGGCTGCAAGAAAGATATACGCTGGTGATTAGGTAAAACCGGTATTACCAACTTTCAACGCACCATATTTAAATATTTTCATTATTAATTATGTTTTGTACAATGACAATGCAGAGGTTAGACTTGAGGACAGTTCTTTACGACGTTGTAGAGAAGTACATTGTTGGCTATTTAGACAATGAGTTGTTGGAAAGAGGCGAGTTTCAATTTTACGACAATGAGGTGTCAACTCCAGCAACAAATGTTGATGAACTTATAAAGGAAGTAGAATACATCGAACCATCAGACGTTTTTGCCGTGGACGGAAGCAGCAGAACCTTCGTGTCCTCCAAAGGGGTTGTTAGCATAGCCTCTGTGTCACTTTCTTCTAGTATGCACCCTCTAGTGGGAGTCTATCCTTCTATCTCTGGTCTCCCATCTCTGGATCTATCAATACCTTTTATTGCACTAGCTTCCTCTTTCAAATCTTCAGGAATTACTCCTTTTCTTTATTCCAGCGAAATAATATCAACCACATCCATAGATGGAACACCTTTTAGTTCATTTCAAAACCCCGAAACAATAGAGGCGGAAATAAGGCTGATACTGGAGACTGAAGCTATTCTTTCGAGCAAAATCTCCAGCGGTTCTCTTTTAATTATAGATGGCCCTATTTTTCCTCCCTCAATGTTTCTTAGGTATCAAGTTAAGGAGAAGCTGAGTCAAAGGAGGAAAACTGTTTTGAATGATAAGAACGTTGTGGGTATAGTCAAAAGGTTGGATAAGTCGCAGTTCTTAAGGTCTTCCATAAAGGATAGCTTCAGAAGGGACTTTGTGGCAAAATACAGAGTAGATCCCCTTTCCTTTCTAAATGACGAGGCTTTTTTGTTGAGGCTGTACGAGAACGTGGCTTCTAAGCCTTATAGACCCATCGTTGTAGGGCCTTTTAAAAAGACAGATCAAGTTGATATTTTCGTTAATTATCTAATTTATCCATTTCATCCGTACGTTAAGAAATTCTCCGTATTAAGGATAGAGACTACCTCTAATGATATGAAGATTGTAAATATGATGTCCTCATTAGAGTTCACGAAAGATGGCATTCCGTCAATTTTAGCTATTGCTGACTCATCAGCTAAGGCAGTAACTTCCGGAGTACTGAGAGTCATTTCAACTATAATGGAAAGGATAGGCGTACAAGCCAGTTTCAGCTCTAGAATAGGGGTGCAGACTTGAGTGACGAATCTCTCTTCAATAATATTAAGGAAAGAATATCGCAAGCCAATACATTAGCTGTAACTCTGGGGTCCCAGATCATAGGTAAAGTAGCCAGGCATATGCCGTCTAGGGTGACTCCAGATGATTTTATGATAAACGTCTCAGTTGATCCAGTAACTTACTATAAACTACCCTTTCTAGGTAGAGTCGGTATATTTCTTGGAGCAATTGATATAAAAACGCTTTATTTCGTTTTACTAAGAATAGTTGGTTATGAGAGAACGGATGCAACTTCGCTTTTTATAGGGGACTCAAACGTTTTGAGTGCGTCCTCCACAAACGAGGATGAACCTGGATCTTTAATAACCAATGTGGTTGTGAAATGCGAGCCTCTTACTAGGATGGATGTACTTTCAGGAGGCGAGCTTGAGGTAGCTGATCTAGTACTGGAACCTCAATCTCCAGTTTTCCTACCTAATCCATCCGTCATAGAGAAAGCTTTGGACACTCGAAGGGGAGGTCTCTATCTCGGTTACCTTGATAACGCATATACAAAGGTGAAAGTTGGAATTTCCCCTGAAGACCTGAATTTTCACGTCTCCGTGTTAGGAACTACGGGGGCTGGGAAAACTTCCTTCATCAAGGATGTGATAGCCAGTTTGTATCTTAGCGAGAATGAATCCAAGATATTCGTTCTAGACGCAACTGGGGACTATTACAACGTATTTTTACCACCTAACTTAAACGACCCTGCTGTGCAAAAGGGTAGATCCGATTTCTCCAACTTATACGAATCAGGGATAAATGGGTTAACGGCAGATATAGTTTTTCCTGTTACTTCATTCTGGAGAAGGAAAAATAAGGCTAAGACCGTAAATGACGTCACTTTATCCTACTTTAACGCCTTCGTGAAGCCAGTTGTTGACTTCATGTCATCTAAGGGATTGAGCGTGGAAACTGACGTTAAAGATAACCGAATAATGATCAAAACTGATTACTGGAAGTCCGATGCATTTATCCATCCATTTTATTTCAAATTTCCTGAGATTAAAAGGATATTTAATAGGCTTAATCCTTACTTCACTGAACAAGCCTCTCAATTCCTAAGACAATTTATACTCTCAAGAAAGGAAATTAGGAGCTTAGAAGAGCTTATAGAATCATTGGACGATGAAGAATTTGAGAGAAACAGTGTTCATAAGAGCACCAGAGATAACATAAGGAGAGGACTTTATACCATGAGGGATACTGGTCTCTTTGATGTTCCAGTTGAAAAGGACAGATTCAGGGACTCTCTAGAAGGAGATCAAAGACTAGTTATTTTTGATCTATATAATAGCGAAATAGAGGAATTTTCACAAAAAATATTAGCTTATTTCTTTCTAGATAGGATCTTTGATTTCAGAGAGAGGCAGATGAGATCTGGTATAGTAAAGGGAAGATTTGTGATAGTGATAGACGAAGCACATAGATTCTTTCCATCTGGCAAAGGAGGAGAAGAGGATGCATATTACGTAAGGAAAGTAGCAGGGAAGATAGCCACAATGATGAGGCTGGGGAGAAGAAGGAAACTCGGGTTTATATTTGCTACTCATAACCCGTTAGATCTCAGTGATATAGTAGTTCAACTTTCCAATACAAAGGTTCTCTTCAGGATTAAACAAGAAGTTGGGGAAAATATGGGACTTTCGCGATCTGAGGCTAAAGTCCTTTCTTGGGAGAAAAACGGCGTTGCTTACATACTCTCACCTTGGTTTAGAGAGGGGAAAATCAGGTTGAAAGTGCCTGTGCCTCCGCCTTTAGGACATTATGACATTTCAAGAATGTCATAAAATAATGTATGAAGAAAGAAGGGGAGAAAGAAGTACTAAACTTTAAAATATGTTCTCTCAGTAGTTTGGTGTCTTTACATAGATTATGCTAAACAAGTGGAAATCATTCGCTCTCGTTAGAAAGTGAGGAACTTCATCAGTTCATTAGTCAAAAATATTAGGTGAAGTTAAAAACCGCTTAAGTGAATTGTGAACATGCTAGACGAAGTAACTCGTAAATTTATGAAAGAGAAAAATAAGGACAACGCAATAATTTTTCTAAAGGAAGTTTCAAAGTTAATTCCTCCATCAGACGATTTTTCCATTTTTCTGGTAAAGAGAGGACCCCATGAATACCATCTCGACAGAAAGGGTCTATTTATACAAAGCGTGAGTGAGGACGAATATTTGCCTTTTCTATCTGGAAGTGAGAAGAGAGTAGATTTTTCTTCATTACCTGAAGACGCAGTCAAGAAGATAGATTACGTTGACGTTTTGAAACAACTCAGGGACATTCTACTTGATTTCTCTAGGAGAGGGGGAGAAAAGTATACAAAGATGGCTGAAGAAGTAAATATTCTCATATTTCAAAACCTTTAAATGAAACTAACGGTGATCTAAACGAAGATATGTGACACCGAAGTTACAGTTGTTAAGCTAATTCATTATGGTGATACCAACTTCATGGGAAGACTTCATGGAGGAGATATGTTAAGCTTGCTGGCTGAGGCTGGCATGCTTTCAGCCAGAAAGGTAACTAGAGGAGTAACTCTTCTTGCTTCTCTTGACGACGTTGAGTTCAAGAAACCAGTCAAACTAGGAGATCTGGTCGAAATCAGAGCTGAAACCCTTCATAAGGGGAACACTTCAGTTGAGGTTTCTATGAAGGCAATAGTTATGGGGGAGGAAGTGGTATCTGCGTCTGGATCATACGTGAAGGTAGACGATCTTCTGAGACCTACAAAGATCACAGAGGAATTGGAGGTCTCTTCTTCTCACGATAAGATGGTAAAGGAGGCTCTAGAGAGACGAGCCAAGAGACTTGAAGGACTTAACCGTAATATGCGGTTTGACGTTCATGATCCAACCTTAGGCTTGAGGCATAGGGTAACTACTTCGCTTCATGTATCTCCAGAAATGACCTATGATGGAAGGATAATCTCCGCAGGTAGATTGATGAAGCTAATGGATGATATGGGAGGCACATTAGGACTTAAGTTAATAGGCTATACCAGATATCACGATGATTCCTCTCCAGATACAGTTGTAACTGTAGCCGTGAGAAATCTCTCGTTTTATTCGCCAGTTAGGCTTAACGATATAATTACAATTAGAGCAGGTATAACTTATGTGGGAAACACATCAATGGAAACAGTGATAAATGTAATCAGGGAGGATCCTTCATTTAATGTAATAGAAAACGTAAGTACGGCTTACTTTTCTTACGTTAGAGTAGGAAGAGATGGAAAGCCTAAGAGGATGCCTGAGTATATTCCTTCTTCTTCTGAGGAGAAGCTGGCTTACTCTGAAGCCCTTTCGAGGAGAGGTATGCAGAGAACGAGAACATAGCTACTGCAAGCGCGTAAAAACTCATCATGTAGGCTCCAGATAACGTCTCCGCTAATCCTAAAACTAATCCACCTATTATTGACGCAACATCTTCAGCAGCGTTTAAAAGCCCAAGTATGGTAGCCCTATTTCTTTTCAATCCCTTCACTACAACAGAGAAGAACGCAGTGCTATACAAGGGAAATATAGGTCCATAAGCCATGAAAAATCCCATAATACCTAATCCAATCTTCAACTGTGTTTCCACTAGAAGAGCTAAAGAAAGTGAGATTAATGCCCTTCCAAATATTGAAAAGTAAATATACCTAACCTCTTTTCCCTTGACGAAGTTTACTACCTTACTGTACATGAACTCATCAACTATATAGAGAATGGTATAACTTAGGAACACAACATATTCTGGGTTTCCCATTGAGTAGTTTAGGGGTACGTAAACCGTAAAAAAGAGCTCAGCTGAAAGGTTAAATGCAAAATAAGAAATGACAGGATAATATAAATTCTTTATATCGTTAAACATTTCCTTTCTATTTGCGTTAGTTTTTCCATCATACTTAGGGACAAATGTTAGATTAGATATTAGAGATAGAAGGAACAGGCCAGTTACCATGAGTGGATTAGGAAAGACGGAAGCCAAGATGCTTCCGGCTATGTTACCTGCAAGGGAGATCTCTGATAATATGGAATTTCCTTTAACTAACTCTTCCTCCGTTAAAGTTTCAAGAAGTATCAAAGAGTAGAGCGGTGCATCTAAGGAAGATATGAAACCTATAATTGAATATCCTATTAGTCCATTTACAGAATATGTTATTCCAGACGCTATTCCCATTATGCTTAAGCCTATGGAAAGCTCTTTTCTTAACTTCATGTTGTCTAGAACGAAACCCCAAAGGTAGGATCCTATACCATTAAGGCCGTTATATAAGGCCGTTATCAAACCCAGCAGCAGCATTGAGTGGTAAAGGGCATAAAAATGAACGGGGTAGACTAAGCTTATTTCCGTTAAGGCCGCTGTTATGAAGAATTGGCCTATAAATTTCTTCACAAAGTTAAGGCTAATGGACTTCAATTTAAAAAGCAAAAGGACGATGAGATCTTTCGTAACTCAAGGAAATCACGTCTACAGTTCTAAAATTATGAGATAATCTAATTTTTTCTTAAACGTCTATTAGCATGTAATGTTGTGAGACATGTGCAAGTATATTTTTCTCCATATTATTTCCAGATTTCTAATATTTCTTGATTTGTTAACACTGGGAACATCAATGACATGTTAGCTAAAGACCTCTCATGGGCCTCCTTGTTTCTTGATGATACCGCTTCCTTAGCGATTACAGGGATTATTCCAAGATTGAAAGCGTGCCTAGCTGAGCTCTCAACTCCTATTTCAGTTGCAATTCCGCTAAATATTATAGCCTTCTTATCAGCGTTCCTCATCAGGAGTTCTACATTAGTTCCTACAAAAATACTTGCGGTGTTCTTGTTTAGCACGAGGTCACCCTCTTCAGGCTTTAGCTCATTTACAATGTCACCAAAATTCATTTTCCAGCCCTTTCGAAGTGGTGACTCAAATTTCTCTGGGAATGGAGTTATCTTAGTGTAAATTATCGGAATTCCCTTAGACCTAGCTTCCCTTATTAACTCTTTAGTTTTGTTAATAAATTCATTTTTATTAAATATCGAGTTTACCAATGTCTCCTGCACGTCCCATACTACTAGAACAGAGCTATCCTTATTTACATACTTTTTCATTTCCGATGGATTAAACGACATAAAAGCTTTCTCGCAAAGATATATCTTAAAGCTTTCTTCAGATAAGTTCCTCAGCGTTAAATCTTTGTATATGTGAGAGACTAGACAAGTCTATCCCGTTGCCTACCTTGACCTCAATACTGGATGGGTTCAAAACCTCAAAGAATTCCCATTTCTTGAAAGATTTGAACTTAACTGCAACATATGCATGTCCTTCCATAGTAAACATAGAAAGGAAATCTAATATCTTCCTTATTTGAATTTCCCTTATTTTGAGTTTTGGCTCCCACGTGCTTTTCACTTCGAATGCGAGTAAAGTACCTCCAAATGTTGCAAAAACATCAGGAAGTGGATTAGGAGAAGAATTTGATGTTGGTATTCTAACAGCTCTGTATCCCATTGAACTTAAGATCTTCACAAGTTCTCTCTCAGCGTTTCTACCTATGTCTTTATTCACGGTTAGAGAAGTTGTTATGATAACAATTAAAAACGATATAGCCAAATTGATTGCATGAAGTTTTGCCCTAAATGTAATGGAATGTTGACGATAAGGAAAGACATAGCAGTATGTAAAAACTGCGGGTTCAAAACTAAGTCCAATGAAAAGATTATATTAAAGGAGAGCTATGATCATTCACATGATAAAATTATCGTAGCAGATGGGAGAAAGATTCAAGGTAGGCTTTACTCCGTCTTATGTCCTAAATGTGGTTCGTCGTTATCAATCTTAATTAATCAGAGGAAAAAGCTATATAAATGCTCTTTATGTGGGAGTATCTTCAATTACATCTAACTTTTCTTTATTAAATATAGAAAAAGTATTAATGTGTATATTTCTTTGATATTAAAATTTTATGCAAAGGCCCACTATTTTGTTTAAACTTGAGGCTGAAACTGAGATATTCTCTAAATCGAGGAATCCTTATCACTTTCTTTCATAACCACGACTGATATGATAATTATCAAGGCTTTTAAAACGACGTGCTGATAACAAGGTAATGGGTAATAAGACTTTCACATTTGGTGATATCAGAATAAGGGAAGTCAAGGGGAAGTATTACGTTTATGCTATAGAGAATGGTGATAGGAGTAATAGGAGGGATCATTACATAGGATCTTTAGATCAAATCGTTAAGGAGTACCTTAGTATCAAAGTGCGGGAGGTGGGATTTGGACCCACGCAGGCCTACGCCACCGGAGCCTCAGTCCGGCCCCCTTTGGCTTAGCTCGGGCACTCCCGCTCAATACTTACTAAATTAAAATGGCATAAAAACGTTTTCTTATCCAAGGCTATCACAATTAACCTTTAATAATTTCAGGGATAAATTCTTCTTGATTAGGGATGAGTCTTTGACAAATACTCCATAAGTAGACAAGAGCTAAAAGTACTTTTAAGGGAGCTTAAGAAATGGTCTGCTCCTGCTACAGTTCTGCTCTCGTTGTACGTTCCAGAGGGAAGGCCAGTAGCAGACGTAGTTAATTTGTTGAGGGAGGAAGCGTCGATATCACAGAACATAAAGCTAAAACGTACTAGAGATGCTGTGGAATCAGCCATTACTGGAGCAATAGATAGGTTAACGCAGATAACTAAGATACCCCAAAATGGATTGGTAATGTTTTGTGGAGAAAATTTTGATACTAATGAGTATAAATGTTACATGTTTTCTCCTCCAGAGAAGGTTCTAGTGTTCTTCTATAGAACTGACAAGTTCTTCCATACCGAGTTCTTAGAAGATATGGTAGAGGATTCTGACGCATTTGGTCTCATAATAGTTGAGAGGGACCAAGCTACTATAGGCTTACTAAGGGGATCTAGGATAGAGGTTCTAGAAGAATTTGAGGGATACGTCCCTGGAAAACATATGATGGGAGGACAGTCACAGCGACGTATTGACAGATTAATTGAGGAAGCTTACGATCACTTCTTAAAGGAAGTAGGAGAGAAGGTTAACGCTTACTTTGTTCCAATCATTGAGGATAAGAAATTAAGGGGGATATTACTAGGGGGACCAGGGTACGCAAAAGAAGATTTTTACAAGGGCGATTACGTCGACTATAGAGTGAAGAAGCTTATACTTCAGCCTCTCTATGATCTCGCAGATCAAGGAGAAGTTGGACTAAGGGATATGGTGATCAAGGCTTCAGACATATTAAAGGAGCAGAAATACATAAAGGTAAATAACTTAATGGACGAGATAAAGTATCATCTGGCTAAAGACGATGGCATGGTAATTTACGGTATAAATGAAATAAAGAAGGCCATTGAGATGGGTGCTGTAGACTCATTGATAGTTTACGACGATCCTAACAATCAGGAACTGCAAAACTTAATACAGAAGGCAGAAAGCTTTGGAACTACCGTTTATATAGTAGGTAGCGAGCTTCCAGACGCTGAATGGGTAGGTAAGACCTTTGGAGGCGCAGTAGGTAAACTTAGATTTAAATTAAACTAAAAATATTATCACTTATTGTTTCTTTTTTTAAAAAAAGCTATAATTATATTTTATTTCTATACTGCATCTCTTTTATTACGTCCTCTATCGGGATTGGGGGTAAAACTCCATAACTATCTCTGAAATCTCTTTCAATTTCGTTTGAATCTAACTTCTCCTTCGTTTCTGCCTTTTCCTTAAGTATTTTACCGACGAGATTTATCATGTCCTCCCAATAATTCCAAGGATACATAAACCATGTCCAGTCCCTGACTTCCTCTGCAAAGAAGTCAGGAGTGGACTTGGACGCTGTGGATATGTGCTGCATGGTAGCAGTTTTAGCTACCTCAGGGTGAAAGTTCTTCATTACGTAATCCCTAGCTAACTCCATGCTGTCTCCGGTATCTGTAATGTCATCTATGATTAACACGTTCTTTCCATCAAGAGATAACGTATAATTGTATTTTACCTTAGCTTGCGGGGTATGAGAAGCAGTTTCTACCCAATGTTCTATTTTTATAGATAGAACATCCATTACGCCTAGTACGTCAGCGACTATTCGTGAAGGAACTAATCCTCCTCTGGCTATTGCAACTATAACATCAACGTTATACCCGCTTTCTCTAATTTTCCTTGATAAATTAGTTGAAAGCTTTACTATATCATCCCACGTTACAACCTTAACGGGTATTTTAACCAAGACTATTACCAAAACCTTAGTCAGAAGGCAAGTTAAAAATCTTCTCTTGAATGGGGAAGTTTACGAAAAATAATAAGATTTTTTATCGAAACAACGATTAACTCTTCATGTGTTAGAGCAGAAAGAAAGAGCATCAGTGGCCATTATTGGCGGGTCAGGAATTTACGACCTTTCATATATAAGCGACGTAAAGGAAATCAAGGTATATACCCCTTATGGACAGCCAAGCGACTACATTTCGATAGGAAAAATGGGCAACCTTAGCGTAGCTTTCCTTCCAAGACATGGAAAGGGTCATAGAATTCCCCCTCATATGATAAATTATAGAGCTAATATATGGGCGTTAAAGGAATTAGGCGTAAAATGGATTATATCAGTTTCAGCGGTAGGAAGCCTCAGGATGGATTATAAGCCAGGAGACTTTGTGGTTCCAGATCAATTTATAGATATGACAAAGAAGAGGGAATACACTTTCTTTGACGGTCCGACGGTAGCTCATGTTTCCATGGCTGATCCCTTCTGTAACTCGTTACGGAAAAGGCTTGTAGAGAAAAGTAAGTCAATTGGCATTACTGTCCATGAAAAGGGAACATATATATGCATTGAAGGTCCAAGGTTTTCTACCAGGGCGGAGAGTAGGACATGGAAGGAGTCATTTAAAGCAGACATCATAGGGATGACTGCGGTTCCAGAGGTAAACCTAGCTTGTGAGGCGCAAATGTGCTATGCAACTTTAGCTATGGTTACTGACTATGACGTGTTTGCTGACGTACCTGTAACTGCGGAAGAGGTCACTTCTGTAATGAAGAGGAATACAGAAAATGCCAAGAAACTTGTCATGGAAGTAATAAAGGATTTACCTCTGGAACCAGAGCGAGGTGAGTGCTCTTGTTGCAATTCTCTGGAGAACGCCTTACTGTAAAACCCCTAGATATTTCATCAAAACCTGATTTCATTATTTATGATGATTTTGGAAGGCTTTCCGCTTTTACTTACGCCAGAGCTTTAGCATCCCTTTTCTTCTATTCTCCTCGGATTTTTGACGTAAATGAGTTTATCCTTAATATTGCACCTTATGTTGAACCCGGAAAGGTAGTAGGCTTCCTTACGGACACCGATAACGTAATTAGATTAACTGATACGTTAAGGTTCACTGGGTTCAGCACTGATCTATTTACCTCTTCCTTGCCAGAGGGACTAGAAAGAAGAGGAGGAGATTTAAATTTGACCTTATTTGAGCCTAAAAGCTTAGGTGCAGTTTCACTTTCCCTTTCTGTTGTATTATCTCTATGCAAGAAGGCTCAGCTGACTCCTAGGGTCAAGAGAATAATAGATCAACTTTTAGACCTCTCGGACCTTCATGATTGGCTAAACTCTCTGGGAGAAGGCATAAAGCCATCTGAGTATCAAGTAATTCTATCTCCAACAATGGAACCATCACTTGCTTATCTCAAAAATGCAGGTCTTGATGTTAAGACAGTTGCAAACTATAATATATTAATTAATTCATTAATAATATATAATGGTTCTGACATGATGATTATGAGAAGAGTAAGAACAATGATCTCAAAAAAATCGGAAGTAAAGGAAATTCTTCTGGACGCAGATCCGATACTTGCGCCCTCCTATCTAACGCTTAAAATGGGTGCCTGAGATGTCATTATTAGAATTCTGGGGAAAAACTAAATCAACTATAGACCTGATGATAGAGGATTTTCTAAAGGGAGTGAAAGAATGGGAAGTTTTGGAAATGTCTAAATACATTATGAAGGACGGGAAGAGGTTTAGGGGGACATTAGCCCTATTTTTCACTGAAGCCTTGGGAGGAACAATAGAATCAGCACTGAAAGGAGCAGTGGCAACTGAAATACTTCACTCAGCTTCCTTGGCTTTGGACGACATAGTGGACTACGATGTAACAAGAAGAGGGGACAAATCTGCATGGACTGTTTACGGAAATAGGAGGGTGATATTCGTAACAAATTACCTAATACCGACAGCTCTTAACATGATTTCAACTTACGGGGAGATAGCTCTAAACACCAGTATAAATCTATGGAAGGATACTGCAGTTGGTGCATTGAAGGATCTTTACGGAAAGAAGGAAGATTATGAGCAGACCATAGACCTTAAAACTAGCAGTCTTTTCAAGCTTTCCACTTGTATAGCCTCCTTTGCCTCTCATAAGGTTGAGCTATTAGATTCTCTGTTAGAAATGGGTAGACTTCTAGGAGTGATGTATCAGGTAATAGACGACTACGCAGACGTGAAGACGATGGAGCCAGAAAAGTTAGTAGGAAGTGCGAGACAACTTTACGAACTGGCCGGCGACAAGACTCAAGAATATGTTAAAAACAGCTTCCTTAAGTATAAAGAAAGGTATATAGAGATGGTAAATCAACTTCCTTTTATATCGCATTTTAGAAGCGATATCCAGCAGATGCCCGATTTCCTCATTACGGGACTACTTAACGAAGCTGGTATAGATAGTTTTTAAATTAATGAAAATATGCGGAAACATGGTGAAATAATATTAAAATTGCTGTGATTCATGAGTCTCAAAAGGTTACTGAAGCGTCGAAAGAACTTCTGCAAGAGATAAAATCCCAAGGTCATTCAGCATATTACATTAGACCATCCAAACTTAACGTGATAATATCTAAGAAAGGGGAGGAAATTAACTACGCTGGAAGGAACTTTACTTTAGATGGCGCCCTAATAAGAAACGTTGGTTCTATAACTACGACGGAGCAGCTCGTCAAGAGGTTTAACTCACTGAAGGCTCTAAGACATATTGGAATAACAACAATGAACTCGCCTGAGTCTATAGCTTTAGCTAGAGACAAATACGCTAGTCTACTTGAGCTTTCAAAGAACGGTATCCCTGTACCTGAAACCGCTATGGTAGAGGACCCCAAGGAAGCGATGTTGCTAACTCAGAGATGGGGAGAGGTCGTAATAAAACCCCTCATAGGTAGTCTAGGTCTAGGGTCTGTAAAGGTCTCAGACCCTGATATAGCCTATAGGGTATCTAAATCCATACTTTCCGTAAATCAGCCTGTATATGTTCAAAAATATATTAAGAAGCCTGATAGAGATATAAGGGTATTTGTAGTGGGGGATGAGGTAATTGGGAGTATATTCAGGTTTGCTAATGGAAGTTGGAAAACTAACGTAGCTCAAGGGGCAGTAGCTCAGGTTGTTACATTATCTGCGGAATTGAAAGAGATAGGACTTAAGGTAATAAAAGCCATGAAAATGGATTACGCTGGAATAGATGTAGTTGAGGATACCGAAGGAAAGGATTACAAAGTCCTGGAAGTAAATGCATCACCTTTATGGCATGGGTTCAAGTCAGCTACTGGGATTGACCCTGCAAGATTTATAGTTAAGCATCTTTTAGAAAAGATTAAGAAATGAGGACTAACAAACCGTCTGAAAGGTGAAGATGAGCTCTCGCCCTGATCTTAACGTTAGTCTACGTTTCTTTTCTCCTTTAGTACTCTTAATACTATCATAGTATAAGTTGAAGTTACACCCTCCAAGTTACCTAACTTATCCAAGACCTTAGCCAGCTCTTCTCTGGTCTCGACTCTAACCTTGAGGAGAGCGTAAAACTCTCCTGTAACGTCATATATTTCAAAAATTTCCTTTTGTTTTATCAACTCTTCTATTACTTTCTCATATTGTTTAGGCTCTGCCTTGATCATTACGAAAGCTACTACACTTAGGCCTATCTTATCGAAATCGATATCTGTAAAGAAACCCTTTATAACACCGTTCTCCTTAAGTCGCTTTATTCTCATGTAAATTGTCGCTTCGCTTAGGTTCAGCATCTTAGCGAGTCTTGAAAAAGGTATTCTTGCATCTTCCTGTAATATGTTCAAGATTCTTTTATCCACATCGTCAAGATAATACGAATTCAAAAGATTGTCCTCCCCAGTAATTTTAGTAGATCGAAGTTGTTAAAGTCACCTAACGCTACTTTAAGTACTAACTTAGGATCAGACTTCATCAAGACTTTCGTTAATCCTTCAAGCTTATCCTTTCCTTTAGAATCGGAAACTATCTTGGCGTGAACCTTAAGGGAATTATATAACTTAGACTTCTTGAATTCCTTTTTAAAGTCCTTATTTTCCAGAATGGATTCAGCCATAATTTTAGCTGAAATTATTGACGGCCGTATGCCTTCTCCTGTAAGGGCATAAACTGTACCTAAAGCCTCACCCATGTAGTTACCGTTTAGTCTGTCCTCTACAACTCCAGTGTCTGAAACCCTAGCCCCATGAAAAAGGGATACCCTTCCCTTGACTAATGGCTTCAATCTCTCTTGAAGAAAATTGACGTCTGCATATCCTCCTATTCCTATCTTAGCTCCCTCTCTATCTGGAAAGACCCATGCATAGCCTAACAAGTCACTGTAGAAATAGAAGTCCACGACTTCAGGATCTTGAGGGAAATCTGTAACGTATTGTATGGCTGGAACTGTTCTATCCTTAGGTAATGAGTAGTGCCCGTTTGCAAAAATAACCTTATCAGCCTTAAGCTCTTGGGAACTTACGAAAGGCTTTCCTTCCTTAGCTGAGACATTTGATTTATATTTAACGTTGAGTTGAGATGCCATATCTCGGAGCATCATCGGTTTATCTACTATGTATCCAAGTCTTTCATCTCCTCTTATATCGTGTACGATCTTTCCGTCAAGGAATATTCTAAACCCCTTTATTTCGCTTACGATGTGTTCCTTTTTTAAAGGAATTAAGTCTTCCACGCCATTCATCAATCCCCAAGCACAAGGTTTATATCCTACCTTGTCCAGTCCCTCGTAAACTGTAACGTCATAGTTCCTTCTTCCCTTCATTAACCAGGCAAAGGATAAACCAGCAGGACCTCCTCCTACTACAGCTATGTCCATATTTTCACCTTACTTTCTAAAATACATCATAGCTAAAATTCCCATTATTAAGAAACCTGAATAAACAACTATAAGTTCGTAGAAGTTATCTAGGAACCTTCCGACGAGGCCCCCTATGAAGACTAATAAAAGTAAGGCAAGGAAACCGTTTCCAGTAGATAATATATTTCCTGTTCTTATTAAATTCTTTAGGAATCTTAGAGAAAATGCAAAGGAAACTATGAAAGGTATAGCGTCAACTAGAGCTATTGCAGCGAAGTATCTGGGTTCAAGGGGAAGAATCAGGAATACTCCCAGCCCTCCACCTAATGCAACCAGACCACTGAAGTACGTGCTAGTTACGGATGCCTTATATCCAGTCCAAGGTCTTTCGTTGTAAAGAAAATATCCTGCAATAGTTAGGTCTATTATGGAGCCTATTACAAAGGCTGGAAGATTATGGACGAAACCAGGGACAGCAGTTAACAAGATAAGTAAAACCGAAACTATGAGTACTGTTGTATCCTTCATGTTCGAAGGGAAGTAGTAAGTAAAAAATAAAAAATATATCTGTAACATTATCACGTGATATCTTCTATTCCTGTGATTATTTTACATGGTGGAGCAGGCTATTGGGAAGGGAAAGATTTACATGAAGTTGAGAAAGCTATCAGGGAAGCCACGGAGAGGGGCTTTGAGGAATTCAGCTCTGGCTCGTCCATAGAAGCGGTAGTAGAAGCAATATCCTTTATGGAGGACTCTGGGCTCTTCGACGCTGGTAAGGGTAGCGTAAAGAACAGTGAAGGAAATGTTGAAATGGATGCCGGTTTGATGGACGGGAAAACTATGAGTGCAGGTTCGGTGGTTCTTGTCAATTCTGGGAATCCAATCAGGGAGGCATTGAAAGTTATGAGAAAAGGTAAACACGTAATTATAGCTAAGGGAATTCAGACAACGTCTAGCTTTCATGACTCTGGGGGAGACACAGTAGGAGCCGTTGCCTTAGACAAGGAAGGAAGAATAGTGGCAGGCACCAGTACAGGAGGAATATCTGGAAAGGATCCAGGGAGGATAGGAGATTCTCCAATACCCGGCGCAGGTTTCTACGCTACTGAGAGAATAGGTGTATCTTCAACTGGAATAGGAGAGATAATATTGAAGACGCTTCCAGCAAAGGAGGTTGACATCTTGTTTTCTATGGGTTTAACATTGGATAACGCTATAAGATCTTCAGTTGATAAGGTCACTTCGATATTTGGTAAAGGAAATATAGGAATGATAGGATTAAGTAAATATGGTGAGGTTTCTGCCCATTTTAACACAAACGGAATGCCAAGATGTTTTAAGAATAGTGAAAAGACTCAATGTCTTATATATAAGGGTGATTTCCAGTGAAAACTTTAGTCTTAAGTAATATAAGGTTCCCAGAACCCCACATAGAGAGCACATTATCTACAATAATAAAGAAGGAGGAACCGGAGACAATAGTGCTGGACGGCGATACAACTCAGTGTTATTGGGATTACGAATGTCCTAGAGTAATAGATGTGCTGTACGTTATAAGGAGCATTGCACCGTGGGCCCAAGTTGTCTACGTTCAGGGCGATATGGATCCACACGCAGTGAAATGCATAACCGCAGAGCCTAGATACAGGGAAGAGATAATTGGAACTACAATGTACATAACTGAGGCAGCTTCAGTGAAGTACTACATTCTTCATGGTCATCAGGGAGACCTTGACCAATTGAGGAGGAGTATCGGAGCTGGACCTTGGGATTGGGTAGTCTTAGGACAGCCAAAAAGGCTAGAAATAGACAAGTTAGCCAGAGTAATATATGTTGGCGGAATAACTAGGGAATATCCTCCAGATAGCAGAGGCTATCTAGTGCTAACGGACTCATCTCATTACATAAGGAGCCTCAAGGCCTAAAGGTAAACATTATTATGTGAATGTTTGATTACTCATTTATGTCAATAACGTATAGGCCCATAATTGTAATCTCTTCTACTAGACCGGAGAACATACCAGACCTAATAAAATATGTATTCAGAAGTTCGAGGGCTAGTAGTGGCAAGAAAGTATATTTACACTTCATTACAGATATTCCGTTTCACGAATTTACTTCGTATGCTAGAGAACCATTACTTGATAACATAGATCTGGGCGTTGAAATCTTTACTTGGAAAGAAGACGAGATCGAGAAAATGATGAAGGTGATTCAAGAAGAGTTCTCAGATAATGTAGGTATAATATTTTATTGCGATGAAGAAAAGAGAAATATAATAAAGAAAATATCTCAGTCTATTCCAAATTCCTATAAGGTAAATTTAGTTAAGGACATGTGTAAGTAGTTTTATAGCTACATATATCTCAATTATTAGTTAGATAGTCTTGAAGGACTTAAAGTACGACGTCCTCATTATAGGTGGAGGATTAGCTGGTTCTTCTACTGCATGGCACCTTTCTGGGAAGGGAATAAAGGTTCTTCTAATTGACAGCAAGCCTTGGAATAGAATAGGGGACAAACCTTGTGGAGACGCAGTAAGTAAGGAGCATTTCGATAATTTAGGTCTTCCATATCCTGAAGGTGATCAACTTGAAGGCAAAATTGAGGGCATAAAGCTGTATAGCCCAGACATGAAGACGGAGTGGACTGTAAAAGGAGAAGGTTTCGAGTTGAACGCTCCAGCTTACACTCAACGCCTATTGAAGGAAGCTCAGGATAAGGGAGTTGAAGTAATGGATAATACAACATCAATGAAGCCTTTAGTTGAAGGAGGAAAGGTTGTAGGATCCATAATTTACAACAGAAGGACAAACGAGACTCTCGAGGTTAGAGCTAACGTCACTGTAGACGCCACTGGTTATTCAATGAGCTTCAGAAGTAAATTGCCTCAGCAATTACCCGTAACTGAACCCTTAGACGACAGAGATGCAGATGTAGCATATAGAGAAGTCCTTTATACTAAGGATGAAATTGAAGACTATAAGTATCTCAAAATATTTGTCTCACAGAAGGCCTCTCCTGGAGGGTATTGGTGGTATTTTCCTAAAGGTCCTAACAAGGTCAACGTCGGTTTAGGAATACAAGGAGGAATGGGATATCCTAGCATACACGACTTTTATCAGAAGTATTTAGATCAATATGCCCCCGACGTCGATAAGGATAGGTTGGTGGTAAAGGGAGGAGCATTAGTTCCAACTAGAAGACCTCTTGCCACGATAGTCTGGGATGGAATGGCGGTTATAGGAGATTCAGCTTTCACTGTAAATCCAGTTCATGGAGGTGGTAAAGGTTCTGCTATGATTTCAGGTTTCTGTGTTGCGAGATCTATAATGGGTGCATTAGAAAAAAATGACTACAGCAAGGAGTCCATGTGGGATGCAAATCTATGTTATATTGAAAGGTATGGTGCCAAGCAGGCCAGTCTAGATCTATTTAGACGCTTCTTACAGAAGCTTTCCGATGAGGATATAGACTACGGAATGAGGAAGAAGGTGATAAAGGAGGAGGACCTTTTGGTGGCCAGTGAAAAAGGCGACTTGCAACTTTCTGTTGCGGAGAAAGCTACTAGGGTAATTGCAGGGCTAGGCAGGCCATCACTATTGATGAAACTTAAGACGGTCGCCGAGTACATGAAGAAGATTAAGGAACAATACAAGTCATATCCTCAAGATCCTAAGGAACTAATGATATGGAAATCCCAAACTGATTCCATCATCTTAGATTTTAATAAGTCAATTTAAGAAATATAAAAATAAGGCAAATACGAAATATGGAAGAGCCAATGGAACCCAGAAGGTCCTAGATACGAAATTACCTACTTTTTCCAATCCTTCCAGCATGGAGGAAATTATTTTTCCGATCATTTTTGCCCTTAGTTTTACTACCATAAAGGAAATTCTTGAGACCTCCTTCACTGAGGACAATGCATCCTCTATTGTTTTCCTTACTATGTTATACATGTTGTCGCAAGGTCTTGCAGGAAGATATGTTGCGACCATTGAAGAACCGGCGCAAGAATGATCGTCAGGGGTCACCATTATTGTTCTATCTACTAGACCTTCACCAGATTTGGCTATTATATCCCTAGTTTCGCGTTCAGAGTTGTTGGCGTAGAAGTAAACTATGGCTATCTTTTTCTCACCGTCGCTTATAACAAATGTTCTGATTCTCTTGTTACAATACCCATCGCAGTTATTTGGTAACAAGCTCTCAGCATAACCTATGTATAGCTTCTTTTGGCTTGTTCCCTGTCTTTTTTCCCTTAAGAATTCTTTTAGATCCTCAATTTCAATCTTATCAAAGTCCCTGCTTAAGAACGTGTTATGAGTGTCTACTACAAAATTATTGTATTTAATAATTTCTTCCCAAAGTTGCTCTGGTAGGTCATCAATCCCGAAATTGGGCTCTCTAGAAATGAGATGCTGAATTTTGAGAAATCTAAGCGTGTAGCTTGAAAGTTTCCTATGTTATGGAAGGTTATTCCATTGAATACAGCTTCTTGCCATTCTTTTTCATCCTCAATCCTTCCTTTCAATATAGATGCTATTCTATCCGATTCTTTGGCTGTAGCTAAGTTAATTTCGTGACTACCTGGACCATGGAAGACTATTGCGTCTTTTATCTCCCCCTCAATTTTGTAAGGCAGTCTTGCACTTCCCTGATTTCCGAAGATCCCAAAGTGGATCTGCGGAATAACTAGAATCTTGTCGTCTAATCTAATTAACGCTATATGTATCTCTTTTTCCTCTGAAGTTTTTTCAAAGAAATTATCTAAAGGTTTTGAATCCTTTTCCATGACTGCCTTCATGAATGGCCTGAGTATGGTTAACGAAGCTATACCCACTATGTCTTTACCCTTCTTGTTTATGCTCCATAGGTAAAGATAGTATAGAAATGAAACCGCAGCCAAGTAGATCAGATAAATTACAACTTCTTTGGGAAAAAATACTATTGGGAGCAGAGAAATTAAGAGACTAAACATCAACGACTTCTTCTCCCCATATCTTAAGAGCATGGAAAATGAAAGTATGGGTAACGTAAAGCCAAATGCGAAAATGGAAAAGGAAAAGAGTGATAATATGAGGTAAGGCAGAGCTGTAACGTCACCTAGAAACATTGCAGTTTTGAAGTTCTTTAGGAATATAATAGAGATTAGGGAAAAATAAAGGATAAAGGCATAAAGCAAGGTAAGTAGGCTTGTTTCCAAAGATCTTCCTACTATTAACGCATACTCAAGAATGCTGAAGACTGCTATCTTTTTAAAGTCGGGTAAACCTTTCAGCTTTGAGTAGTAGTGTCTGGTAAGTTCTTCGGAGTTCACGAGTAATCTATATAACTGGGGTGAAAAAAATTTTCTTAGATAAAGTTAAACTAGGAGCTCAAAAAATAATTGAAAATGATTTAGTAGATTGCAAGTTATATGTAGTCAAGTTTAATGATGAGGAAAGT
Organism: Sulfuracidifex metallicus DSM 6482 = JCM 9184; assembly: GCA_032834875.1. Taxonomy (NCBI): domain Archaea; kingdom Thermoproteati; phylum Thermoproteota; class Thermoprotei; order Sulfolobales; family Sulfolobaceae; genus Sulfuracidifex; species Sulfuracidifex metallicus. The sequence goes on from CP135238.1 coordinate 1,559,713, forward strand.
TATTTAGTGTTTATTTTTCAAGGTGCAAAATCAAATTATTTTAAATTAACCTTACCCTTCACGGGGAAATGGACTTGCGAAAACGCTCTATACTATCCATATGGACTTTTTGGGTTCTTCCTAAATGACGAAGATCTCAACTTTAAACTGAAGGAAAAGATAGACATATTGAGGCAATTTGAATCTAGGCAAGTATGACTTAATAGTTAGTGACGTTGACGGAGTAATATTAATGGAAGGAGAACCAATATGGGAAAACATAAAGGCACTAAGGGAACTGACTTCTAAAGGTAAAAAGCTAGCTCTTGTGACTAATAATTCTGGTTTTAATAGGGTCTTACTCTCTAGGCAAATATCTTATCTGGGCCTGGACGTGAATCCTTCCCTCATAATTACAAGCTCAGTCTCTGCAGCTACTTATCTTAAGGAAAGAGGCAACGTTCAAAGTGTCTTCGTGGTTGGAGAAGAAGGCTTGTCTGATGAACTTAAAGGGTTTGGTTTCAAGGTACTAACGGTAAGTGATGCCAATGAAAACTTACCAGATAGCGTAGTTGTGGGTTTAGATAGACTTAGCAATTACGATAAATTATCTTTAGCTATGAGATGTATTAGCAAAGGATCTCTCTTCGTAGCAACTAACATGGATAAGCTATGGCCTTCAAAGGAAGGACTTAAGTTGGGGGCTGGAGCTTTAGTTAAGGCAATTTCCTTTGCGCTAAACAGGGAACCTGATTTCGTAGCAGGTAAACCTAATCCGTGGATGTTAAAGGTAGTAATGGAAAGGTCAGGCGTTACGGATAAAGATAGAATAGTGGTGATCGGAGATCAACTGGAGACAGACGTAAAGATGGGAAATGATGAAGGAATAGATACTATTTTGGTTCAAACTGGAATATCTAAGGAGGAAGACATAGATAGGGTCATGATAAAACCTACTTATATTGTAAACAACCTTCTTGATTTGCTCTAACCTTACTAATGTTTTTAAACATCTTTCCGCAATTGTTGTATGAAATGGAGAAACTCTCTTATGACGCAATAGTTCTAGGTGCAGGTCTATCGGGTCTCATGGCGGCTCATGAGATAGGTAGGGACGGCTTTAAGGTAGCTATAATTTCCAAGGTATTTCCAACTAGATCTCATTCATCATCGGCAGAGGGAGGAATCGCAGCTTATATACCAGGTAATTCTGATCCCAACGACGACCCTGACTACATGACATACGACACAGTTAAAGGAGGGGATTATCTGGTAGATCAGGACGCTGCCGAGCTCCTTTCTGCCAAATCTGGAGAAATAGCAATGACCATGGAAAGATGGGGAACTCTTTTCAATAGACAACCTGATGGGAGGGTAGCCGTAAGGTACTTTGGGGGTCAAACGTATCCTAGGACTAGATTCGTGGGAGATAAGACTGGTATGGCTTTACTTCATACTATATACGAAAGAACCTCTGGGCTAGATGTTGACTTCTATAACGAATGGTTTGCGCTTGATTTGATCAAGGACGGAGATCGGGTAAGAGGGATTATAGCAATGCAGATGAAGAGCATGACTCCAGTATTCTTCGAGGCCAAAGCAGTGGTTATGGCAACTGGAGGTATGGGTATGCTTTACAGACATTCCACTAATAGTTACATAAATACTGGCGACGGCTATGCCATGGCTTTGAGGGCTGGAGCTGCGTTAAAGGATCCGGAGTTTGTTCAATTCCACCCTACAGCACTTTATCCTTCAGATATTCTCATAAGCGAAGCAGCAAGAGGAGAGGGGGCAGTTCTAATAAACAACAAAGGAGAGCGTTTTATGAAAAGGTATGCTCCTAACAAGCTCGACTTAGCCCCCAGAGATATAGCCTCAAGGTCAATTTTAACTGAAGTGAAAGAAGGAAGAGGCTTCCCTGGAGGTTTCGTAGGTCTAGATTTAACCCATCTGGGTCCAGATTACATTAAGGAGAGGCTAGCTTTAGCCTACGAAGCAGCGAAAAGCTTCTCCGGAATAGATGCTACCGTAGAACCTATTCCAGTGAGGCCAGCTCAACATTACTACATGGGAGGAATTGACGTAGATATTACTGGAACTAACCACGATTTGAGGGGTCTCTTTGCAGCAGGTGAGGCAGCTTGTGTTTCGGTCCACGGAGCCAACAGGCTGGGTTCAAACTCTCTTCTTGAAACCTTGGTGTTTGGAAGGGAAACTGGAAAGACTGTAGCAAGTTTTCTTAAGTCAACAACTTCTCCATCAAGTTCTGTAGATGAAGGAGAGTTGGAGAAACTAGTCAATGATGCGTACTCTTTTGTGAAAAGTGAGTCTGGAGTGCACTTCGGTGAGATTCAGAACAAGCTAAGAGATGTGATGTGGGATAAGGTCGGTGTATTTAGGGAAGAGAATGGAATGATAGAGGCAGTAAAGGAAGTAAAGGAGTTAAGACAACAGACCTCCAAGATGTACGTAAACGACAAGAGCAAGACCTACAATACCGAGTTCTTCAATGCCTTAGAGTTGAGGAACATGATGGACCTAGCAATTGTTATATCTTCTGCAGCGTTGAACAGGAAGGAATCAAGAGGAGCTCACTATAGGCTAGACTACACACAGAGGGATGACGAGAATTGGCTAAAGCACACAATTTCTTACCTCAGAGGAAACACGGTAGAGATTGGATATAAACCAGTTAAGATGACCAAATGGAAACCAGAATTAAGAGTGTATTAGGTGATGTGAGATGGTACAAGCAAACCAAGTTACGGAAAAATCGATGGAACCTAAATCCTCCGCAATAAGAAACGAGGAAAAGGAAATCATAGTTAAGGTAAAGAGGTTCTCTCCAGACAAGGGAGAATGGTGGCAGGAATACAAGCTAACGGTAGATCGTTTTACACAAATGACCGAAGTACTCAGGAGAATAAAGACGGAGCAGGATCCATCCTTATCTTATAGAGCAGCTTGTCACATGGCTGTTTGCGGAAGCTGTGGAATGAAAATTAATGGTGCTCCTATGTTAGCTTGTAAGACCTTGGCATTACAGTTAATCAATGAATACGGATCTAACGTAATAACCTTGGAACCCATGGAATGGTTCCCTAGAGTTAAGGATTTGGTGGTGGATCTTGACGACTTCTACGAAAGGATGTATAAGGTCAAACCTAGATTATATCCATCAAAGGAAGTTCTGGACGGCAAAGCTGAACATCGTTTAGTTCCAGAGGATCAAAGGGAATTGTGGAAGTTCGCTCAGTGTATATGGTGCGGGTTATGTGTTTCTTCATGTCCCTCGGTAAAGAACGATCCAGAATTCCTTGGCCCAGCGGCCCACGCTAAGGGATATAGGTTCCTTGCAGATCCAAGAGATACTATAACCGAAGAAAGAATGAAAATATTGATAGATAGTTCCTGGCGTTGTACATATTGTTATCAATGCTTCAACGTATGTCCAAGGGATATAGAGCCAGTTACAACCATAAAGAAAACAAGGGCATGGAGCAGCAAGATGAAGGATAAGACGAAGGTAGTGGAAACTGGAGAGAAACATGTAAACGCCATAGCCGACACAATAAGGAGATCTGGGAAGCTGCTCGAAGCTGAAGTCTATCTAAGAACATATGGCCTAGTTCAAGCAATGACTGACATGGTGTTTATGATAAAGAGCGGTAGAATGAAGTATGCTTTGATTAAGGAAGTGCCTATCAAAGGCTTAAATGATATAGAGAAAATAATGACCCTTGGTGAAAATGAATGAAGGTTGCATACTATCCTGGTTGTGCGACTCACGGCCTATCAAAGGACGTGGATATTGCTACAAAAAGGGTAGCTGAAGTCTTAGGAATTGAGCTGGTAGAGGTTGAAGACTGGAACTGCTGTGGAGGAGGTTTCCTTGATGAGAAGGATGAGGAAGCTCATGTTGCTCTGAACTTGAGAAATCTTTCCAATGTAGAGAAAATGGGACTGGACAAGATGGTAACTCCGTGTAGCGTTTGTTTGGGTAGCCACAGATTAGCAACCTATAAGTACAACGAAAATAAGGACTTAAGGAAGAGAGTAAATAAAAGAATTGAAGGAACTTCGATCAATTACAATAACAAGGCAACAGCGGAACATCTAGTCTGGGTCCTAGTGAGGGATGTTGGAATTGAAACTATTAAGAATCACATTACAAAACAACTGACAGGATTGAAGGTAGGATCCTATTATGGTTGTCAAATGCTTAGACCAGAGCAGATCATGGGATTTGAACTCTCCTTTAAACCTCACTCTCTCCAAGATCTAATATCAGTTACTGGAGCTACTCCCGTTCCTTTCCCCATGATGACTGCGTGTTGCGGATTTCCATTAATGGGTAGCAATCCTAAGGGAGGCCTTAAACTAGCCTTCAATGTGCTAAACTCTGCAAAGACAAGTGGAGCAGATATAATGATTCATCCTTGCTCTTTATGTCATCTTCAACTTGATACGTTACAGGACAAGGTGAAGAGCGAGTTCAAAGTAAGTTGGACTCTTCCAGCCATTTACGTGACCCAACTACTGGGTCTCTCCTTCGGACTTTCTCCCGAAGAATTAGGCATAGGTAACTACGCTAAGGAAATCCTTAAACAAAAAGGTGTTATTTGATGGAAACTAAGAAGATTGAGGAAATCCTAAAGTCAGAGGGTGCAAAATTCAAGGATTGGTACGATGTAAGGGAAACTCCTGAGCGCCGTCCATTTGCAAAGGAGTTGGAGTATGAAGTTCCAGGTCTATTTAACGGGAAAGTTCATCTTAGAAATAATGGGGATTTTTACATCTTTATAGTTTCTAAGGACGTATTCAATTGGAAAGCCAAGGTTAAGGAATTGAAACTTAAGGGCGAAGTAGTTGATGCTGCAGGTGGATTGATGTGGATATATGAGGAAAATTACGACTGGTTGAGGGACGATATAAAATTTTTAAAAGACTATATAAAACAACTACGTGAGTCCCTTCAGCATCAGAAACATTGAGGCTATTATTTTTGATTTCTCATACAACGTTAGAAAATTTTTCTTCTAACATAAAAACATATAGAGCGAACATTGCGACTTATATGAACATTTTGTATTTTAACTTCCTTTGATCAAACATCTTCCCATTTTATCATTAAGAAAGATGAGGCCTCAACCTCATCCTCCCGTGTGACTCACGGGCGTTAGTTGAGTATAGCCGTCGCCTATTATAATATAGCTAAAACAATCTATAATAAAAATAGCGTATATATTTATTAGTAAGTTTTCACTTTACGCTTCTACCACACGAAGTAGATCATCATGATCCAACTTATATGTAGCTAAATATGTGTCAGCAACTCTCCTTAAATCGGCGTTATCTCCTCTTATCATTACTGCAACCAAAGTAGAATTGGAATCCCTTAAAGATCTTCTAACTGTGGTTTCTGCTATTTTGTCTTCTCCATCAGTTAGAAGGATTATTTCGCTGACTCCTTTTACATGTCCTTCTTTTATATCTTCGCAGGCAGAAATTACGGATCTGCTTATGTCTGTACCTCCTCCTCCCCTTATTTTACCTATATACTCTATCATTTTGATTATATCTTTGCTCTTAGCATTTCTCATTACCTTAATTAGAGGATATGGTATGTTATCAAAGAATCTGAGATAAAAGTCACGGTTTTCTCTCCTTGCTCTGCTATATAGAGCTAGCGCAACAGCCTTAGCCCATATTATCTTTTCACCATCCATGCTACCGCTTTTATCTAGCAACAAGTAAATAGGCCCAACGCTTTCCTTTACTTGTTTTTGGTAAAGCAGAACTTGACCTTCAGCTAGCTTAAGATAGAACAATTCATCAGGTAGGGCTAGCTCGGAGGAAACTATTCTTTCTATATCATCACCTTCTTCATATCCAAATAGTTCTCCTCTAGAGTATCTCGTAGTCTTCTTCTTAGATATGGAACCTAACTTTGGAAGTCCGCTTAGGAATTCTAAGATTTTTCTTATTTCAGTGTTTCTAGAGAGCCTTAGTACCTCGTGTATTTCTCCCTCAAAGTTAAGCATACTTCCTGTACCTGCTCCGTTTCCTCCAACGATCTTCTGCATGTTCTTTACTGCGTTAGCATCCTCCATTGCTTTTGACATCGCCTTTTCATGTGCTTGTTTGAGCAGTTTCTCCAAGTTTTGTTGGGTATTCTTATCTCTGGCTCTCTGTTCTCTTCCTTGCCCTGACGAAGCGTTTTTCATTAAGCCGTTCAATATCTGTTCGGCAGCATCTCTTTCCTCCTGCGACTGTGAAGTTCTCTTTATTTTCTCTAGTTCCTCAATCAGGTGTTGCATATAGCTAACTGTTAATGCTACGCTTACGGCTGAGTTCGCAATGGAGTATTCCCTGTTCTTTATTACAAGATCAGATGATACTATAGAATTGAGCAAAGAGTACATAACGCCTTTATCTTCTGGTACATCAGATTTGGTTGACATCAACGGTAATGGGAGATAATGAATGTAGAAAGTGTCAACAAGAAAGCTTGGGTCTAGTTGCATTTCACGTCCAGATACCTTCTTTAGTGTGTATAGTATTCTTTCTCCTCTGAACTTCACTATCGGATCTTCATAATCTACTCCTCTTAACATTCCATCGCTCATGGATATATCCCCAGCTTCCTGGCTACCCTTTCCATGAGTCTATCTATTTCGTCTAATACTTCCTTTGAGAAGGATTCCACTTTTTCATCTCCGCTCTCTTTCCCTAACTGGACTATCCTGTCTCTTGTGGCCTTTAAGGTTCTGATAAGTTCTACTAACCTAGGGTCAGTTTCGGTGGCTGCATCAACGTACTTAGCAGCTTCCTTGATGTTATTGTAGATTTCGTTAAGTTCTTTCATGTACTTTATAGGTGTCTTCAATTCTTCTGAGAGTAGAGCCGAAACTTTCTCGAAGTCATCTAGTTCTCTGGGAGCAATATATTTAAGTACAATTAGGTCCTCTTCATTAGCCTTAAGTCTTCCATTCAATATGGAATGTGCTGATACCACCTTTAGAACTTTTCCTTTTCTTCTATCTGTTAGATGTATTCCCTTTTCTTCTAACATTGCGTAAATTTTAAGTAATTTACTTTTTACTCCCGACAAATCTACTTGAGACAAGTAAGAATAAAGCTTATCCAAATGCTCTACAGACATGACTGGCTCCTTTACTGCCCACTTACTTGTGAACTCTATTTCCCATGCCGAGTCAATGAGCTGTCTCCACATGTCTTCACCTATTGGTTTTGCATAATGTCTTAACAGAAGCCTATCATATAAAGCGTCGAGCTCGGGCTCGTCGGGAATCCTGTTGCTAGCACTTATTAAAGTTCTCAGAGGAACTTTAATTACGTTATAGCCATCATATATTACTCTCTCGTTTAATAGTGAGAGTAAAGCGTTCAGAATTGCGGAGTTAGCATTGAATATCTCGTCAAGGAAAGCTACTTCGCTTTCTGGCAACCTATCCTTGGTTATTCTTCTATAAATTCCCTCCTTCAAGGAATTTATGTCCAGAGCGCCAAACAACTCTGCAGGTTCTGTGTATTTAGTGAGGAGGTACATGAAGAATTTAGCGTTCATCAACTCAGCTGCTCTTCTAGCTAAAGCGGATTTGGCTGTTCCGGGTTCGCCTATTAAGATGACGTGTTCTTTGGTTAGTAAAGCCAAGGTCAATACTTTTGCCTCCTCCTCTCTACCAACGAAAGGTATCATCAAGGATTCCATAAACTTTTTAGGCAAATCTAGGAAATCTTTCTCGCTCATTTCTGTCTCTTCTAATCTCTCATTAACGGCTTATAAACAAAAATTAAGAATTGACGTCATCTTTTTGCTAAATCACGAAATAATTTAATTTTTTATATAAAAATAAATTTAATTAAATTAAAGTTGGACACATATTGCCAGTTTTTGAAAATTGTATATTTTTAGATTGTCTCAAAAATATTGAGGCTGAAATAATAATCTAATATCAATTATTATTATTAATATATTCAATATATAGATTTAAATTATTAATTATCTGACTCTGATTTAAGTTCGCATAGGTTTCCCCTGAGACGAACATGGTTACTGTTCTATCGTCTTTGTTCAATTTGACCATGGCTGTAGTCTCGTTCAGGGTAAGCTCAATTGTTTTGTGATCCTTGAGCTGTATAAGAACGAATAATTGCTTGAAACCATAAGGGTTAATTCCTATTATATATTTACCCTCGTTTAATATATTTAAATTTAGTTTAGTTTCAAAAGAGAAAGAATAAAGTGACGAATTAGAGTAATTAGCCTTGTATGTTATAGAGACATTACTTATTGGAATGATAGTTTTGTTTGTACCTCCGTTGACGTTAGGGTGGAGTGTAGTATATAGCTCTACGCCCAATATTACATTAGCTATTAGCGTAATGATAATTAACGCCACAAGCAAGTGTTGTCTCATTTCGTCAATATATATGATCCTTTTGTTTGGCTTAAAAGGAATCTTTTGGAACGTTGGTGGAACAATTTATTTCTATATAAAAGTTTTTTAATTGCCTGAGATGGATCATTTAGTTGAATGTTGAAGACGCTGTTAATCATTATCTTCATCATGATTTTTATGTTGACCTTTAATGTTAACTCTTCTACTTTAATTCTATATTATAACGGTACTGTTATATCTCACGTAGTTGACCAGAAGTGTGAAAGTCTTGTTGGCAATAATATTTCTGATCTTGTAGTTTACGGCTCTAAGTATAATATTTCAAATAATAAAATTTACTTCTATAACATAACTAATATTACAATTAAATATGAAACTCATTTCCAGCCTGGCGTAGTAGACGTGAAAGAACCTTACGTCATGAATATTACAGTAATAATTCCAGACAACTTTACATTAAATTACGTAGATCCTTCTCCATCATCTTTTCAGGTAGTGGGGAAAAACTATTATATACAATTTAATTCATCTAATATTACTTTATTGTATTCTTCTATTATCTCTACTAAATCTAAAGAAAATAGCTTAAGTTTATTTTATATATTAATTTTTATTATAATTACAGTTAATATACTATTCGGATATTTAATATATAAAGAAAGAAAAGTGATTAGAATAAAGAAAAATCAAGATATTTCGACAGAAATAGAGAGCGGAACGGAAGTGGAACTCCCTGAGGACCCTCACTTAAACGATAGGGATATTATGGTTCTAGAGGCAATAAAGAAAGGCAATATAACTTTATCAGATATTGTAAAATATACTAAATTGCCTAAAACAACAACGTACAGGAGAATTAAGAAGTTAATTTCCCTAGGTTACATAAAGGAAGTAAAGAAAGACGGAAGAATATTTTATATAATTGATGATAAAAAATAACGGTTTCATTCTTCGTTCCGTGGTAGTTCCTTAAAGGGTTGTTCTTGGTAGCATAGTTTAGGTAAATATGTCAAAAATCTGGTTAATCGGGATCTTCATCCCTTTAACTCTATTGGGAATAGCAGCAGCTGGTACAATTTTTTCTGGATCATTAGCTAATGTTAGTTATATCATTCATGGAAATAGTAATACATCAAGCGACACGATATTGCCTGCTAATATTAACCTAGGAAACCTAACTGCAGGACAGAGCGGAAACTATAGCGCCGTTGCTTCGATGGAAATTCATAGTCCAGGCTACTACAAATTTGAACTAAATAATGACGTATTAAAAGGAGAATTCTCTAACTTTACTGCAGTTATAAAATTTGCAAATTATACAGTAATCTTAACTTCGGATCATAATAACAATAATGATCATCATAAAGCGGACTCTCATGATGAGGAGAAAGTGTATTTACAGCCCGGTAACTACAGCGTTACTATATACATATATTATCAAGTATCGAACTATGCTCATAGCATGACTGTAAACGGATCTACTTTAATCACTGTCAATGAGGAAGATAATTCATAACATAGTTGTTATTAAGAAAGGTTTTCTTTTTTTAATAAATAAGGTATAATACTTCTTGTTTATATTATTGAGATTTAGTCTCATATGGAAATTTCTTCTACTTTTTTATAGTTGATACTCTTTAATGGTAGAGGATTTACATTATTCTTTAGCTAGCGTATATACAAGACAATGAACCTCTTTATTCAATAGTAGCGGAATACGAATGAAGGAATTAATTAACGCTAAAAATACCTTGATAACCTTCTTAAACAAACTTTTTAAATGCGGTCTACGAGGTTAGTTAAATAAATCGTAAGAGTCGAGTAGTATGGTAGAAAAAATAGGTAATTTAAAACCTGGAATGGAAAGTATTTCTATAGTTGTAAGGGTTCTTCAGGTTTCTGAACCCAAGGATATACAAACCAAGAATGGTCCCAGAACAATAAGCGAAGTAATGGTAGGAGATGAAACTGGTAGGGCAAAGCTTACAATCTGGGGTAAGCAGGAAGAGCCTCTGAAGGAGGGTTCGGTGGTTAAAATAGACAATGTATGGACTACAGCGTTTAGAGGACAAGTTCAGCTTAACGCTGGAAGTAAATCGACATTTTCTGAGTCTGACGAAGAAATACCGGAGGAGTCGGAAATACCTGAAACAATACCAGAAGCACCTCAGGACTACGCGCCTCCTAGACGCAACTTTAACAGGGGAGGAGGCCGAAGATTTGGAGGTTATAGACAAGGAGGTTACAATAACTACGGCGGAAGAAGAAGGAACGAAGGGGAAGAGGAGTAATGGATTTTAATGAAGTAAAAGAAAAGAAGCCAACTAAGAAGGGCGAATTTTTAGACATGGCCGAAGACGGTCAAAACTTCATGATAAAACTGGGAGATGACAAGGTATTCGAAGTTCATCCTATAGCTTACTATGTATGGTCTTTATGTGATGGTTCTACAAGCGTTGAAAATATTGTAAATAAGATAGAAGAAGAATTAAAGAAGGAATCCGAAGATGAGGGTAAAGAGAACGAGATAAGTAAAGATCAGTTAATTGAACCCGTAGTAACTATATTAAATGAGTTGGAGAAAGCCTCTTTAATTATATTTTAAATCTATTTTCTAGTTCATATACATCAATGAGGTCTATTTTAAAGGATTCTTCCCTAATAAGTAGTGAGGAAGCAATAGAGAAATTTAAGCTAGTTCCTAAGCCGAGAATGAAGGAAAAAGAAATACCCTTAGATGAAGCCTTAGGAAGGGTTATATCCAGAGATATCTATTCTCCGATCGACTTACCTTCCTTCTCCAGATCTACCGTTGACGGATATGCAGTAAAGAGTTCATGTACCCCTTCCTCATTTACCTTGAAAGGCAAGATAAACATAGGTGAGAATTCTAAAATCAGTATCGACACTTGTGAAGAGGCAGTGGAAGTTGATACTGGAGCTATGATACCTGAAGGTGCAGACGCAGTAGTTAAAGTAGAGGACGTAGAGGTAATTGAAGGTAAGATAATAGTAAAAAATAAGGTAAGTTTTGGGCTAAACGTAGGGTGGATAGGCAGCGATCTTCCTGCTGGAATTAAAGCAATCCGAAAGGGAACCTTGGTATCACCTGAAGTGATAGGTCTCCTTTCTGCAATGGGTAAAACTAAGGTTTACGTTTTCGCGAAGCCAAAGGTTACAGTGATCAGTACGGGGGACGAGTTGGTTCCACCGGGAGAAGAACTAACTCTAGGAAAAGTTTACGAGTCAAATATGTTCTATCTTAAGGCCGCGTTGAGCGAAGACGGTTTTGAGGTACTCAATCTGGAACAAGTTAAGGACGATTATGAAGCTATTAAAAACGCTATATCCAGTGCAGTGGAAACATCTGATCTGGTGATCACAACTGGAGGTACAAGTGCGGGGGAGAGGGATTACGTCTACAGAGTTATCAATGAATTAGGTCAAATGATATTTCATGGCATTAAGTTCAAGCCTGGTAAACCAACATTCCTCGGGTTAATACGCGGAGTTCCTGTTGTAGGCCTTCCAGGAAATATGGTGTCTTCAATAATGGTTTATCGTAAGGTAGTTAGACCTGCGTCACGGCTTCTATTTAATGCTCAGATTAAGGAGAACTCGACGTTAGAAGCTATATCGCTAATTGACGTAAAGGCTGACAGCAAAAGGTTCACTTACGTACCTGTTTTATTGTTGAGGAAAGGAAATGAATATTTCGCCTTACCTTTAAAGTTCGACAGTTACATGATCGGCACTTTTTCCATGGCACATGGTTACATAGGTTTAACAGAAGGCTCTTACGTTAAGGAGGGCGAAAAGATCAAGGTAGAAGTAACTAGCTTTCATGACGATCCTGTGATTATAGGTGAAGAGGATCCGCTCTTAACCAATCTTGACGCTTCAGTTTATCCTTTAGGAAGCTATCCAGCAATTAAGATGTTGGAGCATAATGTGGGTGACCTCCTCGTAATTAGTTCGCTTTATAAAAAGCCTTCACATTTCGATCTAGAAATAAAAAGAGACTTGGTGACTAACGGAAATGGGAGTTGTGTAGGTTATGATGATTGGGTCTCGCTTTCTAAGCTAGTTAATAACCCTTCTATAAAGTTGAAATATAGATCTCTGGCACCTCGTTTTATAGGAAAAGCAAAGGTGATATCTAATGACGCGTTCATCAAAGGAGAAAAAATAGGCGAGGAAAAGATTTACTTTGTAGCGCTAACCGATAAAGGAATAGACTTAGTTAAAGTTATAAAGAATAAAATAGAAAATTAAATTCTAGATCTTAATTTGTCTAGTTCATAGGCAGGAGTGCTTAAATTCGTGCTATCCCTTTTTCTTCCGTGGTATGTAAAAGATCTATAGCATACTCAAGCTCGGCTAACTTAGGGTCAGGTTTCGACATACTTTCCGTGGCTCATGATGCTTTCTATGACGAAGTTGAAGCATGCACGTCAGAGGGTGGATTAAGGGTTGTAATGACAGATAATAGTAACATACCCGAAGATCCCACTAAGAATTCAGCGGGATTTTCAGTTTTGTCACTAATGAAGGATTATGGGATAAAGGAAGGGATTATCCTGAAAGTAAAGAAGGGAATACCTGCAGGTTTAGGTTTAGGTAGCAGCGGTGCATCTGCTGCAGCAGCAGTAGCAGCAGTTAATTCTTTGTTCTCTCTAGGTCTAAGCAAGGATTCCATGGTTAAGTATTCCATGTTAGGCGAGGGAGCAATAGCGGGATCTCCTCATCCAGATAATGTCGCGGCAAGCATTTTCGGTGGTTTCGTTGCAGTCCTCGGAGAGAGGACAGTTAACCTCAACGTGAATTATGACTTCAAGTTCATACTTTTCATACCTTCAATTGAAGCTAAGGATAAGACAAAAAAAGCAAGAGAGTTAGTTCCGAAAACTGTAGATATGTCAAGTTATGTTAAAAATATGAGATTCGGATTCTCTCTTATGCTTGGACTTGAACGCGGAGACAGGAAACTCATTTCAAATGGACTAAATGACGAAATAGTGGAGAAAGCTAGGTTACCTATGTTTCCTTTCTATCCTGAGCTAAAGAAGATCTCCCTTTCACATAATGCCATAGGGGCATGTGTAAGCGGAGCAGGTCCTTCGATATTAGTTTTAGTTGACCATGAATCTGAGATAAAGGCTATAGAAGAAGAAGGCAAAAAATTGATAGCGTCATTTGGATATTCAGCTCAGGTAAAAGAAGCTAAAATTGCAGGTGGTGTGAAGGTTGAATGAGTCTACAAAATCTGTAAACGAAAGCGTAGACAAAGAAACTGGTGCAATAACAACTCCTATTTACCAGACTGTTGCTTTTGAGTTTCCAGAGGGCGAAAAATATAGATATTCACGTGAAGCTAATCCGACTATCTGTGAGTTATCTAGGAAAATAGCCCAACTGGAAAATGCAGAAATGGGGGTTTCCTTCTCCTCTGGAATGGGCGCAATTTCAACTACGCTATTTCATTATGTATCTCCTGGTAAAGTGGTAGTAATACACAAGGACATGTTCGGCAGGTCCTTTAGGTTTTTCAATGATTTCCTACGTGGCTGGGGAGTCAAGATCGAAGTATCTCCAGTAGGTTCATCTTCCTTAATAGAGTTAATAGAGTCGCTTAAGAGAGTCGATGTTGTCTTCCTAGAGAGCATTACGAACCCTCTCTTGAGAGTCCTTGACGTAGAAGAGATCTCAAAGGTAGCCAAGGAGAAAGGAGGATCTATAATAGTAGACAACACTTTTGCAACTCCCATCAATATGAAGCCTATTGATCTAAATGCTGACGTAGTCGTAGAGAGTGCTTCAAAGTTCATAGCTGGTCATAATGACGTAATAGTAGGGTTAGCTGCAGGCCCAAAGGAAGTGATGACAAAGGTGGATCTAATAAGGCGAACTATGGGTACATCCCTAGATCCTCATACTGCTTATTTAACAATAAGGGGCATGAAGACCTTAAAGATCAGAATGGACGTTATAAACCGTAACGCGATGACCATAGCTGAATTCCTAGAGGACCATCCGCGCGTATCTAAGGTATACTACCCCGGACTTAAGTCACATCAAGACTTTAACATTGCATCACGTATTTTGAAGGGATTCGGAGGAGTAGTCAGCTTTGATGTGAAAGGGACTGCAGATGACGCAATCAAAGTAATGAAGTCTCTTAACGTCATAGTGGCAGCTCAAACGTTGGGAGGAGTAAATTCAGTAATCTCGCATCCCCCCTCTATGAGTCACCGTACGCTATCTCCGGAGGAGAGAAAAGCCGTAGGAATCAGTGAATCTCTACTTAGGCTTTCTGTAGGAATAGAAGATGCGAACGATCTAATAGAAGATTTAGATAAAGCACTTAAAGGGCTGTCCTAACTTCCCTTTTTATCTCCTCCTCTAGAAGAGCCTTTATATCCTGTCTATGAAGCCGACTTAAGTGTAGATACAACCCTTTTTTTGTGAAAGGTCCTTTATTGCAGATTTTACAATACAAAAGTGAATTTTGAGAAGACGTAAGCCAGTAAGAAATGCTATCAGTAACTCGAAAAGCTATCTCTCTTGATGAAATACCTACTAACTTTATAATTTCCTGATTATCAATTTTTATATGACAAGCTTTTTTAATAGTTACATCGACCAACTTCTCAGCAGTTATTGAGATTCCTGAGTCCATTGTCTATCACGTACTGAAGATATTCCTATCGCTATTACAACTGCGGAGATCAGACCATTTAATCTATCTCTTTCTAAAAATCTAGCCAATTTGTTTATATCTACTCCTAAGGCAGTTAAAATTCTTTCGCATCTAACCTCTACATCAGCCTGGTCCATGGTTGGTATACCAAGGTCAGTTTTCCTTTTGAACTCTAGAATTACATCCAGAGAGTAACCTAATTCATCCTCTGATATCTCATCTAAAATTCTCGTTATCCTCTTGTTTATCATATCTCCGATGGCTTCTACCATGCCGGGGATGTAGGATATGGGAGACATTTCGACGATCCAAAAGTCAACGTACTTCCTTACCGTTTCTTGAAGAGAGGAATCCCATTCTCCCAACTGCTCTACTACTGATGAAGCACTCACTATGTGGGCCACTGCCTCACCGATTTTCAAATCAAAGTCTGAAACGTAAGATCTCGAATCTATACCTACGCTCACGCTATTTCACTCAATTCATGATTTCCCTGGCTTATTTTTAAGAGACATGTAACCGATAATACTCCATCATTGGATAGACGAGGAGTCCTTGGTATTTTCTTCGACTAACGGTAGCTCAAGAACCCCATGGTTTATATAATATATATCAACGATGGAGCTCAGATTCTTGCTACTGTTTTTTAAAAAGAAGCAACGTGACCTTCTTTTTCATTACGTTTTTCGTATCCTTTATCTAAGCTTATATTCTTTGAGGATATTTATTACCTCTGTGAATACGCTGGATGAGTTGAAATCTGAGTATAACTTTTCCGATGAGGAATTAGAGTACGCCTTGTCCAGAGCAAAGGGGATAATATTTGGTTTCGCAATGGAATACAGAGCTCGCAGGATATTGGAAGATATGAAATTCACAAACATAAGATCAGTTGATATGCCGACTCATGATATAGAAGCTGACAAAGAAGGTCAAACTTTCTATATCGAGGTAAAGGCTACAAAGAGGTCTCCTACGAAAGAGTACAGTGCATATAAAATAGCAATGATAGCTACATTAGACGGACCTCATTTAACTCTACTTATGAAGCCTGAGCCAAGTTTACTTGTTACTGAGGAAATCTTGAGCGAACCTAAAAGGATACTCCTTCGATTCTTTAGGTTAATCTACGAGGGAAAAACTGAGGATATATTAACTTTCATTGAGGATACTCACAACAGAGAAGTTATCTCGTCTTACGGCAAGGTGATAAAGAACGTTACATCTAGGATGAAAGGCGTTGATGAGCTAGATTTCATAAAACTTGTTACTTGATCTTTTTAGCTTATCCATCTTGTACTGCATTAGCTCTTTCTCTGCTCTGTCTAAATATTTGTACACTGATTGATGTTCCTTACCCACGATAATTAACTCTACGGCCTTTCTTGCTACGCTAACTTGATCAAAGGGACCTATGAAAGAGATGTAGTTTTCATGAATTGACATAATTACACCGGTATATTCTTCGATGAACTTTCTGGTCTTTCCCTTCTCTCCTATTACCCTAGCTTTTATCCTTCTCATATCATCTTGATCCTTACCCGTTATGTCCTTCAAATCTATTGTTTCCAGTTCATATTCATCGCTCAGAAGTTTAAGAGCGTCGGAAACGTTGAAACCTAAACCTATGGCCTTTATTACGTTAGTTGCCTTCATGGCGTCGTAAGGATTTCCCTTTGGGATTACATTATATGTCTTCGTTCTTTCATCGAAGGTAATTTCAGAGCTGGTCATCTCTCCCAGTCTCTGGATTATCTTGTTTACTTCCTGTATCTTCTGATCCTCCACAGTTATGAACATCTAAATCACCTAGAAGATTAGAAAGGAACGAATCAGTTCCTTGCACTTCTATCCCTTTGTTAGCAAAGAACCTATTAATGTTTTCCACATCGTTCTTTAACAGTTCTAACGATTTATCATGTTCTATGGGAAGGGCTTGGCTTACGTCAATAATGTAAGGCTTTTTATCTTTAACTAGTATGTTGTATTCGCTTAGATCACCGTGAACGAGCCTTGCTTTCTTTATCATCTTAGTAATCTGTTCTAAGATATCCATGTAAACATCCTCATTTATTTCATCGTCTGGCAATTCCTTGAGGAGCGGTGCCCTTACTCCATTCTCGCCTATAAAGTCCATTACCAATATATTCCTGAAGAATATGTAAGGTTCTGGAACCCTAACTCCAGCGTCAAACATGTCCCTTAAGTTCCTAAATTCCTTCTTTGTCCAGAGTTCTACCAGGCTTCTTGTACTTCCTACTTTAGCTCCTTCAAATCTGTAATCCCCTTTAGTGTATTTGATTAGAGCCTTTTTACTCTGTGCTGTAGATACGTAAAAAACCTTCAAGGCGTAGAACTTTCCTTTAAAATCCTTCGCAGGATATATTTTAGCCTCCTTTCCAGAGGAAATAGATCCAAAAATCTCTTCTAAATTGAGCTTTTTAGAAACGAGCATGAGGCCGTTGTAAGTAGCCGTGTCAATAGCTGAATCTACTACCTTAAACAGATCCTCATCCTTTCTTCGTTTTTCTTCTTTCTTCTTGAAATCAAGAGGCTTTTTTGGCATAATTAACCTCTTAGTTGATCTAGAACTTCCCTTGAAACTACCTTTTCTTCAATTAATCTCTTTATATCATCGTTATTATACTTGTAAGTTATATCACACTTGTTGGGTTGAAAGTCCCATATTCCTACCAAAACTACGTCTCCTTCCCTCATCCAGACCTTCTTTCTGATTTTTCCAGGTATTCTTGCCATTCTCTCTTTGCCATCTAAACAGCTGACCACTATGTGATCTCCGCCTAACATCTTCTTAACTACACAAATAGCCTCCCCATCACCGGGTTTTGGTACGTTTCTATTGCTTGGAATTTCTGGTTGCTTAACTTTTTTAGACAACTAGTTAACCACCTATCTGCCTATTTATAGGGAATGTTACATAAAAAATTATTTACGACTTCTTCAAACTTGCCTTTTTAATATTTTTGTATTCTTTAGGAAAAATACTGTTAAAATAGGCATATGAATGTAGTGAATCAAAGAAACTATCTTTTTTCTGTTCATAAAGTTAATAAATTAATATATGTGCTTATATATGAAATGAAAAATATAAAGTAATAATGTAAAATTACATCTTTCTTAGCAACTCAATTGCGATAGCAGTAGATCCTCCTGTACCATGGCATATGCTTGCAATTCCCTTCTTTCCATCCATCTTACTGAGAACGTTAATCAGGGTAGTAATTATCCTGGCACCGCTGGCTCCTATAGGATGGCCTATAGCTATCGCGCCTCCAAAAACGTTTAACTTATCATAAGGTATTCCTAGATATCTGTTAGCTAATACGCTGTTTACTGCGAATGCCTCGTTGTTTTCGAAGTAATCGAAATCCGTTATTTCAGCGTTGAGTTTCTTTAGCAATTTTTTAACTGCAAATATCGGTGCTTCTGTAAATTTCCAACTTTCTATTCCAGCCCAACTGTAGCCTAAAACTTTTGCCAACGGTTCTAATCCTCTTTCCTTTGCTGCCCTCTCGCTCATTAGAACCATCGCGGAAGCTCCGTCCGAAAGCTGGGAGGAGTTGCCTGCGGTATGGAAGCCATCTTGAGTAAATGCTGGCCTTAACTTCTCTAGCTTTTCTAAGGAAGTATCCGGCCTTATTCCTTCATCTACAGTAATTTTCTGTCCGTTAATCTCTACATTAACTAATTCGTCTTTCATCAATCCCTTTACTGTTGCTTCATATGCTCTCTTTTGACTTTGATAAGCAACCTCGTCTAATTCCCTCCTAGTAAAGTCATGTGACTTAGCAACCATGTCGGCTTCCTGTCCCATGAGCTTCATGTTGAACGGATCAGTTAATCCGTCCATTTGCATGGTGTCAATGAACTCTACCTTGTTTGGTGGCATTATGGTCTTTACACCCCACCTAATGTTACTTCTAACTGCGAGCATAGATTGGCTCATACTTTCTACGCCTCCTGCTACAACAACGTCAGCATCTCCGCTCTTTATCATTTGGACGGCGTTCATTACGCTCATCATACCCGAAGAGCAAACCATGTCGACGGAGTATCCGTCCACCTCCATAGGTATTCCAGCCTTGACTGATGCTTGTCTAGCAACATCTTGCCCGTGCCCTGCTCTAAGTATATTTCCCATTATGGTGATCTCTACGTCTTTAGGATCAACCTTACCTCTGTAAAGTGCTTCCTTTATGGTAATTGCTCCAAGATCCGCTGGGTGAATATCTCTATATGCTCCGCCGAACCTACCTATTGGAGTTCTCACGGCTGATACAATGTATACGTTTTCCATCAATAGAAGAGAGTATTTATACTATTTAAACTTTTTAAATTAAATGCCCCTTTAGATCGAAGAATGACGCTTCGTCTATTCTAACATTAACTCTCTTGCCTAGATCAGTGCTATCTCTTATAACGACGGGTATGTAATTCAAAGTTCTACCTATTACAGAGCCTTTCTTACCTATCTCTGTTAAAACTATGCTAGCGTTCTTACCTTCATATTCTTTATGAATGGATAGTGAAATACCTTCGTATAATTTGTATGCTATTTCCATTCTTTCCTTCTTTATCTTATCAGGAATCTGGGGCATTGATGCACTTCTAGTGTTAGATCTCATGGAATAAATTGCAAGATGTATTCTCTCAAATCTTAAGCTCTTCATCAGCGATAACGTATTCTCGAATGCATTTTCGTCCTCTCCGGGATGCCCAATAATTATATCCGTAGTGACATTTATATATGGTACCTTGTTCCTAAGTTCCTTAACCATGGAGATGTATTGATCTATTGTATATTTTCTGTTCATGATCTTTAACACATTATCATCACCGCTTTGAACCGGCAAATGGATGAACTTATAGACCTTTTCATGTCTAAGCACTTCTATTAGATCGTCAATAATTGATTGGGCTTGCTCTGGAGTCATCATGCCTATTCTAACCATGAAATTACCTTCTAGGTTAGTTACTTCCCTCACAAGATCTGGTAATCTAATTTTCCCGCCAAAGTCAAGTCCATAAGCTGATGTGTCTTGTCCCGTGAGTTCTAGTTCTATCGCGCCCCTTGAAAGAGCAAACTTAGCTGACTCCAGTATAGAACGCAAAGGATAACTCCTCAGCTTTCTTCTAGCTAATTTAGTTATACAAAAACTGCAATCTCCCGCACATCCATCTGCAATTGGCAATATGCCTATTTTTCCTTCCATTACATGCGGGGTCATTGATGCCCTTTCTCCGTTCAGTATTGACTTTACTTTTCCGTCGACGATGTCTTGGATTCTCTCGATTGCTTGGGGTCCTATTAGCGAGGCTTCTGGTGCTACGCTCAGGACAGTGCCAGGCTCTGCACCGCTCATGCACCCTGCAACAACTAGCTTCTTGCCTAGTTTTCTTAGTTCTCCAATCCTTTTCTTCATTCTTTCCTCTGTTTCGAGCCTCACCGCACAAGTGTTTATTATTATAACGTCAGCTTCATCTGGTCTTTCAACAAACTCCCTATCCTTAAGTATAGTCTTCATTATCAGTGTATCTCCCTTATTCAAAGTGCATCCGTATGTCTCAAAGTAAATCTTCTGAGCCAAATCCTATCATCATTAATTTAAACCCGGGTGTTAATAGGGTTAGTGTGAGTACGGAGAAAGAATATTTATCTTTGCTAGATAGGCTCTACTCGAAGGTTCCAGAGAGGGCTAAGAAACAAGGTATTCAAGCTCTGCCTGAACTTGTAGTATATAATATAGGAAATACTACAATAGTTAAGAACTTCGGAGAATACTGTGACAGATTAAGAAGGGATGTTAAGACATGCACGAAATACTTGCTTAAAGAACTTGCAGCTCCAGGGACAGCTGAGGGAAACGGTCAACTGGTTATACAAGGTAAGTTCTCTTCCCAAGTTATTAACACCCTTATGGAGAGGTTCATTCATTCTTACGTTCAGTGTATGACCTGCAAGAGCATAGATACAGTTCTCAAGATGGACAAGAAGGTTTGGTACATATCGTGTTTAGCATGTGGAGCACAGACGCCAATAAAGCCCCTGTGATCCTTCATGAAGGTTCACATTAATATAATAAGGTCACAGGGATACGTTCTCATAAACCTTTGCGAGGAAGGGCTACTAGGAAAGAGGTTCAGGGAAAATGACATGGTGTTAGACGTTAATGAGAAGTTTTATGGAGGCGATTTAGTGGAATCTGATTATGCCTTAGGTCTAATAGATGAAGCTACCGTAATGAGCATAGTGGGTTCTTCCCTAGTAGAAGAGGCTGTAAAAAAAGGTATAGTACATAAAGACGGAGTAAGGGAAATAAGTGGAGTAAAAATAGCTCAAGTTTACAACCTTTAAGGGGATTCTCATGTCCAGGCGAAAGTTCTGCGTTTCATGTGGAAGAGAAGACGTGGAGCTCATTGGATTACTTTGTCCATCCTGTTATGCAAAAAGAAAAGATTTGATTGAGGTACCCAGTTCTGTAACCATAAGAACATGTAGAATATGTGGTTCGAAATGGATTTCCGGGAAATGGGTCAGGATAGAAAATCTATCCATAGAAGACTTAGTCTATAATGAGATTATGAGGAGGGCTAAAATGGACGATAAATTAACTGAATATCAAAGTGATCTGCAGATGTCTAAGGACAAGAATGGAAAAGATGTTGCCTTAATTTCGTTCTCTGGAAAAGTTGCAAATGAAGTTATACACGTTCAAAAGCTAGTTTATGTTAACTTAGAAGAGGCATTATGCGACTCTTGCATGAAAAAGAGAGGCAGATTTTATGACGCAGTAGTTCAATTAAGGACTAGAAATGGAAGTCTGAATGAGAAGAGAGTTTTCTTTGAATCCTTCTTTTCTAATGAAGTGATTAACAATCTATCAGACATCAAGATAGGAAAGGAAGGAGTAGATTACTATTTCATTAGTAGAACCGTGGCGAAAAGGTTAGTATCATCCATCATTTCTATGGTCAAGGCTGAAGTTAAGGAAAGTTTTGAAGGAGAATCCTTAAAGAACGGAAAGAGAACCGGTAAATTAGTTATATCTCTGAGATTATGATAATTGGAATTGATGAAGCCGGAAGGGGACCTATAATAGGTCCAATGGTAGTGGCAGGCGTTGCAATTGAGGATAGTCTGTTGGATAAGTTAAAAGATAAAGGAGTAAGGGACAGCAAAGCTCTGTCCAGGAAAAGTAGGGAGAAACTTTTCTATGAGATTGTGGAAATAGCGTCCGCGTTTTCAGTAGTAAAAGTGCAACCTCAAGAGATAGACTTGAACAACTTGAATTCTCTGACTTATCAAGCCGTAAATAAGATCATTTCATCCATGTTATATCTTAAGCCCAATCGAGTCACTGTTGACAAGGTTGGACGAGAAACTGAGGTTATAGTCTACTTGAAGCTCCTAGGTATAGAAGCTAACGTTGTTCATCAAGCTGATGTGAACTTCGTTGAGTGTAGTGCAGCCAGTATCATAGCAAAGGTGATAAGGGATAAGGAAATAGATAAGATTAAGGAAAAATATGGTGATGTTGGTTCAGGGTATCCTTCAGACGAAAAGACAATCAATTGGATTTCCAAAATACACGAAAAAGGCGAACCTCCTCCGCCTTTTTTAAGGAGGTCATGGAAGATATTAAATCGTATTGCACCTAACTATTATCTTGAAAAAAGGGGGGTCTGGAGTTGGTAACTAACTTACCTGCGGAGGCAAAGGCAAAATGGATGAAGGTGATGGACGCAAAGACCCCTGAGGAGAAGATTAAGGCAATACAAGACTTTCTAAGTTATGTTCCAAAACATAAGGGCACAGAAAACTTAGTGTATTGGGCAAAGAGAAGGTTAGCTGAACTAAAAGAGGAAGCAGAAAAAGAGAAGAGAAAAGGGGGAGGGAAAAGATCATTTTCCATATTTGTGGAGAAGGCAGGCGCAGGTCAAGTAGTGCTCTTAGGAGACGCCTTTCTGAGAACTGAGTTGTTGAGAGCACTCACTAACGTGAAGGTTATACCTAGAGATGTTCCAGTTCCCGGTATGGCTCCATTTGAGGACATTAAGTTGCAGTTAGTTAACCCTCCCCTTACCGTTCCATTGAGTAAAGTTGTTGGTCTTGCCAGAAACGCCGACGCTATAGTTATCGTTGCAAACGATCTTCAGGAGTACGAACAAATAAAAAAATTCTTAGAGGATAACAACGTACTTCTAAAGAAACCTCGTGGTAAGGTTATCATAGAGAGATCCAGATATGGAAACTCTGGGCTTAGAATAGTTAACTTAGGCAAAATAGTAGATTCTAGCGAAAGCGAGATTAGAAAGTATCTTGAAGGGTTTGGAATAAAGTCTGCAATTGTTAGGATCCTCGGGGAAATAACTATGGATGATGTAGAGAAAGCTATATTTGAATCAGTTACCTTCAAGCCCGGCGTTCTGGTATCCCCAAAGCCTCTTGGTGTAGATGTTTACTCTTTAACTTTTAACGTGGCAAGGAGAGAGTTGCCGAAAGTTCTTTTTGAGAGTCTTGACGTTATAAGGGTTTACACCAAGGAGCCTGGAGAAGACGCCACCGGGGACCCGCTGATTATGAGAAAAGGATCTACCGTGATGGATGTTGCAAGGAGATTGCATTCTTCCCTTGCAGAAGGAATGCGTTATGCAAGGGTATGGGGTAAATCAGTAAAGTTCCCTGGACAGAAAGTTGGTGGCGATCATATTCTCGAAGATAAGGATATAATAGAAATCCATACGAAATAGTTATATCATAGAAATTTACCATTAATAATGTGAGTAGACAGAAATTTAGCTTAAGGAAAGGTAATAAAAAAGAGAATGAGCAAAGAATTGGCGTAGTCTCTAAGGGTGCCCAGTATGGAGTTTTCGATTTACTATTTTATAATTCCGGTTTTGCCAAAGGATTGGCAAAGTCTTTTGATGAGAAGCTAAAAAGGGCAGGCTTAAATGATGACCCCAGAATTTACGCATCAAGGCTAATATCATTTCTCCTAATCTCTTCGATCCTTACAGTAATAATGCTCGTCTTTGGAGGCTTTCTCTTCTTAGATTTTCTAAGGCTTCATGATGTCAAGTACCTAGCGGTTGGAATGATGATGATCATATTTGGAATAATAATTCCCCCTTTAGTGTATTTAGTTTATACTATTAACGTTTCACAAAGAATTGAGAGTAGGAGAATAGGAATAGACAGCGAAACGCCTATATTCTCTTCGGTATTCTTAGTCTTTCTAAAGGCTGGACTTAATGTAAGGTTCGTGTTTGACTATTTGGCTAGGTCTAATGCCCTTGCTAACATAAGCGGAATTTCAGCTTATATTTCAAAGAGAATGAAATTTCTAGGTGAAAGCACGGAGGAAGCCATAACAAATTCCCTACCAATTTCTCCTTCTAAGTTATTTAATGATTTCCTAACGACTTACGTTACTGCAATAAGGACTGGTGCTCCTGTAGTAGATACAATATACAGTAAGACTAAGGATTTGCTTAAGGCCGTTGAAGTATCAGCTGCAGATGCGCCTCTAAGTTAGAAGGTATAGGTGAAGGGTACGTAATTTGGCTATCTTCAGGTTTCATAACTTTCTTCTTAGCCATGATAATTGAAGCACTGTTTCCGTCTTTTGGAGGCGGTTCATCATTCAAATTGTTGGGTGCAATGGCAGTATTGCTAATACCTGCAATAAACTTGTTATTTGTCTATATAGTCGACGCAACTCAGTTCAAATTCCCTGAAAGACCTCTTAAAGCAAACAAACTGTTCTTTATAACGTTCCCAGTAGGCCTGCTAGTAATGTTTGTTATTTTAGCTATAATTAACAAGATACCTCCCTTTGTTGGAACTCCGAATCAATTGGTAATGTTCCTTACGCTAAGTGGAGCAGAATCTAGCATAAACCCAACTGTAATAGCCATAACAATAGGCTTATTGATAGCCTCAATTCCGCCTGGTATCCTAGCAATGAAGGAAGTGAAAAGAGGCACTGGTTACGATATTTATGTTGTGGCTTTCTTGAGGGCAGTATCAGAGGGATTGAGAGCCGGTTTATCCCCAGAAGCTGTAATTAGAAACTTGAGGGGAAGCAAGGAAATGGGCAAGTTCAATACAGTACTGGACACTATTGATATCTACAATAGATTAGGTTACCCTTTAAAGGACTCGTTCAAGAAGGCTGCAGAGCAAATAATGGATTTCTCAAGCAAGGTGTCTCTAATAAGTTTAGCAGATATGATAGAGATAGGTAGCTTAACTCCGGAAACTGTGGAATTTTTGGCAGACCAGATTTCTACTCAGATAAGAATTAGGAGGGAATATATTTCAAGGATAAAGGTACTTCTGTATACTCCTTACGTCGGTATAATTCTAGCTCTTGTAGCATCAGTTCTATTGGGCAACTCCATGGTTTACGTGTTATCTCAACAACATGGTGCAAGTCTATCATATGGCCCTTTAGCGGAAGCTCAAGTTCTGCTACCTAACGCTTTGTATATTATATCTGTATCTTCACTTTTCAATTCATTCTTAGCAGGGCTTCTAGTAGGAAAACTAAGCTCTGGAAGAACCTCAGTAGGTCTAATTCATTCTGCTATACTGGTTATAATAACTGTAATATTGCTTATAATAGCTCAACATATAACTTTAGTATCTACGGCAAGGCCAACATTCTAAAAGTTAATATACCTCTTTTTCTATTTATATTCTTATGCCAAAGTTTCCTTCAATTAAATTTAAACCAAAAAGTGGCATTGGGTCCGCCACTAGCGACGTTATGTTGAATATCAAAGATTTACCGGTTACCTTATATCCTGTTTCTGTCATCTCGCAGGATATAACTGAAGTTATATCTGACTATGACATTGATTTAAAGACAATACTTCCAGAAAAGGTAAAAAACTCTTTGTTGGAAAATAATATAGAGTATAACATAGTTAATCCACACGTCTTCATTACTTACGATAAAGAGAAGGGAATTTATAAGTACAACTTGTTTGAACCCCCAATTGATCAATCTACTTTCTCGCTTTACATGCAAATCATAGAGGAAATAGAGAGGGAGCTTCTAAGTAAGTCAGTTGATATTAACATAGGTAAAGTTTTAATTGATCTCGACACTAAGAGGAAAGACCTTGGCATAATAGGAGGTCAAAAGGGGACCCTTTATCAGTTGTCCATAAGTGCTAACGTAGCCCTTTACTATTTACTCAGGAATATGTTTGGATACAACGTATTAACGTCATTGATTGCCGATAGCGAGGTAGAAGATATATCTTATTCTGGTTTAGACTTACCAGTTTACGTTTACCATAGGAGCTTTGAGTATGTTCCTACAAACGTAGTTTTCTCTAAAAATATGAAAATCCTTGAATATGATCTAGATGGTAATGAGCTAAGCGATCAAATAGTTTTGAGACTACTTTCATTAACCGGAAGAACAATATCAATTGCAGATCCTATAGCAGACGGTATGTTACCAAAGGGAGATAGAATTGCTGCAACGTTCAGGAACGAGGTAAGCGCAAGAGGTTCCAGCTTCGTAATTAGGCGATTTGCGGATAAGCCAATTACTATATTAGATTTGATAAATTCTGGGGTTTTATCAGCGGATGCAGCAGCGTACTTGTGGTATGCCATAGATATGAAAATGTCATTTATGGTAATAGGTGTCACTGGAGCGGGAAAAACTACAGTTCTAGGTTCGCTCTTGAATCTAGTAAAAGAGTCTATGAAGATAGTTTCCATAGAGGATATTCCAGAAATAAGGATAGCAAACGATAACTGGGTTCAGTTATACTCTAGAACAGCATATGGCGGAACTGGAAAGGAGATCTCGTTAATGGATTTGCTGAAGCTCTCCCTAAGGTATAGACCAGATCTAATAGTAGTGGGAGAGATAAGAGGTCAAGAGGCTTACGTATTGTTTCAAGCAATATCCACAGGACACGGCGGTGCAACGACGTTTCACGCTTATGATACGGCTTCTGCTATAAAGAGGTTGATGAATAACCCTCTGAATATACCGCAAGAGTGGATCTCCATGATGAACATAGTGGTTAACGTGAGAAGACTTCCAGTATTCGTTGGGGACAAGGTTGTGCTAAGGAGGCGTGCTGTAGGTGTAGATGAAATAGTCTCTCCTAACGATTATAGAAGGGTTGTGAGCTGGGAGCCAAGGTCAGACGTTCATTTACTAGAGCTAGATTCAGCTAAGATCCTGAGATCTAGAATAGAGGAGATGGGAAGGAGCTTAGATGAGGCTAAAGCAGAAATAGAGAAGAGGTCCATGTACTTGAAGCTCTTAGCTTCAGCTAAGCCAGTAGTACAGAGTCCCGAGAGCTATAGGGAAGTTAAGAAATACATAATCAAATACAGCATAAGGCCTGAGGAGTCAATAAGGGAAGTACAAGCTATGAGTAGCTTAAAGGTAGCGCCGCCACAACTAAGGAGATAATTTTTCACTCCTCTTTATTGTCTCAGAAAGGGAAAAGTATAAATTGATCTTATCGTTTTATATATACATATAGTTCTTTTTATAAGGCTTTATCAATTTCTGCCTTCTTAATAAAATAGTGATATAAAAATTCAGCTGTAAAAGTAAGAAGTCACAATAAAAATAATAAAAAATTAGTTCTTTTTTTCTCTTATGTCTTAAACTGTCATACCTTGGGCAATTTGCTCCAATCTTTTGAGTAATTCTGATTCCACATGGGTATTCCATAGCATTTCTGGAACGTCAACGAATAGAAATAGCTCTGAAAGCACTATTGTTTCTATAGCTGTTACAGCAATGTTTTGGATCCATTTTCCTGCTCCCACTCTCACTAGAACTTGATTATTGCCTGCTTGTTCTAAGGTGAATGTTAACGCTCTATCGGCAGTGAATATATCTCTCAATATTCCAGCCTTTTGAGCTTGGATGACAGCCTTTCCGTTCCCGCTAAGTTGTTGTACTTTCCAACCTTGTCCTTGAAGATATGTCACAAAGCTGTTTACTATTTGTTCTAGAGGAACGGATGTGTTTATGGTTTTCTCCTTCTTAAATAAGCCCATGAATTCTATTAGGCACAGTTGTATTAAAAATCTTTCATTATACTTAGTTTTCATATTAAATGAAATAATTACCTTAGTTACTATCTATATTATTATTTAATTAGTATAAAAGAAACTTATTCTATATTAAAAAGATTTATTTTAATGAGTCGGTCAATCAATTACGTTAGTTTCCCCTTTGAAAGCCTTATCTCCTTAAAGAATCACTTAAATATTAATGGTGATATTTTAAGGTGAGAATCATGAAGTTGTCAGCAGGAAAAGACTTTCCAAAATTAGTAAATGTTTTAATAGAAATCCCCATGGGATCTAATGTAAAGTATGAATATGATGAAGAGGAAGAAGTAGTAAAGGTTGACAGGGTTTTATATACCTCCATGGTTTATCCGTTCAACTACGGTTTCGTTCCTGGTACCAAGGCCGACGATGGAGATCCTATAGATGTTCTTGTTATAAGCAATCAACCTTTCTATCCTGGCACAGTTATTGAGGCCAGACCAATAGGAATGATACGAATGACTGACGAGGAAGGAGTTGATACTAAGATAATAGCAGTTCCAAAGGACAAGATA
The DNA here is from genome assembly GCA_032834875.1 of Sulfuracidifex metallicus DSM 6482 = JCM 9184. Taxonomy (NCBI): domain Archaea; kingdom Thermoproteati; phylum Thermoproteota; class Thermoprotei; order Sulfolobales; family Sulfolobaceae; genus Sulfuracidifex; species Sulfuracidifex metallicus. The sequence goes on from CP135238.1 coordinate 1,588,468, forward strand.
GATCCAACTTTCTCAAACATAAGGGAAATAACCGACATTCCAGATGCGCTGAAAAATAAGATGGTTCATTTCTTTGAGCATTACAAGGAATTAGAGCCGGGTAAATGGGTCAAAATTTCAGGATGGGGCACGGCTTCAGAGGCAATAGACAACATAAAGAAGGCTTTAGTAACTAAATAGCATATGTCGTTTAATCTAGACTTTTCAATAGCGTTTTTTCTCAGCTTAATTGTAATTCTATTTCCTTCCGCGTGGAACTTATTACAGTTTTTATATTATAATGTGAGTGATTATCAAGATATAGTAAAGCGGGGAAATCGTAAGAAGATAAGCATAGTTACTGCAATAAAGGGTGAGGAACTTCCGACAGTTGAAGAGTTCCTAAGCAACCTATCAACGCAATCTTTTCATGATTTCGAGTTAATCATAGTTTCAGACGATGAGGAAGATACATTGCAAAAAATCAAGAATTTAGCTAGGAAATATGATTTCGCTAAGGTAATCAAGGGTAATGGAAAGGGAAGAAAGGCTGGTGCTCTCAACTTAGGAGTTCAAGCTAGTCAGAACGATACCCTGCTTTTCCTAGACGTTGAGGCTAGATTGGAAAGTGACTTTATGGATAAGGTCTCCTTGTTAGACTGTGACGCCATAGCGTTTAAGCTCAAGGTTAGGGAGAAGTTCAAGAATCAACTAGAGAGATCCTACTCTGCAATGACAGAGTTTTCCATGCGATCCCTTTTCAGAGGTAGGTCTAAGCTAGGTTTACCAATATTTCCAAATGGATCGTCCTTGTTGCTGAAAAAAGAAGTTTTAAAGAAGATAGGTGAATTCAAGGAAGGCTCTATGGCGGAAGATCTCGAAATTGGAATAAGGCTCTTCTTAAGTGGAATAAAGGTTACGTACATTCAGGATCCATTAATTTATACCTTGTCTCCTCCCAACGTTCAATCTCTGGTTTCTCAGCTTTCCCGTTGGGCTTATGGATCAGGCGAGCTATTTTCCGAATCGTTCTATATGTTAGGTAAAGGACTTAGAGGAATAGAAGGATTCCTTTATGTCAATCAATGGGGACTTTACATACTTCCTTTCTTTGTCCTAGGCGTTGATCTTCTAATTGCTCCATTAGTTAGTCCTTTACCCTTCATCGTTTCATTGTTAATTTACGTATCTCTTTCAATTCCCACAATTTACGTAAATCGTAACGCTAACTTAAGTTATGGTTTACCTTTCTATTGGGCATTGTTAAAGGGATATATTAAGGGACTTCTACACTCAAAATATGAATGGAAAGTTACTCCTAAAAGCGAGGTCAGAAACGCCAATTAGGAGAGCATCTCGTTAACAGTTTCCCTCAAGAGAGATAGATTAGGATCGTTTAGAATTCTCTCTATCTCCGGCATATAGCTTTCCACAATTCTTTCTACGCTATATCCACGTTTAATAAGCCTCTTAGCTTCAATGCACGTGGAGAGTCTATCGGAGAGCTTTGCTATTTTCGCCTCCATTGTCTCGCCATTTTTTAGTTCAGCGAACAAATCTTCACCTACCCCTATTTCCTTGAATGCTTCAAGCTCAGCTTCCCTTTTGTTTATCCTTTGGGATGCCCACTTTGGGAGGTCTCCTAACAACGACTCTCCCAAATCATGAAAAAGAGCTATAGCTGACGCGTGATCTGGATTTACCTTCACTCCTCTTTTGCTCAGTTCTGTTGCTAAATAATATGCTAATATCGCAGCCTCAAATGAATGCGAGGCTACAGTATCTCCTGAGGATGGAGGAACTCCGCTCTGCATCCAGCCCGTTCTAACTAAGTTCTTGCACGAAGTTATTGCTTGTAGAATCATGATTTACACCTAGTCTAGCAATACTTTCAAAGCTTTTATAATATCATATATACCGTAGGACCATATTCTGATCATAGCTTCCTTTCCCTTCATCCCTCTGTCAAATGCCACAGTTGCGTTTTCTCTATAGGATAATTCCGCAATCCATTCCATGGTTTTACCTTCTCCCCATGTAGGTTCTTTTTCCCGGTCTATTTCTATTACTCTATAACCATTGTCCATCAAAGCCTTGACGTATCTCTCATCAAACCTTACATTTATCAAAGAATCACATTTCACTCCCCTCTTTATTAAGCCCAATAGAAGCCTAGCCGTATGGGTAGGGTATCCGAAGACCGATGGAAAGCCTACTCTTACGTTGCCATTCCATTCCTTTATGATTCTTCCTTCAAATGTAGCTATATCATTTAGATCGTCTACAAGTTCTGGTTCTATGGAGTGTGCTAAGTTTGATTGAACCTCTGGAATTAGATGATAGAAGTTATTGTTATATTGGTTAATAAAATGTGAGAACCTTCTCATATCTTCCATGACCTTAAACTTCATGGCTTCTTTCCTGAGTTGCACTGAAGGATCGATAGGTCCTATTCCTCTACCAGCGTTTATTCCGTGAGATATTCCCTCGTATACTAGAAGTTTAGCTTTTGATACAGCTTCGATCATGTTTCCAACTTTCAAGTAATATGCAAGAAGGGCTGAAGCGAATACGCTACCGGTTCCGTGTGTATCCTTGGATAATCTTCTAGGTAAATAGAACTCGGTAATTCCTTCCTTCCAGCACAACACATCCTTTGACTTATCCCCTGGTATATGACCTCCCTTAAGCACAACGTAATTATTATCATACTTATTGAGAAGGTCAGTGCAAAGTTCCCTTTGATTCTTCACTTCTTCTTTTCTTCCTTTTATGAGGATTGTAGCCTCATCCGCATTGGGGGTAATGGCAAATGCTCCCTTGATAAGTTCAATAAAGCTCTTAGGTTCATCAATGAGAGAAGTCCCATCCTTCGCGAAAATTACTGGATCTACCACTATTGGTAAGTTCTTATCTCTTAGTTCATCCTTTATTACCTTAACTTGTTCAGAGTTGTACACCATTCCAGTCTTAACTCCAATGACCTCAAAATCCTCAAAGATAGTCCTTATCTGTTCCCTTAGTTGTTCCCCTGTTAAAGGATATATTTTCTTAACGCCGGTGGTATTCTGTGAAGTTATTGCAGTTATTGCGCCAACACCATGGAAGCCTAATAAGTCGAATACCTTGATATCGGTTTCCACGCCAGCACCGTTACCTGAGTCAAATCCTGCAATTGACAACAAGCTATACAAATGTCTAGACATCGCCTTTCTTCACCCTAGTATTCCCCGCTACCACCCAGAAGTCACCGTCGTCCCTCTTCTCGAGCTTCCAAATTCCCGTTGTATGTTTAACTAGCTCTACGGTTTCCTTCACAGCCTCTATGGAATCCTGCCTTCCTCTTCCTAGCGCCATTATTAGCATTACGTTCTCTCCAGGCTTCATATTATCTATTGCATGTACAATTTTTATATCAACTATGTCCTTATACTTAGCCTTTATGTCTCTTTCTATTTCTTGAAAACGCTTCTTGGTATAATCGTCATAACTTTCGTAATCTAACTCAAGCACTTGGTGGTCTTCTATCTTTCCCTTGACGAAACCTACGTAAACTACAAGGGAACCTGCCTCCGGGGGAGCAGACTCTCTAAACTTCCTTATTTCTTCTAGTATATCTATTCTTCCTCTGATTAAATCCCCTCCAGCTGGAGGTGGCATTAACGCCACTTCGTCGCCATCTTTAATTTCATCTTTTATTTCTCCATTAATAAGGAAAATTACCTTTATTCCCTTTTTTCCTTCTATAAGGCTAGAGAAAGCCTGCCCCCATTTTTTCTCTAACTGTTCCTTTAGGCATTGAACGTTGGAACAATTAGTTTCTATGGATTCCTCCTGAATTCCTGTTATATCTTTGAGCAGGGCAAAGTAAAGTACTTTGATTTTCATTAATTACTTTCCAACTCCTAACCTTTTATTTATGAGGTCGTTAACTTAGAGGTATGCGGCCTCAGCTAATGCATCTGATATTATAGAAGGCGTGATGATTAACTTGGATATTCTGTTCAAGGCATTTATAAAATCATTGGAATTCACTACATCTTTCATGGAGTATTCCAAATTAGGAGACTGCAAGATTCTCTGTTGAAGTTTAGTTATTGCATCATCAAAACTCTGATGTGAAATTATTTCAGAGATAGATTTTATCTTCTCGTTAAATAAGGTTTTGTTTGCTATGATTTCCTTAGTGGCTTCCTTTAACTGTTGATTCTTGGTTATGTTTTCGAATAATGTCTTATAGAAATACTTCTTTGCTATTGAAGACGAAATTAATATGAAGTACTGAGATCCACCAGACTTCCAGAAATATACCTTTCCAGCTATCTCGTCAGCAGCGTTTAAGAGCGATCTCTTTACGGAATCTATAATAATCTCTACCAAATCCGTATCATTGAATGAGCTTGAAGTTTGTTGTGTACCTATATCCTTGATAACAAATTTGCTATAGACTGATGCTGTCCCAAATTTCCAAGTAGAGAAAGGACAAATCGTTGAATAGTTCTTTGCTGTAATGGGAAAGGTTCCTCCTTTATATGACATAGCCCAGACTCCTGCACATTCTCCATGACTTCCAGTTATCCCCAGTTTCTTAGCCCAGCAGCCAGCGTGAACTTCTTCCTGGTTTACGTTTGCCTTGAGAACATCATAAGCTAAAATGCCATCATCCTCGCTAAGTTTATTGTAAACATATAATCCCTCAGGACAAAGGAAATAGACGCCTTGAGCTCCAACTTGTTCTTTGAGCTCCCTTATTCTCATGACATACTTTCTAGCTTCCTCCTCGTTTCCAGAAATGTACTCAGGAAATCCGCAGCACTCTCCATCTATCAAGTTAACCCTTGGTGACATTCCTGGAGGAAGATTTCCATTAGAGGAGTGTAAGAAACCTAGAAATCCCTTTAATCCAAGGGGATCATACTTAGTTGCACAACCTGATACTAGAAGAAAGACAGGCTTGTTTCTATATTTCGAATCTAACTCCATCACCATTTGCTTTATGTCTAGGCTAGCCTTGGGAGTATCTACAGATAACTTCTCATAAGTTTCGTTGAATTTAGGTAGAACTTCCATTATTGATGAAATTTGAATACCTACTGGACAAGATTCCTCACATTCCTTACATCCAAAGCAGAAGTCAGCATCACGTTCTGTCAATATTCTACCAAATCTTCCAGGAGGAGAGTAAAGTGGATTTTTAGTTATTTTAAAAGATAAACATGAGTTGAGGCAGATTCCACAGTTAATGCATTTCATTGAGTCAATATATTCATTTCTAGCTCTGGTGAACCTCTTCGGAATTTTAACTTCAGGTTTCTTTAGATTTCTTAATTTGTCAATTATGAATTTATGTATCTCTTCGTATTCAGATAAAGATGGCCACGGATACACTTCAGCGTTAGACTTGAGGAAATTCATTAAATCAGATATCCTCGATTCCTCTATAGATCCAATTAAAACACCTTGTTTCGAAGGTGAATTATGATTAATAATATATCCACATGTATAATCCATATTAAAAGAAGACTTAATTCTGGGCAAGTTATCTACAGAAGTCCTTAAAATGACTGGTATATAATCCCTTTTGATAACTTTCTTAGTCTGTTGATGAATTTTCTTGATAAGGTCTCCAGTATTGATATTACCTCTATCTTGCTCAGAAATTAGAGACGAGTAGTAGACAGGGGAATAATAGAGGGTCGTTCCGTCTTCGTAAATTATTCCACTCCATGCATAAGGGATCTCAGTCTTGCTCTCTAGAAGCTCGTTGTACTTAACAGCAAGCATCTTCACGTTATCGTTCTCGAGAACGTGCACGGACTTCTTGAAGTTCACGAAACCGAATCTGTAACTTCCAAATCCAGACCCATTGGTAGCTACAAAGCCACCTACGGTTCCCTCTAGATACATGGGAAATAATGCCGGATAGAATCCCTCTTTTTCGGTTTCTGCTATAACGTCAGAGAATGTAGCTCCGGCTGGAACTTGAAATTTGGCGTATACATTGTTAACTTGCTCTATGATCTTAGCCGCCTTTCCGTCAGATGTCCTTTCAGGGGAGCTTCTCACTTTGACGTTATTTAATTTCAGTAAAGTACCATTCATGGAAGTAAGCCTACCTAACGTTATTTCCATTTCCTCCTTTGGATAGAACTTCTTGAAGTCATTAGGATCAATGTATTTAGCAGCTCTACTGAATACTGAGGCGTCTAAGATCACATTTACCGTAATTAATATTAAATAAGATCTATTAATGTTTTCTAGAAAGTTAATAACATGGTTTTAATAAGGGTCCCTTTATCGGTTTCATTGTTATGGTATCCTGTAAAATCTTCCACTGTTGAGCAAAGTGGATCCATAGGTATATCCATGACGTTAGAGCCTTCCTTAATAGCGGAGGCCAAGAGAGGTGAAGGTACTCTTCTTAACGGCATTCCACTCATGGAAATGCCAAACATAAAGTTCCTACAAGAAAAATTAGGTAAGGTTAAAATTGAGGCATACTCCAGGGTTCCCTTAGGTTACGGGTATGGCTTAAGTGGAGCACTAAGCGTGGCTTATGCTATTGCGGCATCCGAGCTGTTAGGCATAGATGAGGAAAGAGCTCTGGTTGCTGCACACGAAAGCGAGATAATTTCTGGAAACGGATTTGGCGATGTCATTTCTCAAATTTCTGGAGGCATAGTATGCAGAAAGAAGCCTGGAGCTCCAGGTTACGGCGAGGTAGTTAGACTGCATGATTACTCGAGCGTTATCTATTCAAAGATATTGGAGAAACTTCCTACATCTACTATTATTTCTGGGCTAGATTGGGTTAAGGATGTAGTGGTAAATAGCTGTAACTTACCTCTTCAGGATTTATTCTCAATAGCTAGGAAGTTCACCGAAGATTTGGGATTCATTTCTCCTTATCCTTTGTCGTATAGGAAGAAGGGCATAATAGTTAAAATTGGAGATCCGAAGGAAGGAGTGTGGACTCTTCACACGATATCAAAGTTTGGAGCATCCGTAATTTAATTCCAAGTACCCATCCCAGAAAAGACACCCTGCTTGTCAGGGAAAAGCTGGTAGAACAGATGGAGACAGGTGCAGTTGTTCCACAAGGTCTAATAGCTCACGGTAGAGGAGAATGTTTCGATTACCTTTTAGGAGAGAGGACTAACGCGTTCGCGGAAAGGAGTATAGAAGCTGCTGCAGCACTTCTCCTTTTATCGTCTTACCCTGTAATTTCAGTAAACGGCAATATGGCTGCATTAGCTCCTAAGGAGCTCGTTGAACTATCTAAGGAAGTACATGCTCCTCTGGAGGTAAACTTGTTTTACAGGAACGAAGAGAGAGAAAAGAAAATAGGCGAAATTTTAAGGGATGCTGGAGCATCAGAGGTTCTAGGAGTAGGTATCGATGCGTCAGAAACGATTCAAGAATTATTCAGTGAAAGGAGAAAGGTAAGCTCTAGAGGGATATATAGGGCAGATACAGTGTTCTTAGCTATGGAGGATGGCGATAGAACTGAAGCCCTAATTAAGTTAGGCAAAAAGGTGATAGCCGTAGATTTAAATCCTTTATCTAGAACCTCTATGACAGCTTCAATAACTATAGTTGACAATTTCATCAGGGTAGTTCCAAAACTTACGACAAGGGTTAAAGAAATGAAAAACATGAGTAAGGATGAACTTCAAAGAATCTTTCAATCATTTAACAACAAGGATAATTTAAAGGAATCCTTAAAATTCATTTCAGAGAGAATGTCTCAATTAGCTCTGTCCTTGTAGTTTTCCTTTGAAGGAAAGGTACCAGATTTTACATCGTTGCTGTATTGAGATACGGCATTTTTAATTATCTCGTTTAGGTTTATGTAGTTCTTCGCGAAATAAGGTTTAGTCTCACTGAAGCCTAAAAGGTCATGAATTACTAGAACTTGTCCATCACAGCTTGGTCCAGCTCCTATGCATATAGTAGGAATGTTCAGGGCCTTGGTTATTTTCTCTGCAATATCAGCATAAGTATTCTCAATGACCACGGCGAAAGCTCCAGCCTTTTCCAGAACCTTAGCGTCCTCAACAAGGAGTTCTGCCTCTTCTTCAGATTTCCCCATGACTCTGAAACCGCCAAGCTTGAGATACTTCTGTGGGGTCATTCCTATGTGTCCCATTACAGGAATTCCAGCTTTAGTTATTCCTTTAACCACGTCTACAACTTCTACTCCACCTTCAAGTTTCACTGCATCTGCACCAGCCTTAACCAGAAGACCGGCGTTCCTTATGCCCTCCTCTACGCTAATTTCGTAAGAAAGAAAAGGCATATCAGCTACCATTAACTGTGGCGGGTTAGCTCGAGCTACTGCGGATGTATGCCTTATAATGTCTTCCATTTCCACCTTTTGAGTATTGTTATATCCTAGTACCACCATGCCCAGCGAATCTCCAACGAGAATTGAGTCCAGCTCTGTTTCAGATATTATCCTTGAGGTCGGATAATCGTACGCTGTTAGCATTGTAATCTTCTCTTTCCCTTTCTTTTTTAAGAAGTCCCTGATTGTAACTTTCTTTCTCATTTATCTTCATAGCAACAGCTCTTGCCATGTTTATTATTTTTTTTATTCTCTCGCCTATTTCCTGCGTTTCCTCGTACTGCATCGCATCGTTATATATCTTGACAAAGAGCGGAAGTTCTTCAAAGGAGAATTGCCTAAATATCCTTTTATCGATTTCGCTTAACTTAGGTTTTCTCATCAATATAGAAAGTTTCCTCTCAGCTGATGGCATGTCCAAACTTTCAGCTTGAATTTTAACAACAGTGACTGCTGGGTCTTCCTCCTCGGGGGAAATTGCTTCTTCAACTTGGTTCTTATCTAGGAACCTCCACCAATGCTGATTAGTGGATTTATAGCTTGTTTCTGTTATTCCGTAGTCCTTCTCCATCGACCTCAACAGCATTTTAGGATCAAAATCATATCCTCTTTCTACTATTTTTTCTTGAACACATTTATAGCTGAAATCTCCAAGTTGGGTAGGCTCGCACATCAGGGCAATCGAAACCACGGTCTTTCCTCTATCCCCAAACCTCAAGAGGAACTCCGTGGTTCTATCCCTGATGTTACCTACCATGATAAGTAAATAACGAATAGAATATTAAATGAGATCTGTGTAAATAGACTTGTATGATTAAGACGGAAACTATCGTGGATGTTACCGATCTTAGGAAACGCTTTGGTCAAAGGGAGATTTTGAAGGGAATTAACTTCAATGTGTTTTCAGGAGAGGTCTTTGGGATAGTAGGTCCAAATGGAGCGGGTAAAACTACGACGTTGAGAATCTTGTCTGGGATAATAAGGTCATTTGAGGGCAAGGTTGAAGTGGCAGGAATGACCCCTCAGAAAGCCAGGGAGAGTGGCTTAATATCGTATATGCCTGAAGACACCTTTCCTTACGACAGGCTGACTGGAATAGAGAACCTGCGTTTTTACGCTGAGCTGTACGCAAGAGGAGATAAAAGAAAGGTAAATGAATATGTAGATACTGCAATAAAGATTGCAGACCTAGGAGACAGAATCCAGGATAAGGCTTCTGAATATAGCAGAGGAATGAAAAGAAGGCTAATAATAGCTAGGACGTTGATGACCAGTCCAAAGTTAGCAATTCTGGATGAGCCAACCTCCGCCCTGGACGTTGAATCGGCTATAAATGTGCGTCATAAGATAACTGATATAGCTAAGGAAAAGGGGGTTACTGTTCTTCTCTCATCTCATAATATGCTTGAGGTAGAGTACCTTTGTAACAGGGTTGTGATGATTGAGGGAGGGAGGTCCTTAATGGAGGGAACCCCTAAGGAATTAGTTGATAAGATGGGAGTTCAAAACCTTGAGGAGGCATTCATAAAGATGACCAGGTTAACTCAGACTTAGCACAAGTGTTTTTATCGATAGATATAACTTGAGGATTATTAGGTGGAACTTTGAACCTGCTGACTTTACTTCGTAAAGAGTGGCTTGACGTTAAGAGGGACAAGAAATTACTTGTGGGTACCTTGGTACTTCCTTTCTTTATACTTCCATTGATTGGTTTCGTTCTTTACGCATCTGTGGTTTCTCAACCTCCTATTGTGGAGCTAATTAATAACTCACCTGCCAACTCAGTTTACGTAAATGAAGTAGCTTTCTATATAACCTCTCATGGAGGGATAGTGGTTAATCAGAACGATTCTAATGTAACGCCTGACGTAATCTTAACCTTTCCTAAGGGATTCTATAGCAATCTAACCTCACTGGGAGGAAAGGGTTTAGTTTATATGACGGTTCAAATTTCCTCCAACACGAAGGCGCAAGATTTAGTGGACAATGCTTTGTATAACGTTCTATACAACGTATCTTTAAGTAGGATATCAGAATTGATAAACGATTCCCACACTAACGTAAGCCCTGTGAACATTAGGGAACCGTTGGAGGTGGTTTATACTTATATAACTCCAACTCATCACATTACAACGCAGGCAAGAGATCAGTTAGTCGAACTAGCAAGGATAATAGCCTTGGTTCTTTTCCCTAGTGCAACACCTGTAATTTTTTTCATTACAGATGGAATAACCGGCGAGAAGGAAAGAAGAACTCTGGAATCACTTTTAGCATCTCCTATATCACCTATGGAGTTCATAGTCTCCAAGCTTTTCATTTCCATGTTTCTAGGTTTAATGTCGTCCTTAGGAGACTTGATAGGCATATTCGTTTTTTCTCTCTTTGCCTCATTTATCTTTGGCGTATCTCTCGCTCTTTCCTCCTCATTTGCAATATTAATAGTAGTAATCTACATTGAGACTGTTCTCCTTACGGCTGCAATTAGTTTAATTCTTCTGCTGATTTTCGGTGGGTCTACTAGGAACATTCAAATAATAAACTTTCTTGTCTTAAGTTTCGGAATGGTTGCTTCATTTTCAGCGTTATTCATTAACCTTGCTCAAGTTACGTTTCCTCTGTCTTTAATATACATTATACCATATGAGCAGCTTAGTGCCTCCCTTCTTTTCTATGTATTCGGATTGCCTGGAGAATCCATATTCTATCTATCAGTAACGTTAATAGCGTCAATACTTTTGCTCTTCTTATCATCAAGAATTTTCAATCCAGAACGCTTACTTTTAAAATAAGTATTGAGAAAGGTATCTGGGGTATATGACAGAAAAATATGCCGCCTACGTTTTGATTGTAACATCAGTAGGTAAGGAACAAGAAGTGGCTGAACAGTTAAAACAACTAAACTTTGTCAAAAGGGTAGAAAACGTGTACGGAGAATACGATTTAGTAGCAGAGGTTGATGCTCCCAATTCCGGTGACCTAAAGAATGTATTGGAACAGATAAGAAGGAACAGTTCTATAATGAGAACAGTTACACTTATAATGATGTAAAGGTAGAGCATAATAGTAAAATTTTTATTTTTATGTTTCTTTAATATTAATGGGTCTGTGTGAAATGTCCCTGTGTCCCAGGGACGTATGAGCACAGAAGGGTCCCCTCTGGATTTTACCTTTTTATTATCCTAGTCTATCTTCTTTTGGTTTTAAATGGCCAGAATGTGGATTCTTGGATGTATATACATGGAAATGAAAGCGTATCATCTAGATTATAACGAGAATTAAGCTTCTCCCTTATTTCTTTTCTTTGTAATAACATAAATGTAACATAAGAATAAATTTTATGTAGTTACAAAGGCATACGTTATTCTAAACAAGCTAGATATAATTATTACACATCATTTATCTATCATTTCGACGTCTTCCTTGTCTTCCTCCATCATTTGCATCTTCTTTAATAGTTCGTATACTATGGCATCTAATTGTGCCACCTTTGCTTCTAAAAAGGCTATGCTCTCCTCATACTTTCCCTTGTCCTCGTTACTCTCCTGTTTTGTATTACCTTCTACTCCGTCTTTTATATACATTTTAGCAAGATCAGTCATTTGTATGCCCAACTCCTCAGCTTTTCTCTTTAATTCGTCGTACATCCATTCTGGAAGGGACAAGTGTATGGTTGGCACTGTATTTCTTCCTCAATACTAATACTGCAAAAGGAATATTTTAGTCTTATTCTTGATGTAGTCTTCCTCATGTAATAGGAATATGGTGTTACCGCTCCACATAATATTTAAGCCTAACGAGTGAAAAGCTTATATTTAGAGGAAAAAATGAGAGTAGTTACATTCAAAGTAGAAGAGGATTTATTGGAACTACTAGATAGATATGCTATAAGATATGGTCTAAATCGAAGCGAAGCAATAAGAAAGGCCATAGAAAAGGTTGTAAACGAGGAGATAAGTAAGGATACAGTTCCTCTGGCGAAGGTTGAGAAAATCAGGCTTTAATGTAAAATACTTTACCCTTACCTTCCTTTTCAAGGTCTTCATTTTTGCTTGTTTTTATATTTATTGGTTCGTATTTTCCCTTTACCTTTTCTATGAATTCGTCCACAGGGTTAAGAGGCATGTAGTGTCCTTTGATCCAGTAATGTATAGGCAATATAGAGCTAGGTTCGAGTTCACTTATTAATTGAGAAGCTTCGTTATGGTCTATTGTTATCAATCCTCCCACAGGGACAGCCAAGAGATCCGGTTTCTTGATCTGTTTTAGGACATCCTCGCTCAAGGGATGACCTAAATCTCCTAGATGAACCAGAGTGAAATTATCTGACTTTCTAATTATCTTATAGATAATATTTCTTCCCCTTCTCTTTCCCCTTTCTTTGTCATGAAAGGTGGAATAACCTTCAACCTTGAAGTCTCCTAAATCCATACTCCCAGTATACGCAACCTTCATGTCTTGATAATTAATTAACTGGAACGCATTATGGTCATAATGATCGTGAGTTATAATAACATATTTCGCTTCACCATAATTTGGTCTTAAAAGACCAATGCTGCCTCCATCGTGAGGATCTATAACTAGCTTATCAAACAAAACCGTCGAATGACCGAAATATCTTATCATAAAGAAAAATCAATGGGTTACATATTTAAGGGCTATTCGCCTCGCATCTTCTGACGTTATTTTCTCGCCTCTATCAGCCATTGATTTGATTTCGGCTAGGACTTCCCTTAATGAGATATCGTCCAAGTAAATTCCTTGATCATCTAGGATTTTCTTTAGACCGTGAATTCCACTGTGCTTACCTAACTCGATCCTCCTAAAGTTTCCAACTTCCTCTGGAGTCAGAGGTTCGTAAGTAGATGGATTCTCTAAAACGCCGTGTACATGTATCCCAGCCTCATGTCCGAACGCATTATCTCCAACTATAGCCTTGAAGTACGGCACAGGAACTCCAGTCATCTGGGAAATCATCTTGCTTGTTTCATATAACATCCACGTCTTTACGTTAACGTTAAATCCGAAAAGTTTCTTTGCGCCCATAACAACCTCTTCTAAAGAAGCATTTCCTGCCCTCTCCCCTATTCCATTGACCGTTACGTGGACTTGCCTGGCCCCAGCAAATAAACCCGCCAACGAATTAGCAGTAGCTAAGCCGAAATCGTTATGGCAGTGTACGCTTATTATCTTATCTCCAGCAACACCTACAATCTTTCTTATTAGATCGTAGAATTTGAAAGGCTGCATCGTACCTACAGTGTCGGGTATATTTATCCTATCAGCTCCAGCATCTATTGCCGTTTTTACAGCTGTCAGTAGAAAATCCTCTTCAGTCCTGGTAGCATCTTCTGGACTGTACTCCACAACCATTCCATGATCCTTTGCGTATCTCACGTTTTCATAAATTTTGTCAAGGACTTCCTCTCTTGTCATTCTTAACTTGTATTTTAAATGAATGTCTGAAGTGGCTATGAAAACATGTATACTTCCCAAACCGCTTTGTATGGTTTTATCAATGTCATTCTTGTTTGCTCTTGATAATCCTATAACTTCTGTCATATCGCCTATTTCTTCCAGGATTTTCTTAGTTGCTATAAACTCTCCCTCTGAAGAGGCTGGAAATCCTGCCTCTATGACGTCCACGCCCATATCAGCTAGACGTCTAGCTATCTTTACCTTTTGCTCCACAGTCAAATCTATACCGGGAGCCTGCTCACCATCCCTTAACGTTGTATCAAAAATTCTAACCGTGGAGAATACGCATCCCTTTATGCACCAATCTTTGTAATTACTTATACCATTTAAATCTTCTGTTATGGAGAGCTATATCGAATCGGAATTTTTACAGAGATTTTCAGGCGTCGAGCTAGATTAGTAGACAAATTGTTTTCCCTTTTTAAAAGAGAGTAAAACATTTTCTGTATTGATATTTCTTAGATTAGTCCAGAAAACTGCAGAATTTCTTTTGCAATTTTGAGTTTAATTTTCTTTCTTTCCGATAAAGGTATGTCATCGAGAAGATATGGCTTAGAATACATTCCTATTTTCTCGTCATCGAAATCCATTCCATAAAGGCTAACTTTCCTCGCTTTGGCAATCAATGCTAAGAGCGCAGCTCTGTCTCCGTCTGTGAATCCTCCATACATTTTCGTTCTGCCTAATTGAAAACCTTGACATGTCCCTACCATCTTTTTCATTTCTATTACCATATCAATGGATGGAATGTTATCTCCGTGAGCATGAACAACGTAAAATGAAGATCCGTTTATCTTCGTAATTCCATCCAGATCGGTTACAATGATATCCGGCGTCCTAACGTAACTTTCAAGATATCTAGAAGCTCCATCAGCGGCAACTATAATTTCTTCCTTTAGATCCTTTACTTTCCTAAGAGATGGACCAGCACCCACTATAGCTACGTCTCTATCTCTCATTAGAGAAAAAAGTTCCTCCTCTAGGTCATCTTGTATAAACAAGTTTAACTTCTCACAAGCTCGATAATCGTCCTTTTCATTAATTTGCAGGTACATTCTAATTCTTCCATAGAATGCTATCCAGAACGCCTTATCTTGAAATAAACCTGATCACCATCTACTTTTAGCACTTCAATCCCCATTTTTCTTATTTCTTCAAAATAAGGATTTTTCCTTGATATCTTAAAAGTTGTACCCTTAACATAAAATATCGCGTCCATTACGTCAGAGGAACAAGTGTCAGAATCGAGGTCAATTATGGAACTCATCAAATATCACGCTAACCTCATCAAATAAATTGGTAATTTGATTAAGCAGTATTTCTGCTTCCTTGTGTCTTATGATAACTGAAGGTGTCTTGAGGGAAGCTTCGTCTATCATGGTTGAAGGATAGAGTTTGGCTTCAATTTCTTGCAATTTTTCAATTAAAGACGAAGTTTTTTGGTCTAGTTGTCTGCTCCTTTTCACGTAATTTAAGGCTAACGCGTTTCCCTTGTCGGATCTTGTGTAAACTCCGTATAAGGACATGATCACTTTAGATAGGTTTTCTACAGTTTCATAAAGTCTTATTGCCGTATAGAGCAAATCTCCTTCATCAAATGCTAATTTTGATTCCTTCAGAGTTCTAGTTGCCCTCAAAAGGAACTCCGATGCAGACTCACTGTTGTTCAATCTCAACTACCTCTCCTTTCTTGATCTCTGCTATATCTAAAATTTTCATGTTTCCTTCATCTATAATTTTAGCTGAAGATGAAAACAATCCCTCTGGATCATATACAACTTTTCCTACCTTAGAAGCGTAACTTAGATAGGGTATGCCGTATTTCACTTCTTTGTCGGAAAAAATTATCATCTCCAAGTGGCATCCTTCATTTAGTTCTACTTCTTTTAAGGCTCTCCTCATGAAGAACCAAGATATTTCACCTCTAGATGTAAACGATATTCCAGATACTTCCTTTAGGACAATAATCAGAGTAGATCCTTCCAAGTCTATCAAAGCTCCTTTGAAGGTCTTTCCGTACCACGACATCATGTCGGTTAATATTTTATCGGCTAAATGCAGGACTTGCTCCATATTTAATACTGACAACGTAGAGTTATAAGTGTGAACTCGGCTGAGAAGACTTTCATCGAAAATACTCCCAGAATGAAGATAGACCTAGTTGATGAGGAAGTGCCTTGCTCGACAGAATGTCTAAGGAGAACTAACCTTAGTGAGGCACTAGCAGACGAGTCATTTAGGGAACAAGTGGAGATACTTGATAGCATAATATCCTTGATCCAAGATAACGTCATTTCCTTAAAGAATAAGGTGGAGGACCAACTTTTCCATCTCGGAGTAGATGTAGATAATACGACCTACGCTATTTACAGATTGGTGGAAGAAGGAGGTGATCTAATTTTCGGTTCCGATTATCTAAAGTATAACGAAAGGATAATCTTTCAGGGAGATTTCAATAGCCTTAACACAGTCTACAAGAAGATTTCTTCCATGAGGGAAGATCAGGACGTGAAGTCCTTGTGTGATCAGATTCGAAACTTAACTGAGGCTACGTGGAGACATGTTAACAAAAACTTAAGAAGGATGTTCGAAGGGGGTACTTAAATGAAAATCAAGATAGGTATAGAAGGATTTACGATAGACTCAGCACATTACACTCCATCTTCACCAGGTAATGAGCAGATTCACGGTCATACCTACGAATTGACGGTGGAAGTTCAGGGGAATGTAGATGAGAAAAGTGGATTCGTAATAGACTTTGACATTCTGAGGGAAGTGATTTACAACGTCGTAAAGGAATATGACCATAAAATAATAATTCCCAGAAAAGACATCTCTTCAGTTGAGCTAAAAGGCCCATTTTCGGTTTTGACAAAGACAATAGACCATCCATTTGCTACCGTTGAGTACATAGGACAGGATATAGCTAAGGAAATTTATGAGAAACTTGAAAAGAAGTTCAACATAACTCTGAGGATAAGTGAGGGAAAAGACTCTTACGCCGTTATTGAATACCCATGATGTACCTTAAACCTATGTTGTCTATCCATTTAAGCCCAAGTCTTCTTTCCCGAAAGAAGCAGATTGAAGGGGTGCTATCTATACATCCTTCCATATCAGTGTTCAAGAAATCTTCAACCCTTATTGATTTCTTCTCGTTTATGCCTTCCTGTAAATGTATGTAACCTCTCTTCTCCAGTCTCATCACTGGTTCATCCTCTCTAAATATGAAGACTCCACCATATAGAGATGGGTAACACAACCTAGGATAACTAACGCAAACCTCTTTCCTTTTTTCCTCTATAATTGAAACCAGGAGTTTTCTCTCCAGTTCGTTTGCATTATCTAATGTTATTAAGGGCGGAATGGAAGAAATTGCGATAAAGAACTCGCCTTCGGCTAGATTCCTCTTTTTCAACTTCACCTCAATTATCTTAGGTATCGCGATTCTCTTCACTAGGAATCCTCCTTAATATTGGTTTGTCTTGAATATAATTTTTATCAATTGAAAGTGCTACTTCAGCCTTAGCCAGCTCATATCCTATGTATATTGCGTGTTCCTGAGAAACTTTAACGTTTCTCTTCTCCAGTTCCCTGAGCAGTTGTCTTCCTAAGCTTAGAGCCTCTTTGCCGTGAAGTGTTATTTCTCCACCCTTTCCTCTCCACTCAATAGCTATATCGTCGTTCGTAAGGTAAATTCTAGCGAATCCACTGTCCATGATTGGCTCATTTCTGGAAACTTCGTATCCCTTTTTGGACTCTCTCGGCAGTCTCCTTTTGTCCTTCAGTACAAAGAGGTCAAATCCAACGTCTTTAGGAAGCTTTGATCGTCTCATTGCTACGGAGATCATCCTTGAGGCCTCCCTAGCTTCCCATGAGCTCCAGCGAGTTTTTCCCTTATCCATTGTTAATAAGCAAGATGCACCTATCTCTCCTGCTATCGCTACCATTGACGCATTTACACCTACACTGTCGGCATCTATCAGTTCAGTGAAGTTGAGTATTCCCATCATGATTGGAACGTCTTTTAGCTGGCTTGTGACCTTTGTGTATTGCGATAGGCTGTCTACGAACCCTTTAAGTGGAGGTGATAGAACTGGATCCGCAATTAACTTCGAAAAGCCAAGTTCTCTTGCCTTATTAACAATCGATATCGTGACTTCTCCTCTATTTTCAACTTCAAAAGGTGCAACTACAAAAGTAGCATTATTCTTAATATTAGCTAGTTTTTCCAAATTCATTTCATTAAGGTTGAAAACAAAGGAAGCACCCGATCTAACTCCTTCAATTAGCTCCGAAGGTGAATCGCTATCTATTCCAATGGGTTTTCCCAATTTAAGAGCCTCTCTGACTTTTCTTCTAACTTCATCCTTATCGTCATGTCCTACTGGAAAACCTATCACTATGACATCGACGAAGTCCTTTACTCTCAATAAGTCCTCTTGTGACTGTTTATCTCCCATTTCTAAGAATATTTTAAATGGAGGGGGACGTAAAGGTATCTTAACGTTTTGCTCTTTGAATGCATAAACTGATTTCTCCTCTATCTCTGAAAGTATGGCTTTAGCTTCACCCTTATCTAGGAACTTGTCAGCTGGCTCCCTTGGAGAGAGCCTGACTCCATGTTTAAGTGCGTCCAAAACTAATCTAATGTCCCATGCCTCTTCCGTACCCTTAACAGTAGGGATCCCAGTTCTTTTCTCTATAATTCCTCCATCTCCAAAAACTAACCCCGGAAGAACTATCACGTCGTATCCTCTTACGCCCTTAAGTCTTTCTGCTATGTAACGAACGTCCATTAGGGCTGCAACTGGTACGTCCATCACGGATATGTCAACGTCGACTCCCTTCACGTCCTTTAAGGCCTCAACAAGTATAGGGTAGGCTAGTTTTCCCGTTACTAGGAGGACTTTCACTAGTTAGCCTATCATTGGTCGGTTAAATGCATTCCTAATTAATGAATTTGTAGCAAAAACAGGAAAATGGTAAAAAATTAAAGACAACTCTCCAATAATAATGGTAATGAGCCTATTACCTAAACTCTCAAATGTAAAACCAGGGGAAAAATTCGATGTAATAATCGTTGGACTTGGTCCAGCAGCTTACAGTGCTGCACTTTATTCTGCAAGGTATATTATGAAAACTCTCGTAATCGGAGAGATTCCAGGTGGGCAGCTAACGGAAGCTGCAGACGTTGATGATTATCTAGGCTTGATAAACCTTCCAGCCCAAAAGATGATCGAGACGTTTAATCAACATATTTCGAGATACAACGTTCCAGTGCTAATGGAAACGGTGGAGAGCATAAAGAAGGAAGGGGACGAATTCATAGTCAAAACCAAGAGAAAGGGCGAGTATAAGGCGTCATCTGTTATAGTAGCCGTAGGAGTAAAAAGAAGGAAACTCAACGTTCCAGGAGAGGAAAAGTTCACTGGAAAGGGGGTATCTTACTGCTCTGTTTGTGACGCTCCTCTATTTAAGAACAGACCTGTCGTCGTTGTTGGAGGAGGTGATTCAGCATTGGAGGGAGCAGAGCTACTTTCAAGATATGCGACCAAGGTATACTTAGTACACAGGAGGGACCAATTTAGAGGGCAGCCGTTTTACGTTGAGATAATAAAACACAAACCTAATGTTGAAATAATACTAAATTCTACAGTAACTGAAATAAAAGGAGAGAAATTAGTGAATAAGGCCGTGGTCCAGAACTTAAAGACTGGTGAAACGAGGGAACTTGACGTTAACGGAGTATTCGTTGAGATAGGATTCGAACCTCCAGTGGATTTCGCCAGAAACAATGGAATAGAAACTGATGAGAGAGGTTATATAAAAGTTGATGAATGGATGAGAACTAACGTTGAGGGGATTTTCGCAGCTGGAGATTGTACGGGCTTATGGATGGGCTTCAGGCAAGTCATAACTGCAACCGCTCAAGGTGCAGTAGCATCACATGCTGTGTATTCATACTTGAACGAAAAGAAGGGGAAGAAATGAGTCTTCGGGAAACTCTTCTAGATCTATCAAGAAATCTCTTTTCTTATGTTAACCAAGTAAGAGCAGATCCCAATTCTTCTAAAATTGTAGGGTATCATTCCGGAGATACAAGCAGAATTGCAGATAGAGAGATTGAAACTTTCATAATTGATTACTTTAATAAGAAGACCGATCTCAAGATAAAGTTCGTTACTGAGGAGTCAGGTGTAATAGATAGGTCAAATTCTGATTATATAGCTGTAATTGATCCTTTAGACGGAAGCAGCAATTTCGTTATGGGGATTCCTTGGTACTCTGTTTCTATAGCGTTATATGAAAGAGAATCTAAGTCGATGAGGAACTCAGTTGCTGGCATTATCATGAATTTAACTACAGGAAAGGCATATTCCTATGATAAAAAGCGTGCATATATGGACGGTTCTCCAGCTTTAGATACACCTAGAGTAGTGTTAGCTTACTATGATGTAGATCAAGTGGCTCAAGCTAAGGAAATAATGGAAAAGGTGGAGAAACCGTTCAAGGTAAGAACGTTGGGAAGTGCTTCCTTGGATATGTCGTTAGTTTGTGAAGGTAGGGCTTCCTTATATTTCGATATAAGATCAAAGCTAAGAAATGTAGATATAGCAGCATCTACTAACTTCTGCATTAAGATGGGCTTCTCTGTTATCAGTCAAGAAGGGAAGCCATTAGATAGTTCCATAGAAAACGTAGAAAGGATTAAAGATTGGGTAATCACAAGCAAATCTTTAGAAAGCTAAAATAAATTGATTTTTATCTCATATATTTTTCCTTAAAAGATTTATAATTTTAAATGTTAAAATCTTCTTCTCCATTTCCCTGGAAGTTAAGCTTGGAAAAATGACGATGAAAGAGAAAAGATGTGAGAGTTTTTCTTATGTAAAATAAAACATAGATTTCATAATATAATTACATCATTTGCGGTATAGGATCTATGACTTTAGAGACGCTGAGATTATAAAAATTATAAAAGAGGTCAGCATAGGTATCTGAGCATACACACACATTTTTTTATTTACATCTGTAATTTCTTCGTTGCGCTTCTCCTCTTTTCTTCCTTATAGGATGGCTTTATCTTTCCTAGAGCCCACATCATATCGTCGAAAGTTAATTTTCTCTCCTTGTTTCCCCTAATTATTTCCTTAAGCACAGCCATCTTAGCTTCTCTGGCTATTGCTGTTAAATCTGCTCCCGTGTAACCTTCGGTCATCTTAGCTATCTGTGCACAATTTACCCTTTCACAAACGTCCTTGCCTAGATATTTGTTCAGAATGTCCAACCTCTCCTCTTCATTTGGCAGAGGCATCTCTATTATCTTATCAAATCTACCTGGCCTTAGTAATGCAGAATCTATTACGCTCATTCTATTTGTAGTTCCTATTACAACCACTTGCTTTAGACTTCTTATTCCGTCCATTTCCGTTAAAATCTGGTTAACTATTCTGGAAGACTCTGACACGTTCTTGTTCCTTTTTGACGCTATTGAGTCCAACTCGTCTAAGAGAATTATCGACGGCTTGTTCTCTCTAGCTCTATTGAAAACTTCCTTTATTGCAGCTATAGCTCCTTCGTAACCCTTGTACATTATCTCTGCGCCGCTTAAGGGAATTAGCTTAACCTTTAGGCTGTTTGCCAGAGCACGAGACATCATTGTCTTTCCAACTCCTGGAGGTCCGTAAAGCAATATTCCTCTTATAGGCGGTACCTTCAATTCTTCTAGAAGTTTATAATGGAAGAACTGTAATTCCAAAAGTTCCTTAAGCTCAGCTTTTACTTGCTCATAACCTCCTATATCCTCTAAAGTAGATTCACCCTTATCCTCTATCTCTATCTCCCTAGTTGACCTCCTCTCAAAGTCAAGCTTGAACTTTTCGTAGTCCTCCAGCATCTGCAGAGTTATGCTTGGCTTATACGTTTTTATGACGTCCATGAAGTCTTTCATTTGAATTTGTCTCTCTTTTCCACTTTCTATTACTTCAGCTGCTACCTTTCTCGCGACCTCTTGGCAAATGTTAGCTAAATCTGCTCCACTGTATCTTTCGGTCATCTCGGCTATCTTATTCAAATCCACGTCTGGAGCTAGAGGTTTACCTTTACAATGAATATTGAGAATTTCCTTTCTTGCAGTTATGTCTGGAGGACTCACGAAAAGTAGCTTATCGAACCTACCAGCCCTAAGGAGGGCTTTATCTAACATCTGAGGTACGTTTGTGGAACCGACGATAATCATTCCATCGTCGGACTGCATTCCATCGATTTCGGATAACATGAGAGATAACAGTCTGGGAGTTACCGAGTCCCCAGTATGATTCTCTCTCTTTACACCTATAGTATCTATTTCATCGAAGAAGAGTATACAAGGAGCATTTTTCCTCGCGTTTGCGAACAGCTCCTTCAATCTGGCTTCGCTTTCGCCGTACCATTTGCTCATTATATCGCTAATGTTAACGTAAATGAAGTTAATCTTAGCGTCGTTAGCTAGAGCTCTCATCATTAAAGTCTTTCCGCATCCAGGAGGTCCGAAGAGCAATATTCCCTTGGGAGCTTTTAGCCCGTACTTCTTGGCTATTCCCTCATACTTTAGGGGAAGCTCTATGTATTCCTTTATTTCCTTCTTTAGCCCCTCGTATCCTCCTATATCGTCCCATGTGATTTTGTTTTCTATCCCTATTTTCTTTTGATTCTTCGATTGTAATTGCATAGCCCTTTCACTGTTGGCAAAGTTTGTCGTTGATTTACCGAATAATTTCACAGCTATTACCACTATAATAGTAAACGCGACGACTAATAAAATACTCGTGAAAGAGTCTGATAAACTCATTTCTTTCAGATGATATATAGCCACAGTGGTTTAAATAACATTAATAAGGAAAACGAGAAAATTTCTTTATTTCAAACATTTAGATCATTCAGTACAGCATGTGCAGCGTTATATCCTGGAGCTCCGGTCACTCCACCTCCCGGATGGGTTCCAGACCCGCACAGATAGAGACCCTTTATTGGAGTTTTGTATCTGCTCATACCCAATGCAGGTCTAAATATGTATAATTGATCAGGCGTCATATCTATGTGAAATATATTTCCCTCCCAGATTCCAAATCTCCTTTTTATATCCAATGGTGTAATTACCTCGTATTTAACTGGCTTGAAATTTGGTGCATATTCTCTGACTTTTTCCAAAGTTATTTCTGCTATCTTTTCTTTCATGTCATCTAATCTATCGTTAAAGGGCAAATACTGTCCAAAAATGGAGAACACATGTTTTCCAGGAAGAGCTACGGTTGGGTCCACGGAAGTCTGAAAGTTTATTGATAACCAAGGCTCCCTTGAATATCCCAGAACTCTTGCATCATCGTAAGCTCTCTCTATGTAATCTACGTTAGGCATGATCAACTCCGAGGCAACGTGTTCAGGTCCAAGGGATTTCCCGTTACCGAAGTCAGGGAGTTCTTCTGTGTATCCTACTACTTTAAACGATACTCCTTTGCTCTTCAACGCGGAAACCCTTTTTCTGATTTCTTCGTCAACATCATTGACGAGTTTCAAGAATGTTGTTTTGGGATCAGCATTCGATAAAACTATTTTACTTTCTATAATCCTTCCATCCTTAGTTTTAACCCCAGCTACCTCTCCGTTCTTAACTAGTATTTCCTCCACTTCGGTAGATGTCATAATATCAACTCCCATCTTTTCGCATGCCCTAGCCATGGCTGAAGTTACTCCTCCCATTCCACCCTTTACGTACCCCCACATTCCCTTAATTCCGTTTACCTCTCCTATTACATGATGAGCTAATACATACGCTGTACCAGGAGTTGAAGGAGAAGCGAATGTGCCAACCACAGAATCCTCAATTAGTGCAGATTTTACCTCGTCACTTTCGAAGAATTCGTCCAAGAACGATCTAGCATCCTGAAGGAACGTTCTACCAATCCTGCTTAGGTTTTCTTCGTCTATTGATCCTTTAAACCTATACAACAAATCTCCTACGTCGGATATGGTCACGGGAGGAGTAAGCATGAAGAAATCTGCAAGATCATAGAAAGTATCCCAGAACTTAATCCATTTGGAATAAGCTAATGAATCCTTCTTAGAGAACTTTTCTATTTCCTTCTGCGTCCTTTTAATATCGTTCCATATGAAGAGATTTTTCCTTCCAAGTGGAAGAAAAAGTCCTGGATCCTTATTATAAACGTGTAGCCCATTTTCAGGCAAATTCATCTCATTTATAATCCTAGGTCTAAGCAAACTTAGTACGTAAGCACCAGTAGATATCCTTATGCCTGGCCATAACTCTTCCGTTACGGAAGCACCACCTACAATTTCCCTTCTTTCAAGAACTGCTACCTTGAGTCCACGCCTAGCTAAATAGAAGGAGGCAACTAGCCCGTTATGTCCTCCTCCTATTATCAAGGCATCATACCTCATACTCTCCCCTTTTTCCTCAGAATCCACATTGCTACGCCAGCTCCAAAACCTGCTATGACTAGCCCCATTGCGACGTAAGACATCTCAATTAAAATTCCAGCAAGCGAAGTTGAATCCATACCCATAAACGCTTAATTAATTAGAATAAATCTTTATGCCATGGATTTACTATATCCAGATTACTCGAAGGATAATATTTATACGCTAGCATGCGGCATATCGTCGTTTTTAGGCGTTGAAAGAAACTGCATCAGCAAAATGGAAGTTCACGGTAAGAGGGTAGCTTTGGTTCTGTTAGACGGTCTAGGATGGAGTACGTTATCCAAGGTAGGAATTCCAAAAGAGGCTAGGAAAATAACCACAGTATTCCCTTCTACTACATCCACAGTTATTACAACCTTATTTACAGCAATGACTCCTGGAGAGCATGGAGTTTTAGGTTACAATACGTTCGTGAAGAGGATGGGTGGCATAATAAACACCTTAAGGTTCACGCATCCTTCTGTGAATCAGAGGGACTCTTTCAAAGACTCCATATCATTCGACAAGGTTTTTCCTAATGTAAAGGGCTATTTAAAGGAAGTTGACAGGAACTCAAAGAAGACTCTCGAAATAGTTCCAAAAGGTCTAGATGGTAATGAGTTCTCTAAGGCTACACATGAGAATACAACCGAGACTAAAACATTCTCCAACCTCTGGGACGCCCTCTATATTTTTTCAGATGCATTACAACGGGATTACGAATTCGTTTATTTGTACATTCCAGATGTAGACACGATGTCTCATAAGTACGGTCCCTACGTTGAACCCACCCTAAGCACTGCTAAGGCAGTATTTGAGGGCATATATAACGTTGCAAAGATATACAAAGACAGATTCTCTACTTTCATTACCGCGGATCATGGTCACGTTACAGTTTCAGATTCAGTAATTATAATGGACGATAAGAACTTAATGGAGATGCTTGACATCCCTCCATACGGCGATTCTAGGGCCCTTTTCATGAGAACAAGGTACGAGCTTTTGCCATATTTTGCTGAAAAATATAGCTCAATTAAGGTCTTTTCTAAGCAAGAGGTAACGGATAGAGGTCTTCTAGGAAAGGTGAACGACCTCTCCCTTGTTCCTGATTACATAGGCATCCCTACAGATTACAAGTCCTACATTTTCGATTACAAGGAAAATGGCGACTACGCCAAACTTAAGGGTCATCATGGAGGACTTTTACCTGAAGAATTCGAAATTCCTTTGGTGGTATTAGGTGAGTGACTTCTATATACCCACTTGGGACGAGATCGAAAAAGCAATGCTTCACGTGGCAGAACAAGCAGTAGATTCTGGTTTCGTTCCAGAGGTTATAGTTGCAATACCAACTGGTGGGGTAGTCCCCTCAAAGCTTTTGAAGGATATTCTTAACATAGAAAGAATCAGGTATATTGAGATAAAGCTTTACAAGAACGTGGGAAAGAAGGATGTTAAACCGGTGGTAAAGTCTGTTTGTGTGGACGATATAGAAGGGAAGGATGTGTTAGTCGTGGACGATGTAGCTGACAGCGGAGAGACTTTAGAGGCAGTGTCTAACGTCCTTTCTATGTTTAACCCTAAGTCGGTGAAATATGCCACCGTATACATAAAGCCTTGGGCTAGGAAGTATCCAGATTTCTATTATAAGATGATTGATAAATGGATTGTTTTCCCCTGGGATAAGTGGGACGTGGTTAGGGAAATTCCTGAAGTAAATGTGGACAACAAAGAGAAATATCTAGAAATAGAAAGGAAATTAAGGGAGACCCACTACTCTAGAAAATAATTGGCTCCTTATATTCTCCCCATACTTCCCTTAAGGTCTTGCTAGTTTCTCCAACAGTAGCACCTGCCTTGATTGCGTTATACATGTAGGGGAACATGTTAACGCTTGTGTTTTCAGCCACTTTCCTCAATTCATTGAGGGAATCTCTCACTTTTATCTCGTCCCTTTCTCCCCTGTATTTCCTGAGTCTCTCCATTACGGTATCCCTCACTTCCGGTCTAACTCTGAAAACTTCGGTAGTTCCAACCCAGTCGGGTTCATAATACATATTGACTCCCACCTTTATCATTTCTCCAGTTTCGATCATTTGTTGTATTCTATAGGCACTTTCTGCTATCTGAGACTGTGGATAGCCCGCGTTTATTGCCTTAAGCATGCCACCCATGGAGTCGATAGTGTCTATTATCTTCCATGCCCTCTCCTCTATCTGGTCTGTCAGCCACTCTATATAGTATGCTCCAGCTAGTGGATCTACAGTATCAGCCGCACCGCTCTCGTGAGCTACTATTTGCTGTACTCTTATTGCAATTTTCGCTGCTTTCTCGCTTGGTAATGACAAAGCTTCATCATAAGAGTTCACGTGAAGACTTTGAGTTCCTCCAATAACCGCGGCAAGTGCTTGCAAGGTTGTTCTAACTATGTTGATTTCAGGTTGCTGTGCAGTTAGCTCTGCACCTCCAGTCTGGGTGTGGAACCTTAACATTAGGGATTCAGGCTTCTTCGCATTGAATCTTTCCTTCATTATCTTAGCCCACATTCTTCTTGCTGCCCTGAACTTTGCTATCTCTTCAAATATGTTGGTATATCCGGCGAAGAAGAATGATAGATGAGAAGCGAAATCGTCGACTGGAATACCTCTTTCCATTGTATGTTTAACGTACTCTATTCCATCGGCCAGGGTGAAGGCCACTTCCAAAGGTGCGTCAGCTCCTGCTTCCCTGATATGATATCCGCTTATGCTGATAGAGTGCCATTTAGGCATGTTCTTGGCGGCATACTCTATTACGTCTATAGCGTATCTCATGGAAGGTTCAGGTTGATAAATGAAGTTCTTTCTAGCAATGTATTCCTTCAAGATATCGTTCTGCACAGTTCCGTCTAGAACTTTCATGGGTATGCCTCTGCTTTCTGCAGTAGCAGCATACATTGAGACCAACTCCATTGCTGTAGCATTAATTGTCATCGACGTAGATACCTTATCTAAGGGAATTTGATCCATTACTCTGTCCATTTCCTTCCAATGAAAAACTGAGACTCCAACTACACCTACCTCGCTCATAGCTAAAATATGATCAGGATCAAGGCCCAGCTGAGTTGGTAGGTCAAAAGCCATGCTCAGTCCAGTCTGTCCAGCTGCAAGTAACCCTCTAAATCTCTTGTTAGTATCGTCTGCCGAACCAAACCCAGCGTATTGCCTTATTGTCCATATTCTTCCCCTATACATGTTAGGGTAAATTCCTCTAGTGTAAGGGTATTCACCAGGTAAGCCAACTTTTTCCATGTAATTTCCTTTCACATCTAGAGGAGTATATAGAGGACTGACCTCAATTCCAGACGGTGTTCTGAATACCTTCTTTCTCTCAGGTCTCTTAGCCAACCAAGTTTTGTATACCTTCTCGTTCCATTCATTTATTTTATTTTCTATGTCCAAGAGAAATACCCATCTACATTAGGTTTAAATAGTATATAATCTTTGCGTTTTTGAACAAGCTTATAAGTCTAAATTGATTATTTACCTTCATGGAAACGCAGGAAATAGACCACGTAGGAGTAGTTGTAGAAAATATAGATCAAGCGATAAAATTTTATGAGGAGAAACTGGGGATGAAGTGCATATATAAGGACGTATTGAACGACAGAGGACTCAAGGTAGCCTTCATGAGGGGAAAGGAGGGTGAGACGGCGATTGAATTACTAGAGCCAGTAAATCATGAAGATATGAATAACACCGTGGCCAAATTCCTTAAGACCAAGGGACAAGGAATGCATCATCTAGCAGTTAAGGTCTCTGACATTTCAGCTTCTCTTAAAGACTTAGAAAATAAAGGTCTAACATTGATAGATAAGACCCCAAGGCCGGGAGCTATGGGGCATACTGTAGCTTTCGTACACCCCAAGAGTGTAATGGGATTACTTTTAGAGTTAGTTCAGCATTAATCTGTGTTTTATTGAAAGAGAGGCTTATTTTGCATTTTTTTAAGGATTCTGGTCTACTCAGTTACAAAATTTTTGCACTAATCCCTTTAAATCTAATCGCTTTACAAAAGTTTAAACAAAACTTGGATATTGGTTAAATCATGATAGAAAATTTTAAGTCTTCGTAATTCAACATTTACACAGTGATCCACATGCCCGTAAAGAGAAGGAGTATATTCGATATAATGGACGAAATAATGGCTGAAATGGACGAGGAATTTAGGAGATTAGAACGTGAATTCATGAGAGGAATATCTAAGGAATCTGGTGATAACGGTCCTTACATATATGGAGTCAAAATCAGCGTAGGTCCAGACGGCACTCCAAAAATTGAGGAGTTTGGTAATGTCAAGAAAATGCAGGGCAAACCCATAGTAAGCGATCAGATAGAGCCCTTAGTAGACGTGTTGGAAAAAGGAGACGACATAAAGGTGGTGGCTGAGGTGCCGGGGATAAGCAAGGACGACGTTAAACTGAAGATAGTTGGACAGAAGTTAGTGCTTTTCACTTCAGATTCAGCACCTAAGAAGTACTATGCTGAAGTTGAGCTACCAAGCGAAGTAGATGAGAATTCAGCTAAGGCAAGCTATAAGAATGGAATAGTTGAGATCACGCTAAAGAAGAAAAACCCCAAGGCTATGGAGGGGAAGGAGATAAAAATTGAGTAACTTTAGCCTTTACGTTTTTAACGAAGCTTAAGCCAGATGTATCCTCAATTATTAAAGTGAACTTCCTTTTTCCTTCCATCGCATCTTTTAAATCTCGAGTATCCATCAAGTCGCCTATTTCATCTAAGAAGACCTCTATAAGACCTCTTACTGTGGTAATTGTTCCTGTTCCATTTAAGGGTTCTACTTCGAATCCAAGCTCTGGTATTATAACCTTAGCGAAGGATGATCTATAAACTATCGAGGTTAGGTCATCATCGTTTTCGACGGAAAGCTCAATTCTCTTAGGTTCAGCTACTTCGTAAGGCTTAACGTCTCTATATTTATATCCGCACGAAGAACACTCCCAGTTGGACAAAGTAATTTTCCCAGCCTCCGGTACTTCGTAAAGGTAATCTTTGGCTTCTAAGGTTTCATTACCGCAGACTGGGCATTTCATTACTTCCTTAAAAATTAGGATTGGTTCCAAGGTAACACCAATTAAGATTTATTTACGACTTTCGTTATTTATAATTTGTGCAAGTGGTTTAATGAAGTATCCGCGCGAAAGCGATTTAGGCAAGATAGAATATAAACTTATTCTTTCAGCCTTGGATGAGAACAGATTAGAATCGCTTGCCACGCAAATGAGATTTAGACTTGAGGAGGGAAATGGCGAAGCTTTCTACGTTTTAGGAGTAAGCAACGACGGAGACGTTATTGGAATGACCAAGGAGGAGATGCAAAAAAGCTTGGACGCACTAGAGAAGATAGCCGAGCTAGTAAATGCTAAAATAGTATATAAAAGAATTGTTGAAATAGGAAGAGGAAGAGAAGTTGCAGAGGTTTTAGTGAGGCTCTTTAGGGATCAAGTTCCCATTGAAATCAATCTAGCTGTGATGGGCCACGTTAACGCTGGCAAGAGCACTTTAACTGGAGTTTTAATTTCAGGTAAATATGATGATGGCAACGGATCACTTAGGGCAGTTGTAGCCAGACATCTGCATGAAGTAATTTCAGGTCGAACCTCGTCAATTAGCATGAGATTGTTAGGCTTCGACGATAAGGGAGAGGTAGTGAATAGGAGCGTTAGAGATCCTCTAGACGAAGCCGACATAACAATGAAGAGCTCAAAGGTGATTAGGCTAATTGACCTTGGAGGACATGAGAGATACCTTAGGACCACCCTTAAAGGACTTCTAGGCTACGATGTGAATTATGTGATGTTGGTTGTTGGGGCTGACGATGGTCTGAGCACAATGGGAAGGGAACATCTTGCCATAGCTTCTATATTAAAATTCCCAGTTTTTGTTGTAATAACTAAGGTAGATAAGTATCCAAAGGAACGTATAGATCAGATTATAAATGACGTCAAGTCGGTCCTAAAGATACCAGGAATAAACAGACTAGCCCTTGAAGTTGAGGACGAAGGAGACCTTTTAAATTCAATTCTAGCAATGAAGACGACTAGGGTAGTGCCCATATTTAAGGTTTCTAATGTTACTGGAAAGGGTATAGATCTCCTTTTGAAGCTTTTGAACGTCTTACCTTCATCTACAAAAAGGATAGTTGATGAGTTACCTTTAGTTTACATAGATGAAATATACAATGTAACGGGAGTAGGTCCAGTCGTACTGGGTTCAGTAGTTAGAGGTTCCGTCTCATCAAATGAAGACTTTTACATAGGTCCAGACAAAGCCGGAGAATTCAAACAAGTGAAGGTAAAGAGTATTCAAATAAATAGAGTATTCGTAGACAGGGCGAGCGAAGGCTACATTGCTACATTTGCAATACAAGGAGTGAATAAGGAATATCTCAGGAAGGGTATGATAATGTCAAAGAATAAGGGTCTTGCAGTGAAACGGTTCAAGGCTAGGGTATTCATTCTTCATCATCCTACTACAATAAGGGAAGGTTACGTAGCTACGATGCATCTCTATACTCTTAGGCAGGCTGTGAAGTTCGAGAAAATATATAAGAAAGTTCTAAGGAGCGGTGATTCAAGCGAGGTTATCCTTCATTTCCTATATAATCCTGAATATATAGAGAAAGGTCAGATATTCGTTTTTAGAGAAGGTAGAACTAGGGGGATCGGTGTGGTCTTAGAGCCATTAGCTTAGTTACTTCAGTGCACCAGACTTCTCTAAGCTGCATGAGATTATATCCTTGGCTACCTTTTCTGCTTGGCCATCTATTATCTTCCTAAAGGACTGAGCCAAACTTCCCTTAGCTTCATATTCTACCTTCCACTTTAGGACTTTTTCCTCAACGTCAAGGGTGGTTTTAACTACTACTTCCATCCCTGCGCCCTGAATTTCTATGGTATTCTTAATTACATTATTATTTACTTCAAAATCCTTTATCTCTCCATTCAACTCTATCGAAATGAAACCTACCTTTGTCTTAGTGATGAACTTGTCTCCGTTCCTGCTTGTAACTCCCGGTATGCAACACATTAAATTCTCCTTCTTAGATAAAAATGAAATTAGACTAATGCTGTCCTTTATGCTTTCCTCTCCATCGATTTCCATGCTTTAGAAATTATAATGAGGGATTAAAAATAGTTAGTTACGTTTGTCTTGACACATAGCTAAATAAATCTCTCTTACTGTGAAAATATACAATGTAGAAGAGAGATTTTCCCTCTTCTCTTTTTCCTTTTATTGTGTTTTCTCTATTTGTTTTTTAAAACATGAGAAAAGGTCATTTACTATACCCTCTACTGCAGATCCCATCATTCTAGCCCCTACAGTTGCCAATGTACCAGATACCTTAACTTCGGCTGAGTATTTTATGAGATTGTCTTGTACTTGTATGGTCGCATCTATGTCCACGTTACTGTTCATTCCCTTTCCTTTAGCCGTCATTTTTAGACTTTCGTCATTTATTTTCTCTAACTTTACATTTGCCTTATATTCCCCCTTTATGAAACCTATACCCACGCTACCTATTACGTCATAAGATCCGTCCTGATTTTTAGAGAACTGTTTAATTTTAGGGAAGCAGGGAACTAGCTTCTCTATGTTATCCATGTAAGACATAATCTCCTGCCTTGATGCGTTCACGTTTACTTGCCCTTCGTATTTCATGGTATTATATAGGCGAACGAATGGAAAATAAACATATGGTAGACGTCGGTGCCGTGATATTAGCTGCGGGAGAAGGAAAAAGGTTCGGCGGAAATAAACTGCTATTCAAATTGAATGGTGAACCTATAATAAAGAAGGTAATCTCGGTGATTAACATTGATAGGGTAATAATAGTTGGCAAGTATGCTGATGAATTGATTCCCTTTCTTAAAGAAGAGGTTGTAATATATAATCCCAAGTGGTACGAGGGTATGAGTACATCGATAAAGCTTGGAGTTAGATTCATGAAGGAACATGAATTTATTTTAATAGTTCTGGGAGATATGCCATTCTTAAGTCAGGAAGACGTCAAAAAGATAATCGATAATGCAGAAGGAGAAGTCGTAGTTCCCGTTCATGGAGGGAGAAGAGGAAATCCAGTTCTATTTAGGACGTCCGTTATGTTAAGATTCCTAGATAAAATAACAGGAGATCAAGGTATGAGAAATTTGATAAGTGAAATGAAAATAAAAGAGGTGGAGTGTAGTGAAGGGATATTGAGGGATATAGATGAAAAGGAAGATTTACCTTAATCTCACGTGGTTTTCTCTATCTCTTGTTTCTTCATTTTCTCTGAGGCGTACTTTATGGCCTCTACTATGTTTTGATAACCAGTGCATCTACATAGGTTCCCTGAGATTCCCTCCCTTATTTCCTCCTCCGTTGGGTTAGGATTCTCCTTTAAAAGGAAGTAAGCTTCCATTATCATTCCGGGAGTGCAATAACCGCATTGAAGTCCGTGTTTCTCCCAAAATCCCTCTTGAATAGGATGCAGTTTACCGTTGCTGCTAAGACCTTCAACCGTCGTTATTTCAGCTCCGTTAGCTTCTATGGCTAAAAGGGTACATGATTTTACCGATTTTCCGTTCATAATTACCGTACATGCTCCACAGTTAGAAGAATCGCAACCTACATGAACGCCAGTGAATCCCAAGTCACGTAAGACATGAACGAGAAGTCTTCTTGGCTCAACTACTTCTTCGTATTCTTTACCGTTTACTTTCAGCTTTATTGCTACTTTTTCGTTAGGTTCTACAACTTTCATTGTCTCACCAGACTCTTTAGTGCTTTCTCAGTCATAACCTTTACCATTTTCTTTTTGTATTCCGCCGATCCTCTTATATCGGTGGTAGGATCTGCATAGTCAATTGCTGCAATTGCAGCTTTTGAAATAAGATCTTCGGAAAGGGAATTGTTAATTAAAATTTCCTCAGAAGCTTTGGCCCTCATTGCCTTATTGTTTACCGCAGTAAGACCTATTCTAACGTCTTTGATTACACCTTCCTCTTCCTTTAGTGCCACGGCGACCCCTACTATTGCATAATCTCCAGCCTTTCTTTCCAGTTTTTCATAGACTGTCTTGTATCCTTGCAATAAAGGTACTACTATAGCTTTAACTAATTCCCCTTGAGATAGATCCGTTGTGAACATGTCCTTTTGGAACTGAGAAAACTCCACTTGTCTTTCGCCTTTACTTGATGTTATTATCACTTTAGCATCCATTGCTATCAGAGGTGCAGGGTAATCAGATAGTGGATCGGCGTTTGATATGCTTCCACCTATGGTTCCCATGTTTCTAACTTGTGGGTCTGCAATAACTGAGGCGGTTTGACTTAGAAGTGGTATTTTCGCGTTCTTCACTTCGTAATGAGTGGCTAGTGCTCCTATAACGTAATTCTCTCCTTCCTTCCTTAATCCCTTCAGTTCTTGTAAAGTTTTCAACTCTATCAAGTACGACGGTCTAATTATTCTTAATTTAAGCATAGGAATTAGAGAATGTCCTCCAGCTAGAGGTCTAGCATCATCGTGGCTTTCAAGGAACTCAATTGCTTCTTTCACGCTTTCCGGAATAACATAACCGAATTTTGGAGGGTACACAAGTAATAGTAAACACAGAAGTTTTTAATCTAATGGAATACTTATGGAATTAGCAATTTTGGAGTAAGGTAAAAGTTTTTCTCTCTTATATTGTATAATAATAATTATTAAAAGATTGTTTTCATTAAATAAAGTAATCTAAGATATTTGAATTTTTATATATAAATATGAGAGATCGCTAAGGAGTGTGTTAATCTACGGCATGTTTTTTCTTGCCTTATGACCTATTACGATTAAGTTAGCTTTCAAGAATAACGTACATACTTATTCTATTAACTAGTTGATTTTTTCATCCAACGGAAACATAACAACAATGAAGTCGGTTCTTCTTCAATACCGCCAAGAGAAAATTACTACAGTCAAGTTTAAGCCAGCTTGTCTCTCAAGAGATTGGATAGCTAATTTCATCATTTCTACTTCAGAGTAAAACTTAAGTCTATCACTTCTCCAACGACCAACACTGCAGGCGACCTTACCTTATTTTCCTTCACAAGCTTTGTTAAATCCTTTAACTGACCCTTAATTACTCTCTGACAAGGTAAAGTTCCATTCTCGATTATTGCAACTTTCTCATCCCTTTCCCTCTTCATAAGCAGGGCTTTTTCAACTTTCTCTATGTCGTGTATTCCCATCAGAATTATTACAGTACCCTTCTTAGGTATGAAGTCTGGGTCCAGCTCTCCTGATACCCTTGTTCCTGACACTACGGCGAAACCAGACGCGCCTACCAACCTGCTAGTTATTGGTATGCCAGCTACCTCTGGAACCGCTATAGCACTGCTGACGCCAGGTATTATCTCGCATGGAATTCCGTGCCTAGAGACATGTAAACATTCCTCCTCTCCTCTTCCAAACACTGTTGGATCTCCACCTTTCATTCTTACAACTATTTTGCCAGCTTCTGCTTCCTTTACTAGAGTATCGTTTATTTTCTCCTGTTTCCAAGCTTCACCTATTCCTTTTCCTACGTATATTTTGTCTCCATGCTTTGAAAAATTAAGGAGGCTCTCATTGATCAGCCTATCGTATAGAATTACGTCTGCTTGTTGTATCACTTTCACAGCTTTCAATGTAATTAAATCCGGATCTCCAGGTCCAACTCCAACTATGTAAACCTTACCTTTCAAAATCCCTTCGCCTTTCTCATGATATAATATATTATTGTCATGGCTTCTGGCACTATGATCAGATAAATAAGGAGTAATACTACATCAAGTATATCAGTTTGACTTTCTCCAAGCGAAGATGAATCAATGTAAGCTATAACTATAGTTGACATACTTCCCATCAGTCCAAGTAGGAAAAGTACAGCCCTTTCTACAAACTTCAGGGAAGAAATGAAATATCCAATCATGAATCCTCCTATGAAGGTCGATATTGGAGCTAGGATGAAGAAGGGAGTATCGCTATAGGCAAGTCGGAAAAATGTAGGTATTTGCCAAACTGCGATTAAGAGAATCGATACTGGAACTCCCATTAAAGCTCTCCTCCTTAATAGCACAGATGCCGTGGGAACGTGTTCGCCATCTATTTCAATTACTTTATCTTTAGGAGAGTTATAAATTAACGTATACCATCCTAACAATCCTCCCGAAACTATCAATCCTTGAAAAGTGAATATCCTTACTATCGGTCCCGCGAAACTGTAGGTTACAACTGAAATTGCGGCTAAGAAAAAACCAATATATTTAGCTAAAATCAAATAGTTCAATTTCATTACCTCAAGGAAGGCGAACCTTGTATAACACTATGTTTCCTTCATCTTTCTTTTCTAGAATCTTTACTCCCTTATCCTCCATGGCTATTGCCCACATGTCTACTTGGTCAACCTGAACTCCCTTCAATGCTTTTATAATAATGTCCTTTTCTCCTCCAACTTCAACCCAGAACCTCATTATTCTTACTGATGGAGAATCAGATCCACACTTTGTATCAGCTACAGTTAAGTCAAGTTCAGGAACCTGAGTCATAATAGATCATATTAGAGCTAACGTTTAATATTTTTCTGCAGTCTAAAAAGAATATTTTGTCCCAGTTATCTCTCTTCATTTTTGACAATAGAGATTTCAGGAAAATGATTGCATTAGAGATCGGATCCCTTATTCCAGTAAACTTCACATCCGTGAAGTCTATAAACTTGGCTAACTTCTTCTCTCTTTCTGAATTGCCTAAGATTACTATCTGTCTTCCTTTAGTTGAGAATACTGGGGAATGACAGAACTGCTCGGTTCTCTCAGCGTTAGATTGAATTCCAAATATTTCGCTCATTTTAAGGTAAGCGAAAACGCTAATGCCGTAATTTCCATTAGAGCCCACAAAGAATGGATTATTTCCCAACGTGTAGGTATCTTGTCTCTCTTCTACATTTGGTTCTATCCCCGCAATTTTAAAGAGGACGTAAGTGGTCATCAAAAAGGATAGTGTGCCGGGTAGAGGTTTTTTTGACTTGTAAGGAATTTTTATCACGTGATCTACAGATTCAGCCAATTGAGAAGAGGGATTCGCTGTTATAGCGTAAGTTTCACTTGATCCCTTGAGCTTTTTGGCTAATCTAATGTTATAAAATGGTTTTCCTGAAACCGAGACAAATATAGTTGGTTTTCCCTTAAGGTCGAAAGAGAAACCGTCGTAAGGATCAATAGCCCTAAATCTCCCTCCAGTTTCTCCTTCAATAGTGATAGATGAGGCGAATGAGTCCCCCGCACCTATCACATAAGCTTGGCTGAGCCTAATGTCAGTTTCCACTCTGAATTCTTGGTTCAACTCTCGCTCTATTTCCTCGATGTACAAACATCTCACCGAAGATATGTATAACTTAATTATTTCTCAAGTTAATTACGTTCCATGCAGATTCTGCTGAAATCCGGAGTCACAATAGGTTCAGATAAGCCCATGAAGAATGCCAATGTGGGCATAGAGGACGGCGTTATTAAGGGAGTTTCCACAAAGGAAATCGAGGGTTTCGATTATCCCGATCTTGAAGTAGGGGGTAAAAATAGGTTAGTAACTCCAGCGATGCTGGTTATGAATTCTTATCTTTATTTATATCCTTTCAGATATAAGGTATTTATGGGGAAATTAAATCCTCAAAAGATTCTAGACGTTATGTCGTCTAATGATGCGTATTACTTTGCAATGGCTGGAGCTTACCATCTATTAAAGAGGGGAGTGGGAACTGTTGTGTTCAGTGGACCTCACTTGGATCTAACTGCGAGGGCCGTTTCAGAGGTTGGCATTCGTCCAGTTTTGGCGGTAACTGTAGATAATGATGCCAACTGGGAGAAGGAGTTTTCAACCTTATATAATAGGTGGAGCTCGGGAGACGAAAATAGGGTAATTCTAAGGGTAGCGAACCAGGATCAATTAAAGAACGTGTTAGATGTCTCGAGGACGTATAAAATTCCCGTTCTGGTTGAGAGAGATGTGGATTTGTCTGAAGCCGATTTGAATGGTGCTCACGTAATAGGTTTAGGGGGTGGATCAAGGAAAGACCTGAAGAAGTTATCTTTGCAAGGAGGACTAGCTTGGACTCCTTCCTTCGAGGTATCTAACTTTCCTTTGAGTAAGTATAAGCCAAGTCTAGCCTTAGACCTTACGCCATCCTTCGATCCACTTTTCGAATTAAAGCTAGCAGTAACAAGATTACTCTTGGTCCCTGAGGAAGCCTTCAATTCGGCTACATCATGGGGATATTCCCAATTAGGTCGCGATAAGTACGGTAAGATAGAAGCAGGTTACATAGGCGACGTTGTGGTTTTCGAGCTCGACGAACCTCCAGCTTTCCCATTAGATCAGACATCGCCTTACGAAAGCCTAATATTTTCTATTGCATATCCAGAGACTGTAATAGTCAATGGTGACGCCGTACTTGACGGTGGAGCTCCTATAAACATTGGGCTCAAGGAAATAGAGAGGATAAGGGATAAGGTAGATGAGTTCGAGACAGAGATTAGAAATTTGGAAAAGAATTGAAACAATAGGCGACATAGCAGTAATAGGAATTCCATTTGATGTTAGCCCTCAAGATCTAGTTCCATTTGCAGAGCAGATAATGAAGGACAACCCTCATGTCAAGTCGGTGTGGGGTAGGCTTAGAGGAACCGAAGGCGACTATAGACTATCCCATTACGTTCATTTGTTAGGCGATAAAAGGAGTGAAACCATATATAGGGAGAACGGTGCTTCGTTCTTCCTAGATTTCACCAAGGTATTCTTCTCTCAAACCTTATCCTATGAACATAATAGAATCCCTAGTATGGTAAGGAAGGGAGAAGTTGTGATCAACATGTTCTCAGGTTACGGTCCATTTTCTATTCTGTCTTTGCTTAAAGGTGCTGGGAAAGTGTACTCTATAGATCTAAATCCCTTTGCTTACTATTACACGCTAGTCAATTTAGAGCTAAACAAGGCTTACGGCGTTATACCTATATTAGGTGATGCCTTTAAGAAAATTTATCGACTGGAGGAAGCTGACAGGATTATATGTCCTCTGCCAGAGAGAGATGAGGAAGCATTTGAGGTGGCAAAACAGAAGGTAAAAGGTAAAGGGAACTCATTCATTCATTTATTTGCTCGAATACAAGTTAAGAAGGGAGAAGACCCACGGAAGGTAGCCATGCAGAAGTTCAAGGGCGAGTTCGCCCGCATAGTAAGGAGTGTTAAACCTGGATTGTATCACGTAGTCGTAGATATAAGGGTGTAACCTTGGACTACTTTATGATTATGAGATTAGGCTTTTACGTGTCGCAAGTTAAGAGAGTTGAAGTAGGAATCTACACTATAACTTTTTCCAGAAGGAAGTCGAGGAACTTCCAGAAGGATGGAAAAATCTTTTACGTTGTAACTCTTTTAAGGGAAGGAAAGGAAGAAAAAAAGGGAGTATTCACGGAGTACTCCAACGCGGTTATCTTCGCTGGAGAGTTAATGAGTGCGTTCCGATAACCGGTCGTGAATTCGAAAGTGAAAAAATGTTAAATTAAAAAATAACATTTTGGTGGCAAAAACTTAGTTATATTAAATTTGTATGATCTTGAGAGTTAAGTATCCATATTGTAATATATGAAAAAAGGAAAAAAGCCTACTCTTCATTTGCATTCCTTGATCATTCTCTCCAGTTTATCAATTCTGTCCTTTACCTTCACGTGATATGCTACAATAGCTTTCTTCAATTCCTTCATGCTTCTCACCATGGTAGAAACTGAAGAGAACCTTTCAATCTCTTTCCCGTCATATATGTAAATTGCCTCTCCTAGGTCCTCCATGTAAGGTACGTCAAAGAAATCGTGGTACATAATAAGGCCGTTTGTCTCAAAGCTCTCCTTCATTGCCTCATCCCTGATTTCGTCGGCATTGATGCACTCTTTGGTTATGTCTTGTTTGATCCTTCTAAATCCCTTTCTCTCCATTAAACCAATATAGAACTCGTCGCCGTGCTTCTGTAATTCGGACATGATGTTGAACTCGTTTAACTTAAGAAGTTCTTTAGGCCGCAAAGGCACTTCGATTATGCTTTCCCTTATCAGCTTTGCTATGCCATGTGTAGCTATTGCGTTATACATACCAACAACGCTATGAAAATAAACGTTTTCATACATGTACATCCTAGCCAACAGGAATTCCTCAACAATTGGAGTAGCTTTTTTGAGGATAGCAAGATTTCCATCAACATATAACATTACCCTCTTTAGCCTTTCAATATCAAACCTACCGTAATCTACCCCAGCGAAGTATGAATCCCTTAATAAATAATCGGATCTATCCGAGTCTATGAAGCTAGAAATGAGCAGAGAAGCCAGTTTCTCTTCCTCAGTGTTATACTTTCCAGATATCACGTTAATTATGAACTTAACTGGATCCACACCCACAAATGAGAACTCCTTCTCTAGAACCGAGGACAATTCCTCAGAGATTATTTTTTCTCCCATTATTACATGAGTCTTTTTACCTTGTTCAATAACTTCCTCACCGTAGACTTGTCTTAAAGTAGCTAAAACGTTCTCAAATGTATGAGAAAAGGGCATATGGCCGATGTCATGTAAGAGCCCCGCTATAGAAATAAGGGAAATCATCTCTGTAGTGAGGAAATCAACTTCAGAATTCCTCTTGATAAAAGAGCTGAATTCTTTAGCCAAATACATTGTACCAAGGCTATGTTCAAATCTCTTGTGTGTCATTCCAGGGTATACCATGTAAGCTAGACCTGTTTGTGTTACATGACGCAGCCTTTGAAAGAAAGGATCTGAGACTAGCTTGAGAACCCTTTCATCTAACTCTATGTAGCCATGAACTGGATCCCTTACAAGTTTCATAAATTAAAAATGTGCTATACCTTAATCAATACATCTAGAATTGCCTTAGCGCCTTTGGAGACCCTTTCCTCCAGTTCTTCCTTAGTTATCCATTTAGTTCCCCCAGTCAAGGTATCACTTACGACCGTTACTGCTCCACTTCTCACACTTTTCATCTTTGAAAGGAAGAATAAAGTTGCGCATTCCATCTCCACTGCAATGTTACCTTTTGAAGCCCATCTTGAGACGAAGTTTTCATCCTCAGCGTAAAAGGCATCACTGCTGAACACGTTTCCTACGTGGTAAGGAAGTCCCTGTGAGGAGAATGCGTTAACCAATTCTCTCGTTATCTCAAAGTCAGGAGCAGCTGCAACAGAAGCGTTATCCCTCATATACTGATAGAAAAGTCCTCCTTGATTGTAAGACGCGCCTGTTACAATTACGTAATCACCTATCTTTACGTTATCTACTAATCCTCCAGCTGTACCGTATCTTATGAATTTTTTACCGCCCAGCATTATCAGTTCCTCTAGAACTATCGCTATAGAAGGACCTCCTATTCCATGTGTAGCAACGGATACTTCAATTCCCTTGTACTTTCCAGTGTAAAGGAGGTATCCTCTATTCTCGTTTACCAGCTTAGGTTCTTCTAAAAAATTTGACAGGAACCTGACCCTTCCTGGGTCGCCCGCCATCAAAACCCTCTCAGCTACTTCTCCCTTCTTTGCCAATATGTGTACTGGATTCACAGTGTTTCCTTTGATTGAAGAAAATAACGCTAACTAGACGTTTTAAAGATGCAACTTCAACAGTAGTTGTAAGAATCAAAGTTGCAGTTGAGAGTACTAGGATGGGAGGGAAATAACCTAGTTATAGAGGCCAACGGAGTTAACGTGATTCTGGACGAGAATGAGCTCAGAGATATCGTAGACAAAACCGAGAGAACAGATCTGGGAGATAAAGTGTCGCAACCCATGGTGGAGGACGATACTACAATTTACTCGTTCAACTTTGACATGTTACAGCTTCATTTCTTTATAGATTGGACGTTACAAAAGATAACTTGTATAGTTAACGGAAATCCTGTTCCCATTAGCGGTCTAAGATGTTTCGGAATAGAGTGCCTTGCTATAGGAATTTTCCTTGATAAAACGTTATTATATTATTTTTCGTTTAGTTATAATGAAAGAAGGGCAACGTTACATTTGTTTGCTATTAGTATTAATTCATTTATTAATGAGACAATATTCTATAAATTAAATAAGAAGTTTAAATCTATCGACTAATTCTTAAATTGTATGTCCAGTTTTTAAGGAGTCCGTGGAAAAGTTTTAAAAAGAGAGAAGAGCACTTCTATCTTATGAAAGAGAGAGAAGTAGAAGCTAAGAGGTTAGTGGGCAAAAAGACAGTAAGGGGAAAGGTTTACGAGTATGAATACTATACGCTACCTCTGAACTTGTACATACCGAAGTCCATGGTAGAGAAGTTCGGGACGAAGTTCTCACTCCATTACGACGAGGACAGCGGTACTATAACCCTTAGGCCCATGGATCTAAAGTGACTGTAAACTTTTTATTATGAAAATATCTTTTAGCTTCCTTAAAATGTTTTTATTTAAGTTTTTATTAGTAGTTTCCTTTATGCCATACATTGATACTATACATTAAATTTAGGAGGTAATCCATTAACCATGAGTATAATAGTTATTAATCCTGCACGCTAGGATAAAGTAATGGAAAAGTCAAACAACAATATGGAGAGGATTCTCAGAATACCTCATTTTACGAAGGATAGTAAAACTCCCAAGTCTCTAGACCTTCTGTTGGTGAGACCTACAACTAACCCCAAGGGGTATATAGACGAAGGAAGGCTAATTATCATGGTCGATGATGGATCAAATAGGGTAGGCTTTCAGTTGACCTCTGCAGAAGCCTCTTTATTGTATCAAAGGCTTGGCTACGCATTGAACATTTTAGCTGAGGACTTTCACTCAATGAATAAGGACAGTAGAAGACAAAGCTCTGGAAGAAGGAGTGAAAGAAATAACATGAAGGAAGAAGAAACAGATGAGTATCCAGACGATTTCTCTGCCAGCGATTTGGACGGCGCTCTATAATTGCGGTTTAAATATCATGTCATATATTAGGAATAGGGCAATAATTGTATAGAACACTGACAAGTACCTCATCTTTTCAAGGAATTTATCTGAGAAAGTAAATCTATAATGGTAGAATTCTCCTACAGCTAATAGGGGGGCTAAGGCGAAAGCTGGATATACCCAATTTGGCATCCCAAGTTTAATCCACATGTAAAGACCAGAGATAGCCATGGTTATCAATGAGATCACCTCTATAATCACAAGCCTCCTGTAAGCTGTTAACATCTTGATGGTGGCTTCATTTTCTATAACCATCATGTAATAAGCCCCTGTGGTTAACCCTCCCCATCCAATTAGTCCTAAAATGTGAATCATTAAGAAAACATGATATAACATACAAGACTATGAAATCTGATTGCTAAAAAATAGAGTAAAAATCTATTTAACTTCCATTTGAATGAGAGGTAAATTGAGTTCAACTTTCTTGTTAGCGAAATATGAAGCTTCTATAGCCTTCTTTAAGTGTTTTGTAAATCACGGTAGGAATAATCGAAGTTAAATCTTCAATTACCTTCATCTCTACTGTTGGATTTATTGACTTTCATGCTTCTGCCATCAGAGGAGACTTCAATTCCCTCCAGCTCCAGAAGTTTCCTCTTTATTTCAATTCCCCTAGAGTAACCTCCTATTCCTGACTCAGATATAACTCTATGACAAGGAATAATTAATAGAATGTTGTTCTTTGAGAGCGACGCCCCAACGGCTCTTGGGGATGTGTCCAGACGTTTGGCAACTTCTCCGTAAGTCATAACATGACCCCAAGGTATCTTCATGACTTCCTTAAACACGCTTAACCTGAAGTGGTTACCTCTGATACTCACGGGTTCACGTAGGTCAACCTTACGACCCTCAAAATATAAGTCCAACTTATAGAAAAAATCTGAGAATTCTTCATTCTCTAATAAACTTCTCTCATAACATTCGCAAAAGTCAAGCATTACAAATCCTTTATCGTCCTTAGCTACGGTTATTCCACCTAGGGGGCTCTTGTAAAAACCGTAAATCATTTCTTTAGTCTCTCTATTGCCGTCTGGTTAACATCCCTTCTTTCAACTTCACCTTTTATTTGATTAACAGCTAAGTCTAAGGGTAATCCTCTGATCTCTACGTTGTTTCTTCCCCTCAACGTAACCTTGGACTCCGTGGCTTCTCTCTTTCCTACGATAACAATATAAGGTATTCCCTCGTCGTATGCCTCCTTTATTCTCTTTGATAAAGTCTCCGGAGAGTCATCTAAATCAACGCGGATTCCCCTTTCCCTAAACGAAGTCATGACAGTCCTAGCGTAATCGTTTACTTCCGACGTTATTGGAATCACTCTAACTTGAGTTGGAGATATCCAAGTAGGCATCTTACCTCTGAAGTTCTCTAGAAGAATTGCCATGAACCTGTCTATTGATCCAAAGATAGCCCTATGGACCATGACCGGTCTCCTTTTCTCTCCGTTATGATCTACATATTCTAACTTGAACCTTTCTGGCAAGTTGAAGTCTACCTGAATGGTTGAAAGTTGCCAAGACCTGCCCAGACTATCCTTTATTTCGAAGTCCAGCTTGGGTCCGTAAAATGCTCCTTCCTTTTCCTTAACTTGATAAGGCTGACCGAGAGACTTCAGAGCGTTCTCTAGAGACGACGTTGCCTTTTCCCACTGTTCATCCGTACCTATACTTTCGTCAGGACGAGTGCTGAGATATATCTTCACGCTTTCCTTTCCGAATCCGAATTTTGATAGAACCTCTAAAGTTTTGGAAACCAGAAGTTTAACCTCGTCCTCTAGCTGTTCTTCCATTAGGAAAATGTGTCCATCATCTTGGACAAACCCTCTTACTCTCAGTAATCCGTAAAGTTCTCCCTTATTTTCCCACCTATAGACGTGGCCGAACTCTGAGAGTTTTATTGGTAATTCTCTGTAACTCCTT
This sequence comes from Sulfuracidifex metallicus DSM 6482 = JCM 9184, assembly GCA_032834875.1. Taxonomy (NCBI): domain Archaea; kingdom Thermoproteati; phylum Thermoproteota; class Thermoprotei; order Sulfolobales; family Sulfolobaceae; genus Sulfuracidifex; species Sulfuracidifex metallicus. Next base: position 1,632,732 of record CP135238.1, read on the forward strand.
GACCTGCTTTTGTATATCAAAATATGAGCAGGGCAGTTCATAGGCTTTAAGCCAAGTTCGTCTTCATCATGATTGAAGATCAACATTTTATCCTTATATAGCTCGTAATGCCCGCTGATCTTCCAAAGCTCTGATCTGTATACGTGAGTAGTATAAACTTCACTATATCCCATGGAAGCGTTAATTTCCCTCATGAAGTTCATAAGTTCGTTTCTTATTATTTGTCCTTTGGGATGGTAAAGCACTAGACCAGGTCCTGATTCCTCATGGAAGCTAAACAAGTCTAGCTTCTCTCCAAGTATTCTGTGGTCAATCTCAGATACTTTATCTAACCAAGAGAGATAGTCCTTAAGTTGCTCCTCAGAAGTGAATGCAACTCCTCTGATCCTAACCAACTGTACGGTAGGATTAGGATGATGAACTGAAATATTAAGTACCTTAAAAAAAGACGGGTTTTCATTAGATGGTGAAATTCCCTCCGAATTTACTTTGAAATTGTAATTCAAGTTATCATACTTTACCTTTTCTATAACCTTCTCTGCCTCTGCCATAGTTATTGAGGAGTTAGACTGAACGTCAACGTAAAAATCCCTCTCTCCGAGTCCAACCTCTACTGGATGGTAACCCGAATTCTCAAGGGCTTTAGCGTAAGCTATTCCTCCCTTTAACCAAAGAGGCCTGTAGTTAGTATTGGACATATCCATAAGGCATTTTATGTACAAGTTTAAAAAATACTTGTTGAAGCTTCTCATTGTGGCCAGCGGAGGAGGACATACAGGGTTTGCAAGAGCTATAGCTGAGTACTTACCATTCAAGGCCGACTTTGTTGTACCGAGGGGAGACTCTTGGTCCATGGAAGTTCTAAAAGACTATGCCTCTAACGTTTATGAGGTTATGAAGGGTAGAGGACCAAAGGACGGAATGTTTGTCCTTCTGAGGAACTCCATCAAGTCATTTAGGGATAGCTTTTCTTTGAATAAATACGATGTTGTAATAGCTACCGGCAGTAATCATTCCCTTTTCGTTGCATTATCGCAAAAACTGAAAGGTTCGACTATTTTCTCGATTGAGAGCCAGGACAGAATAGTAACGAGAGGTAAGGCTGTTTCGATTATGTCTAAATTTTCCAAGAACGTTTTTGTCCATTGGAAGGAGCAGAAGTCCTTATATAAGAACTCTTACGTTGTTGGTCCTATAGTAGAGAAACCTAAATTCTCTGCCAAAAATGAAGGTTACGTACTGGTTACCGCTGGTACAATGGGCTTTCCTAGGCTATTTAAAGAAGTATCTAAACTCGATAAATTCAATTTCATAGTACAAACTGGTCAAGTTGACCCTTCTACAGTTAAGGCTAGTAAAGCGTTTAAGTTCGATTCTGAAATGGAAAGGCTAATTGCAGGAGCTTCTGTTGTAGTTACGCATCAAGGTAAAACAGCTATGGAGTCGGTGGTCATGTATGGGAAGCCTACAGTAATAGTTTATAACTCTGACTGGACTAAAGCTGCAACTAAGGAGGATACGAAGCTCTATGCTGAGATCCTGGGAGCAAAGTTCTTGGATGATCCTTTAACGTGGAAAGGAGGAGAGTTGGAGAAGGCTCTAGATAATCCTAATAAGCCCAAAAATCATGAAATTGGAACCCCAAAGCTAATTGATTACATTTTGAAATATAAATAATATAATATTAAAGGCAGTAAAAAGAAACAAATCGCCACGTTTGTGAAATTAAGGACCGTCTACAACGTAAGTAGTTTTGAGATTAATAAGGACAAAACTCTAATTTTATGCCCCTTGTATCATACAAGGTGGATCAAGAAAAGATAAACCAAACTATAAAGAAAGTTCTGGACATTTTCAAGGAAAACATGGATTTGATTAAGGATAAAGGGTGGATAGTTTCTGAACCGGAGTCCCCAAGATGGTGGGGTGGGCTACAGTCAGGAGAGGAGATCATAATTTCTTCCATTTTGGTTCAGATGACAAGATGGGAGACCGTAGCAAAGGTAATTTCGGAAATGAGGGAAAATGGCTTAACAAACTTCGGTAAGCTTAGCTCTCTCAGCGAAGAAGAAATATATTTGTTGATAAGGAGGGTAAACTTCAGTAGGACCAAGGCAAAGAGGCTAAAGGTAATAGCAGATAAGGCTTCATCTTACGCTTCAATACAAGACTTCATTGATGACCTTAAGGGCGTTCAAGGAATAGGTCAGGAGACGTACTACTCGCTTCTCCTCTTTGTGGGAAACAGAATTTACTTCCCACCGTCAGAGTACGGAAGCAGGGTATTAAGCAGGGTTACCTCAATGAGAATACCAAAGTTAAAGGTAAAGGAAGTTGTGGAATCCTCCTTGCCCAAGGATCTCTTCACCTATAAGCTATTTCATGCTGGGTTAGTGACAGTGGGAAGAGTTTCTTGCTTTAAACAACCTAAATGTGAAAAGTGTATACTTAAAATGATTTGTAACCTAAATAAGAATAATGAAACTTTACGAATATGAAGGAAAAATCCTGTTCAGGAAGGTAGGAATAGAGACTCCAAAGGCCAAGCTAGTACCTCCAATAGAGAATCTTCCTTCAGGAAAGTTGGTTGTTAAGGCACAGATCTTGGAAGGTGGGAGAGGGAAGCGCGGCCTCGTAAAGGTAACTGAGAATCCTGTTGAGACTATAAAGGAAATGGAAGCTAAATACGGGATTGAAAGCTTCCTAGTGGAAGAGTTCATCCCTCATGAAAGGGAATATTATCTGTCTTGTCTTATTGATAGAGACACTCAAGAGCCAATGTTTGCTATAGGCAAGGGAGGCATCAATGTAGAAGAAGAAGGAGGAATAATTACTAAGGTTGTACCTACAGAGAGGGGAGTGAAGTTCTTCGATGCAATAGAGGTCTCTAAACTAATATCAGCCAAACCTTCCTCCATCTATTCCGTCCTGAAAGGTCTATACGATCTAGTAGTAGATTACGGAGCTGAGCTGGCTGAAATTAATCCTCTGGCGATAACCAATGAAAAGGCAATAGCCTTAGATTCTAAGGTGATAATCGAAGATAACTCGTTAATAAGAGTGGGCGATACTCTAAAATCCTTGGGGATTCATGTAAGCAAGCCCTCAGCCTACGTGGAGCTTGACGGAGATGTTGGAATAATAGGAAATGGAGCTGGGCTTACAATGGCGACGATGGACATGGTTAAACTGGCTGGCGGTTCTCCAGCAGATTTCCTTGACGTTGGGGGTGGTGCTGACAGGACTCACGTTAGAGAATCAATGCTCACGGTTTTAAGGAACCCAAAGGTCAAGAAGGTTATAGCAAACATTTACGGGGGAATAACTAGATGTGACGAGGTTGCATATGGGATAGTTGATGCATTAAAGGAGGTAAATAAACCGGTTTTCATAAGGCTTTCAGGTACCAATGAGGAAGAGGGAGAAAGAATACTGCGCAATAACGGGGTTAAGGTTTACAAGAACGTTATGGAAATGGTAGGTGATGCGATACGTTCATAGACAAAAACACGAGAGTTTTGGTTCAAGGTATTACAGGAAGGGAAGGCTCATTTCACACTAAGCTCATGAAATCTTATGGAACTAAAATAGTTGCAGGTACTTCTCCTGGAAAGGGAGGAAGCTCAGTAAATGAAGTTCCAGTTTACGATACTGTAAAGGAGGCAATGAAGGAACATGAAATTGACGCATCCATAATTTTCGTTCCAGCTTCAAACGCTGCAGATGCGATAATTGAAGCTGCAGATTCTGAAATTAAACTGATAGTTGTCATAACGGAACATATTCCAGTCGTTGAAACTCTTAGGGCAATAAAGTACGCCAAGTCCAATTCTTCAACTGTAATAGGTCCCAATTCCCCCGGACTTATAGCCCCAGCTGAAACAATGCTGGGTATAATGCCAAGTATGGCTTTCAGCAAAGGGAAAATTGGCATAATCTCAAGATCGGGTACATTAACATATGAAGTTGCAGAGATAGTGAAATCTGTCGGTCAATCTTTAGTAGTTGGTATAGGAGGAGATCCTATAATAGGAACTAGCATATTAGAGATGGCTAAAATGATGGATGATGATCCTTCAACGGAGGAAATTATCGTTATAGGAGAGATAGGAGGTACCATGGAGGAAAGACTCGCTAGTTCAATATCAAAGGGAGAAGTAAAGAAGAAAGTGATAGCTTACATGGCCGGTATGACAGCTCCTCGGGAGAAGAGAATGGGACATGCCGGGGCCGTAGTTTATATGGGCATGGGTACCTTTGAAAGCAAGATTAATGCGTTTAAGAGGGCAGGAGTGAAAGTAGCGAAAACTCCCTACGAGATTAAATCCTTATTATAAGTCTCTTTATTATTACTTTTCTTAAAAAATCTCGAAGGAGTCTTTCATGTAAAAGAAGAAACTTACCTTTTTTCCCTTTTCTTTTACTAATTTATTCTTAATAGTAAAAAATTCCTATCACGCTTAGTTATTAATATGAATTTATTTGAATATACTAGATATAAGGAAATATATTCCAAGTGAGGAGAGTATAATACGGCAGTTTATTCTAAATGCGAGTTAAGGGGGGAGAAAGACCCCATCCTTAAGGTGGGAGATGGATAACACCTTTATATTTAAATACTTCTTTTTGAAATAGCATTCATATTCTTACTTTCTCGAGCTTTTCTACGAGCTCTCTTCTAGCCGGTTTACCCCAAGATTCTTCGTTAACCACTTCCGACAATTTCATCCTTTTTCCCCAACCAAAGATTTCTAATTCTGGTCTTTCAGGTATCTCAGCTGGTCCCAAGGTGAGGTAAGCCACCAATTTCACATGATTGGGAATCTCCAATATTTTCTTAACGTCCTCTTCCATAAAGAAGGATAACCATCCCATACCTATTCCTTCGCTCGTAGCAGCCAACCACATGTTTTCAACGGCTAATACTGAGCTATATTGGCAAGTCTCTGGTATTGTCCTCCTTCCTAGAACATGAGGTCCAAACCTAGTAGGGTCACATGTTACAGCTATGTTAACCGGTGTATCTAGAACGGCCTCTATCTTTACGTTATCGAAAATCTTTTTTCTATCCTCTGAAAGTTCTTCCCTGAATTTCTCCCTTTCTTTCATTGCCAATTCTTTAATTTTCCTCCTCTTCTCCATATCTCTAACAATGATAAAATTCCATGGTTGAGAAAATCCAACTGAAGGTGCTAAATGACCTGCCATCAATATCTTAGCTAAAACGTCGTCGCTTATCTCCCCTCCTTTATAGAATGATCTCACATCCCTTCTTCTCTTTATTGCCTCGTATAGATCCATTACATTAGGATAGCCAATCCAAACTTAAAAAATCGAACTTTATGACGCTAACTAAGTTTTTCTATAGTAGGAAACATTTATTTTCCCTTCAAAGGAATAGTAGCTGATGTCAAGTCAGACTTTAACTGAGAAAATATTGTCTCAGGCCTCAGGTAAGACTGTAACAGAAGGAGATGTAATAGAGGCTGCGGTAGACATAGTTGCATTTCATGATTTGACCGGATATCATGTAATAGAGGTAATGGAAAAGGCTGGGATGGTCAAGGTATTCGACAAAGGTAAGATAGTCATAGCGTTTGATCATTTAGCTCCACCTCCAGACGTTAGAAGTGCAGAGATACAAGGCAACATAAGGAAGTTCGTAAAAGACGTTAAGATTCCATACTTTTATGATATAAATGTGGGGATTTTGCATGAACTACTTGTTGAAAAGTATGCGCAACCGGGTCAGGTTATAGTTGCTGCAGATAGCCACACTACAACATCTGGTGCCTTGGGTGCTTTCGCCCAAGGGATGGGTGCAAGCGACGTTGCAGCTGCAGCAATAACTGGTAAGACTTGGCTAGTTGTGCCTTCATCCTTCAAGGTTACCTTAGAAGGAGAACCAGCCAAGTGGATTACCGGTAAGGACGTTGCCCTCAAATTGCTAGGAGATTTTAAGGCCGAATACTTCAATGGGAAGTCAATAGAGGTATTCGTTAAGAACCCCTCAGCTTTTCCGATGGATTATAGAGCCACAACCTCCAATATGGGAATTGAAATGAATGCTGATGCATTGATGTTTGTTCCAGATTCCGAAACACTGCGATATGTAAAACAAATGAGAGGGTATGAAACTAAACTAGTTACCCCTGATAGTGAAGCTAGGTATCCCGAGGAGTACACGATAGAGTTAAATAAAATGGAACCACTCGTAGCTGCTCCATATAGCGTAGATAACGTTAAGACTGCAGGCGAAGTTCAGGGTACCCCTATAGATCAAGTTTACATAGGATCATGCACCAACGGCAGATTAAGTGATTTCGAAATAGCTGCAAGGATAATGAAGGGCAAAAAGGTAAAAAGCAGGTGTATAGCGATACCGGCATCATACGAAATGTTTAAGGAAGCCCTAGAAAGGGGTTATATAAACACCCTATTTGAGGCGGGCTGCATAGTGACATATGGTACTTGCGGTCCATGCTTAGGAGGACATTTCGGAGTTGCGGGCCCAGGAGAAGTTATTCTTTCAACTAGCTCCAGAAACTTCCGCGGAAGGATGGGAAGCAATGAATCCAAAACTTATCTGTCTGGACCAGCAGTTGCAGCAGCCAGCGCAATAGCGGGAAAGATATCCTTACCAGGTGATGTGGAATGATAGTAGAAGGTCCTGCAATAAAGTTTGGAGATAAAATAGACACAGATATTATAATTCCAGCCAGACACCTGAAGTATACCGATCCCAAGTACTTAGCAGAGCACGCAATGGAGCCTTTAGATCCAGAGTTTCATAAGAAGGCTTCCAAGGGAGTGATTCTAGTTGCTGGAAAGGTATTTGGAATGGGATCATCAAGAGAACAAGCGGCAATTGCTCTAAAGGCCGCAGGTGTTAAGGCAATAGTGGCAGAATCGTTTGCTAGAATATTCTACAGGAACTCAATTAACAACGGATTACCTGTTATTGTTGTTCCTAACATAACCAAGGAGGTTAACGAAGGAGATATGATAAAGGTAAACGTTGAGACCGGCGAAGTGATAGCTAACGGCAAAGTTCTGAAGGGAAAGGGTATAACTGGAATGGCTCTAGAAATTTTGAACACCGGAAGCTTAATAGATTACCTTAAGAAAGTTTCGATCAGGCAGACGAACTAACTTGAAAGTTTCATTTTCTTAATCCACTTTGCCGTAGTTTATATTTGCAACCAGAAAAGGAATCAGTCTCATAAACTGAAACTTTCGAAAGTTATGATCTGGATAAACGAAAAAAATAGAAATTTATTTTAGTCTTCATTTCAGCTTACACATGAAGAAAATTACATTCGGTTTAGTGTCTCTTATTTTTTCGCTTTTCGATTTCAAGATTGGAGTTTCAGTCGCGTCTATAATTTACGGAATCGATGTGTCGAATCTCTTCTACTCTTTTCCGTTTAATTTATTTTATTTTGCTCTAATATTTACTATAGAATTTATGACAATTCGGACCTTCGTTTCTCTCTTTGAAGGAATCATGAGAAAGTTCTATTTGAAACGCGAAGGCATGCAGTCATTAAAATGTGGAATTCAAAGTAAGAATAAGAAAAAAGAAGAAAAATTATAATAGCATTCAACTTATATGTTTGCATATGTATGCGTATTCTTTATTTTCTTAAAGGTAATAAAAATATTTAAAAAAGGATAAAATCTCCTTGTAATCCTTGATAAATAAAAGTGTAGAATTATCACTTGCGTGCAATTTATATTAATAAATTGAGAATTTATCTATTAACACCAGAGACCCCATCCGTAATGGCGGGGTAGTTTACAAGAAAAGGGGTAAAGATTATCCTTAAACGTCCAGCTTAAAGCTGAGTAATTTTCCCTTTTGCATAATAAAGGTCTTTGCCTCAGAATGTATCTTAACGATGTTCCTCTTGACCTCTATTGAATAAAGTTTGCACGTCTCGCTTGGACTGAATCTAGAAAGGGCAACCTTGATGTAGCCTAAGTAAAGGATAAAAGGAAGTAAAATTAGTAATAAGATCCAAGTATAGAATGTAACTGCGTAAGCCAATACTATTGGCACAAGAGAAATAAAAGACAAATAATAAAGTATATCAAGCTCTCTGGCTTTCCTAAACCTAACTTCCTCATCAGAAACCTCAACTATATAATAGCCATCTTCCGAGAAGGCAATACCCTTCCTTTTCACGTCTATTAAACATAGAATCTACATTTAATTAGTCTAACTTCATATGAATAAAAGATTTGCTTAAACATTTCTATTTATCTTAAAGTAATTGGTTAACTGGGCTCCTTCGGAAAAGATTTTTTGTACTGATATATCATAGACAAGCGATGATAAAGGAGTCAATATTCCTTTTCCTTGCAGTTGGAATGGTAATGCCTTACCTACTGTCTGGCACAGCCAACGGCGAATACGTTGTAGTTAACCTAAATTCAACTTGGGACGGAGAACACGTTGTATTGACGGGGAAAGTCAACGTTTATAATCCGATTCTGAACAAGACCTTTCCGGGAGGCTTCAACAAAACGACTTATAGCTCATACTTTACACTTTGGTGCTCAGAATTCTCAGGGGCTTATATAGAATATCCGGAAGTACAGTTCACCACTTATAGCTATCAAGGTGAAGATTTACCAGCACTGAAGATATACAATGGATCAAACGAGTACGCTTATTTCGATCTTCAATATATGATACCTTTGCAAGGTAAGATGTTCGTATCTCAGGGAGGTCAGGTTATCCTTAATAATACGTTCTATCTAAAACAAGTACCTTCCATGATAAAGACTGGCTATCAAGGAGATTATAAGGAATATACTGGTAAGATAGAGAGCGGTTCTCATGGCATAGGAAACTTCCTAGTGGCTTCCCCTGATGCTAAGATTAGAGTCTCCAACGTGAATAATTGCCTTGAAGTTTCGATTGTAGATAAGCACTTTGCAGTATTAGTGTTGAACACGACCTCAAATGCAGAATTATCTAAAATAGCTGAGGTAGACATCAATGGATCTCCATACTATATAGCACCTAATGGAGTTGAGGTAAACTATATAGGTAATACTGCTAATGGAAATGTGTCCTTTCCGTTCCAAGCATTTTACGTCTCCCATACGGGGTTGCTCCTTATAGATTATCCATATTCTGGAAATATGACCGTCGTTTTCGGCTTTAACGTAAATAACCCTACCGTGAGTTTATCATCGTCTCTTGTTGGAAATAACCAGCTTCAGATCTTATACTTTGTTATTATTCCTATTATCATTATAACAATATTACTTTTGCTAATCTATAGACACAAGCATGGCAAACATTAGGAATTACACTGAACAGAATAAAGTTATTTTTATTTTTATAACTTATTAAAAAGTAATAAGATAAATTTAATTTTAAACAAAAATTAGCCGTACTTTAATACACCATTTTAATTCCGAATCAATGAGGTGAATTCATCGAGAAATTCTGCATAAAATTAAGCATGAAGTAATAAGAAGTAAAACGTCTGTAACCAAGTGTAAAAAACTCACATCTTGATAGAAAGAGCAAAAAGGGTGGTTAGAAAGTAATGTATACCGATGATAGTTTGTTTCCCCGTTTCAAGATACATGGTTGACGAAAGAGGTTATTTCAAGGTAAGCGAAGGAGAATGTGACATAATAGTGGAGAGTACATTGACTGAAGAGTTGGTTAGGTCTGCAGGAAGGGCAAAGATAGAGATATGTGAGAAGGATGAGATAACATGTCTAAACGATATAAGGAGAAAAATATATAAAATAACTAAGTCGTGTAAGTTCGCTTAGTTTCGGCGATGACTCCGTTTTTAATTACATAGGGAAATTGGCATGGAAACAGATCTTAAGTTAGTAAAAGCTGTGTTGGACTTGATGAGAGATAGCGTCCCTACCGATTGTCAGGATCTGATAGATGAACTTAGTAAGAAAATAATAAGGGACTTAAAGGAGAAGGGGGCGAATAAGGCTATGAGGGAATGGTATGGTATCACTGACGAGGATCTGGAGATGGTAGTAAGGAAATAGAAGGGTAAGAAGTGACTAGAGAAAAGCCTTTACACGTTCTTTTTCCTTTTCCAACATGTTTTGTATAGAAGAAGTTTTGTATAGAAGAAAAGGTGGTATGCATAATTCTTATTTTAAGATGTTATAAATTGAGGTAACTCACCTGAGGCTTCCTCAATGTCCTTTAACGTGTCTATTGACCTCCAGTATACATCCTTGAACTTTATCCCTTTAAGTTGTCCTGCCTCAGCTAACTTGGGGAACGTTGACTTCTCTATATCACCTTTGTCTGGCAATAGATCAAATATTTTAGGTGATATCATGTATACCCCTGCATTTATCATATAGTTTTCCAGAACTGGCTTTTCCCTGAAACTGGTGATTAAATCGTCCCTTGTTTCAACTATTCCGTAGGGGCTCTTCAAAGGAACTAAAGCGATTGTTGCTACGCTTTCCTTAACATCCATTTTAGAGAAATCCAAATTGGTCACTACGTCACCGTTTGTGACAACGAATTCATTTTTATTGCTCAAAATATCCTTAACCTTCTTCAACGCACCTCCAGTTCCCAGAGGTTCTTCCTCTATCGAAAAATAAGCACTTATGCCTAGTCTCTTCTCGTTCTTACTTACCCATTCTGCTAGAACTTCCCATTTATATCCAGTGAGAAAAATGAAAGAAGAAACGCCAAACTTCTTGAAGTGCAAGATCTGCCATTCTAATATAGGCTTTCCAGCCACCTCGATTAGAGGCTTAGGTTTATCGTCAGTAAGTGGCCTTAGCCTTTTTCCGTAACCTCCTGCTAAAATTACGGCATGCATATGGCTAATAAGTTGTTTAATTTAAAAATTTTTTGGAGAGACTCTATCATTTGTTAATAAGAGATTTTCAAAAGACAGTATATTAAAAAGTAAAATAACTATCAAGATGACCACGGCTTATCTATTTAGTTTGAGCTATGTTACAAGATCAAAGTTGATTCATTGGAAATCTCCTCGAAAGTTAGACCATTACGTTGCAAGCCTAATTTCTGATCCAGCATCATTCGCTGGGATATCTGGTCATATTCAAGTTCTGATGGTTGAGAATAATGCAGGTAATTTCGTCACTTTGGATAAGGCTACATCATCATCAAACAAATTCAGGATTCTTTTCACCTTCGGTAATCCCTTTTCCTCACTTTCCACCTTTACGGGAAAGATGGAAAGGAAGATCCTTAATAATAAAGTAACATATATCGCTTCCGCGGACGACAAATCTATCTCTTTCATGACAGAATTCGCGTTTCAAAATTATGAATTGTCATTATCAATTTCAGCTTCCTTCAATTCACCACAAGCTATAAGATATGTAGGAATGAATGAAGGAGATCTAGAGAGGCATTTATTAGAAGGACATTTCATACCTTATTTTAAGTTGTTTGCAATTCCTTCACCTTGCGGTTACTTGCATCTAGAATCAAAAGAGGGAAACTTGTGCGATTTAATCTCCACAATTGGAGAGCTTAGGAGGAAGGAAGGGAAATACCTAGTTTATCTAGAATCTAACGACGGAAAGATATCGGGTAGGGTTCAAGTAGAAAACGGAAATCTAAACGCAACTGGTAACTTATGCGGAAAGGAGCTCAATAACAAAAGTTTTCTTGATGCTATTATTAATAACTGTAGGTGCGGCAGTTTAGATGTTTACATTAAACTTGAAGTAATATAGCTGTTAATATCTTCTATTTATAGATTATGGAATATATATTAATAAAAGAAGATATGAGATTTTATATAAATAAATATTATATTGTGCTTTTTATAAATATAAAAGTATGATGTATCTCAGACGACAAATTATGAACGCTTCTGATCTCAACTTCTAATCTCAAAATGAAAATGTAGAAACGAACTCTACCTACACTGAAAATATTCTGAAATTTGTGTTATGTCTCAACTCATAATGCTTTCTTATAGATTTTAGAATTAAACTTATATATGAAATTAAATTTCCTTTATTAAACGCTAACTTGTCTCTGTGCAACTTAATATGTCATTTTGATAAATGACGTTTTGTGGACTTGCTTATAGTGAATCACAGGGACATTTATCATCCTCAGGCCGGAGGCGCTGAGGAAGTGCTAAAGGAAGTGGCAACTAGACTAGTATCTAAAGGAAATCGAGTGACATGGTTTTCCGAATCAGTTAAGAATCGACCTAGCAAGGAGGAATATGAAGGAATTTTACTTAAAAGGAGGGGAGGGAGGGCGTCAGTTCACATTTTCTCTCTTAAAGAAGCTAAAAAACACGAAGTAGTTTTGGACAGCATAGCCCACGCAGTGCCATTCTTTTCCTATTTGGTTAACGCGAAATCTATAGCCTTAGTTCATCATGTTCATCAGGACGTTGTAAAGTACGAACTAGGTTATCTATCGAGGGAAGCGGTTAGGTTTCTGGAGAGGCAAATTAAAAGATACAATTATGTGATTGCAGTATCTGAGACAACTAAGAAAGACCTTCATGATAAACTACACATCGATGAAAGTAAAGTGAAGGTCATTTATAACGGAGTAGATCACTTGAAGTTTAAACCAGGGGAAAAGGACAAGGAACCTACTGTTTTATGGATTGGTAGACTTAAAAGATACAAGAATCCCTTCGATATATTTGAAATTAAAAGAAGAATGAAGACTAGGGCTAAATTCGTTGTTGTTGGGTCGGGGGATCTATCTCAACAGTTTGCAGAAGAGTCACGGAAACAAGACGTTTTATATTTAGGCAGGGTAGACGAAAAAGAAAAGGTATCCCTTTATCAAAGAGCATGGGCTATCCTCTCCACCTCGTTTATAGAGGGATGGGGGATGACCATAGTAGAGGCTAATTCGTGCGGAACTCCTGCAGTAGTTTACAATACTGGATCTCTACCTGAAGTGGTTCAAGAAGGCGTTAATGGTTTCGTAGTAGGTTATAAGGACTTCGATTCAGCGGCTAAAGCCTTGGATTACCTTATGGAAGAGAAAAACATGAAGGTTATGTCTAGGAAGAGCTATGAGGAATCTCTCAAATATGATTGGGATAAGACAGCTTTATGTTATCACAAATATATAAACGAGATCTTAGGTTAAGAAAAAAAGAATTGTATATGTATTATTATTGTAGTTACATTAACAATTAGAGGAGAAGTGAAAAATGATTTAATTATTGTTAAATAAAGTTGTTATCTAAAGCCAAATATTAGGAGCTTATTTACCTCGCCAGATATCAATGAGGTACGGCAGTTTGCTTTCAATTGACTAGCATTACAGCCTTTGCTATTCCTATCTTCTCTGCCATTTCAGCTACCTTTCCCCTAACGAACCTACCCATTAAATCTCCGAAGTACTCCCCGTTTATCTTTACTATAATTGCAACTTGTTTGTAGGTAAACTTTCTAGGCTCCCTCAACATGTTCTCCATTGCGGTCTTACCTGCTTGTACTGCTACTTGGGCAGACATTGGAACGAATCCCTTAGTAGTAGCCGAGTCTCCTGCTCCATAGACGTTCTCATAATCTACCGAACGAAGATAATCGTCTACCAGCATTCTTCCATTGACGTTAGTTAATCCCATCTCCTGAACCAAGGAAGGTCCTCTGAATCCCACAGACGAGATCACCACGTCACTTTCTAACTCATAGTCATTGGTTTTGACCTTGCCATTTTCTATGCCTTCCACCTTTTGGTTTAGTAATACCTTAACTCCGATTTCACTCAACTTATTTAGGGCGAACTGGGAGGACTCCTTGGTCATAAAGCCTAAGAGCTTGTTCTGTCCTTCAACTAGACTGACCTCTTTCCCCATTTCTTTGCAAGCGCTTGCTAGCTCTACTCCTAGTAAACCTCCTCCTAATATGGTGACTTTTTTACTCTTCATTACCCTTTGACGTAAATTTAAGGCGTCATCTATGTTTTCTATTTTTAGAGTATTTGGGAAAATCTTCTGAGAATATCCAGCAGCTATCAGTAATTTATCGTAGTCAAAAGCTCCCATCTCTGTAATTACTTTATTCCTTCTAAAGTCAATTTCCCTTACTCTAGCCCTCAAGAAGTTTCCTTCTCGATAAGGTATCTTTGCTAAATTGGGGTTGCCAATTTTGAATACGTCAACAAGTTTATGAGTTAAAGTGAAATAATCTTTCTCATCAATCAGAAGCGACTTGTTAACTTTCATTGCAGACAATCCAGCGAAACCTCCACCAATTATAATAGTTCTCATGATATCCATATCTCAGTCTTTATCTTTAAATATTTCTATCTATATTTAAAGGAACTTTAATATACCTGAAATATGAATTAATTCTTTTCATTTAAAAAGAGATTATTGAGGATTCTTTTCATTTAGCTTAAATTTTTGTTGTGGTCATCATTTGGAAATCCAAAAGATTTATGAGTATCCTAAATCATGAAGACGAAAATATCATAAACTACATTTCAATTGACAAATATGTGGGTAGAATTGAAACAAATATCACTGGACGAATTTTTAGAGTATTTACCTAAGCTCAACGACGAGCAATACTACTTATTTTATTTAATCTCTAGAGATAGAGAAGTGAGGGATGAGCTCGGAGTTAACATAGACAAGGTCTTGTTTAGGATATCCGAGGTAAATCCAAGTAGGGCAGTACAAATAATGAACTCGGTTAGAGAGATATCCGACGTTTTCACAGTAAGAGGTATACAAGTGAAAAAGGAATGGGTTAAGATTATGTTTGTGCTAAATCCAGTGAACTTTGTCAAGGCGTCGAGAGCGACGGCTACCAAGTTCGTACAGCAATGTGGTAACGGAAAGAAGCTGGATATAATGAAAATTTACAATTCGGAAATTTCCAGAAGTATCGACTTTAGAATCTTCATGATAGATGTGGACAACAAAAGTAGGGAGATAATTGAACAAATGAAAGGGCTGAAGGCAAGGCTTGTTATAACAACTAAGAGAGGTTTTCATATTCACGTTTGGAAGGAAGATATAATGGATCCACGTTCATTATTCAAAATTAAGGGTATCGAGGTTAAAACGAGGGATTCAATAGAATATGTACCTTTCGTGAATCAGGGGGTTTTACCCCTATAGCTTATAGAATAGACGATGCGGGAGAAGTAACAGAACTTTTATAGCAATATATTAAGAAAGACAGTAAGATATTGAAGATAATAATAAATGTTTAAGAATAACTAAAAATTCTATATTCTTTATTTTAATTTCTTTTTATCAGCAATATAACCCCTTATATCTTGTATCATTAAGTTATTGTATTCGCAAGCCTCTACGCAGTCTGCACATCCTATGCATGATATCCTGTTCATGAATCCTTTTTTCAAGATATCATCCCTGATCGTAATTTTAGACGGACAAGCCTTTTCGCAAGTTATTTCCTTACAAGTCTCGCAGAGTTTGACATCATTAGGCTTCACTTTGAACAGAACCTTGTTAAATATTCCCATGAAAGTTCCGTAACCGCACCAGCCTTGTCTGGCGCAAGAATAAGTTCCAAACACTGGAGTCATAAAGAAAAAGAACCACCAAACATAGTTAAGTGTAAACATTCCAAACAAGTCCAAAGGATTCAAGGTAGACATGCCTAATCTTAAGAAGCGAAGAACTCCCACTTCGCCCAATATCCACCATGAGAAGAATATCATCATCAAACCGAAGGGGATCCATCTGAAGTATTGCCAAAAGTTAGAGTTCTTTTTGGCTTTGAACTTGTCATAGTAAGCATTAGTCCACATATGGGCTGACATACATATGGTGTTGCAAAAGGCCCTTCTTCCGAACAGTATAGATGCTGTGGACATTATAACCATTGAAAGTATGAACCCGATTACTGTCACTGGAAATATCATACCACTCATACCAAAAATGTAAAAATTGGTATAATATGGCAGGAGCCATACGAAAACCGGCATGGCTATAATTATCATTAAAGCCCACCTTCTAACCTCAGATGACTTGGCATGCTTGTATCTCTCATAAACTAGGAATAGCATCTCTCCCCCCATCATTAAGATATAGAAAGGCATCATTGTAGTTGTCATAATCAACATATATGAAGCCCAGAAAATCGAAAACAAAGGATCGTGTAACATATTGGCTGACTTTTCTGCCATATTAATCATTGAAAGCGGATTCAGAGGGAACATCCACCATAAAGGATTGTTATGAGGACTTCTCATAGAACTCATAGAATTCATATGTCTTGGACTAAATATAGAATTAGTAACAACGAATCCAAGAACGCTTTCACCGAATCCCATTGTTAGCTCGGCTAAATTAATGAGACTCACGAACAGGAGAGACGTCCCTGCCCCAATTCTTATTTTCCTATCACTGAACTTGTGGAATATTAACATGAAATAAAACGCCATAGCTCCTATCATTGCTAGGGATATCATCATCAGTCCATCTCCTATCACGAACAAGGATAAGCCTAACATCATGAAGAAATCAAGCCCAGCAAGGGAAATTGAAAGTAACTGCGCGTTGAAAGAGGCTCTCCTTATTTCAATTAGATAAAGCGTAATGATATTTATTATCATTATTAATGAAGAAAATACTGAAGAGACTAGCCATACATTTTTATCAAATGCCAGAAAAACGTTAGGCATGAATGCCATGGATGATGCAAAGGTAAACAGAGCTAACTCTTTGACGTCAAATTTCACTTTATTTAAGGCTAAGAAGAATATTGCATCAGCCATCATCATAACTCCGAAGGCTGGGTTACTTACTGAAGACACGATAGGATTTAAATGAGGACCGAAGGCTGAAGAGTAGGCATAACCCATCGAAACTTCATCTAGAACTAGCGTCACAGTTAGAAGAGTGGAAGATATCATGTCATCTCTCCAATATCCCTTGTCTTTGACCTTTAAGGATAACAAGATAGGTATTGATGATATAAATATGGTAAATATTTCTACTAGTATGGATCCGTGGTAAAAGAGTATGTAACCTATATCGGTAGCCTCAGTGGACATATAAAGAAAAATGGAGGAAATGAATAAGACTGCTTTTCTAGATGCGTTATGGCTCCTGAAAAGAAGCCATAGTATGAAAAAATCTATGATCATCATGCCTGTCAAGTACGCTAGAACAGCAATTTGTTGATATTCCATAAAATGATTTTAGGTTTATAATTTATAAATTATTCAAGATTTTTCTCTAAAACATAGTTATCTTTGTTTAGTAAGCGAATTAAACCCTTTATTTTAACATGATAAATAATTATACCTAACTATTGTCTTGCCATAACAACTTTCAAATCTTTTTCAGTTCTGAAAAAGTTTTTAAAATATTTCAAATATAATAGTATATCTATAAGAATTATAGATGTTTAAATAATAATATTATATTATATAATAGCTTTTAATGTAAAGTATACAAATTTTAATTTAATGAAACCCTTAGGTTTTCTTAGTAACGGTCTAACCAGTGTCATTGTGAACGACGGTTCCGTGGTATGGTTTCCATTACCAAGATATGATTCACCTTCAGTGTTCACAAAGCTTTTAGACGATGAAGGAGGGGAGTTCTCTATCTCACCAGAGGAAGAATGTGACGTAAAAGTGAAATATGTTGCTGGTACAATTCTTTCCACTACTTTCTTGTGTAAAGATGGTAAGGCTGAGGTAATCGACTTGATGCCAATAGGAGAGAGGTCTTTAATTAGGCAAGTTAAAAGTGATATACCTCTCAATGTTAGCGTTAAGCCTCTCTTCAACTACGGCTTGTATAAGCCAGCTGTTGAAATAGAAAAGGATGGAATTAGATTCATAAACCCCCTAACGAGAGAATGTTTGGCTCTCATTCCTAATACAAACTTAATCCAACCGCCAGGTTTAACTTTATACTTGATATATTCTTCAGATTCGGCTTACGGACCATTTACTAAGAAAATGATAAAAAGAACAGTTAATAGATCAATTAAAAACACTCTTAATTTCTGGAGGAGTAAGGTTCCTCATCCTAAGAACGAAATCGACGTTGTTAAGTCAACTAGCATTTCAGCTTTACTGGGATCAATTTACTCTCCGACCGGGGCTTCAATAGCTGCACCTACAACTTCCCTTCCGGAATTAGAAGGAGGTACAAGAAATTGGGACTACAGATTCGCTTGGGTCAGGGATTCCTCAATGATATCGGAAGCGCTCATGACTTACGGTTACATAGTGGAAGCTAGAAGAGTGTTAAATTTCCTGTTAGGTTCATTGAACTTCTCCGGAAAGCCCTTTCTTCATCCACTTTACACTGTGGATGGAGGAGACCCACCTCCTGAAGAAAGTCTAATGTGGTTGTCTGGTTACGCATCGTCTAAACCAGTGAGAGTAGGCAATGCTGCAGCGTCCCAAGTTCAACTTGACGTAGAGGGATTCTTCGTAGACGCCGTGTATAGATACTATCAGATTACTAAGGATAAGGAGTTTATAAAGGAAAACTGGAATAAGTTAGAATATATACATGAATGGATATCAAAAAACTGGAAAATGAGGGATGCTGGAATGTGGGAAGATAGAGGTAAACCGAGGCATTATACACACTCTAAGGTTATGATGTGGGTAGCTTTGGATAGAGTGGAAAAGTTAGGAAGAGTAATAGGTAAAATAGTTTCAGGAACCAGTAAAAATAAATTAAGAGAATGGATAATGTCTAATTGTATCAAGTCAGGTTACTTGGTCAGGTACTCTGAATCCTCCGAGGTCGATGCAGCTCTTCTTACCCTTCCCATTTACGGTTTCCTCGATGTTAAAGAAAGGGTCTTTCTTAATACTCTTGTTTTAATAGAGAGAGATTTACTGAAGGACGGCTTCGTTAAGAGGTATAGGAAAGACTTCATGGGAGAAGCAACTCATCCTTTCGTGCTTGCTAACGTATGGCTTTCGAGAATCTACGCTAGGTTAGGGAGATATGATGAAGCTAGGCAGTTACTATGGAATGTGTTGAGGCCTTCCAAAGGGATATATCTATTGGGAGAACATATAGACGAAAATAAAGGAGAATACACTGGAAATTATCCTCAAATGTTCGTTCACGCTCAGCTGCTCTTAGCTATCAAAGAAATTAAGGACATAGATAAGGATATATCGACAGGAAAAGTTAAACCTCTTTCATGATTTTTTATATCCCTTCTTTTGTATCTTTCTAGCGTGGAAATAACCCTAACGGCGGATAAAGCTACCTTCTTCTCTATGAGTCCAATACCTAAAAGGTTAAATCCAGCACGGAGAAAGAAGTTTCCTCCTTATGGCCTAAGAAAGGTTGAGGCCATATTTAACAAGAAGGGGTTCCAAGTTTACATTTCTGAGCCTATGTCGATTAAGGAAGGCATCATAGGCTTATACGTAAATGACCCTTTCGGTATGACAGAAATATCTAGAGCAATTCATGAAATTTTTGGAGAGCCTCCACTTCAAGTGACGTCGTTCACAGAGCTTTCAGCTATGATCTCAAGGAGAAAGGATGAGGGTCAAAACATCAGAGTCGTAGTGGGAGGTCCGGGAGCGTGGGAAATTGCTATGAGGGATGCGCCATGGGTTAACACCGTGGTTTTAGGGGAAGCTGAAACGCTCTCTATTTGCGACATATTAAAGGGAGGTAAAGTAGTGAAAACGAGAAGGGCCAAGGAGGAAGAGTTCGTGTCTATCATTAAACCATCATCCTCTCCTGACGTCGAGATAAGTAGGACAGGGAGGAGAATACCATTAAATGTGATAGAACAAGAAATAAAAGTACAGCTAAGAAAACATCGGGACATTAACCTAATCACTGACGACATACTTCTCTGGGGAGAACAGCTCAAGCCATTACTGAGACTAGCAAAATTAGGCAAAAAGGTAACCTTCTCGCAGATATCTTCAGAACGTTTCTCTGAAGACTTAGTCAAGACGATTAAGGAAGAGCTTAATTTAAATGAAAATAATTGGAGATCTCCCGTATTAGCGTCTAATGGTTGTGTTCTGCAAAGAGTTCCCGACGTGATTAAGATTCTGAATTATCATTTCATTTACCCTATCATGTTCGTGAAGGAAGAAATGGCAGAAGAGGCCCTACAATTCAAGGCTATTGTAGTACCTATACCCTCAACTGAAAACTACTTCGATGTTCTATATAAAGTGTGGCTTGTTGAAAAGAAATTCCTGAAGATTCCCTTTTCCTCCCTTATAGACGTTATCCTTCAAAAGGCTAAAGAAACCAGGGGAGAATACTTAAGGAAATTGAATATAAGAGGGTTAGGATCTCTTAACTTGGTAACAATTATACTGGAAGGTTTCATAAATTCTATAAGACTCAGAACCTCTTGATTCTGAGTTTACTTTTTTAACGTTCATGCAATTTCATAACCCGATAGATATGGAGGCAATAGTCAAGAGGCCATATTATCATTTCGAGAACCCAAATAGGGTAAACAAGGAAAAAGAAGGAAGAGGATTTAGTTTAGGTGAGATATCTAAAGCTGGTTTAACTAAAAGCGAGATAAGGATTCTTAACGTGAGAGTTGACATAAGGAGGAAGTCCGTTTATGATTCAAATGTAGAAGCATTAAAGAAGTTAAAGAATGAGAAGAAAGACATGTTGGAGGAAGCTAAGAGAAAGAAGATGGAGGAAAACAAGAAGAAGGCTGAAAAAAGAAAGAACAAATCTAACAAGTCAGTGAAACACAGCGATAATAGTAAGTCAAGCGAGACAAAGGCTTAAGGTATAACTACAGCTCTTCCAATTATTTTATCTTCAATTATGTCGTTTATTGCTTCGTTAATTTCATCTAGCTTGTAAGGTACTGGTAATGTTTTAAAACTGCCTTGCTCATAAGCCTTAATTACGCCCTTCATGTCGTTCATGCTCCCGTATAAAATACCTCTTACTCTCAGTCCTCTTAGGACTATCAATTGTTCAGGAACGTTAAGAAATCCCCCGAATTCTCCCACTATTCTAAGTTCTCCTTCCCTGGAAAGTAACCACATTGAATCTTGTAAGGTTGACTCTGCACCTACAAAGTCTAATACATAATCAAACTTCCTTTGACTATACGAGAAAAGAGTTTGCGACATGTTCATGTTGTCCTTTCTCTTCATTAATACAGTTGGTATTCCTAATTCCTCCGCTTTAGCTAGTTTGGCTGGGTTTCTACCCCCCATGAGTATTTCGGCTCCTCTGCTCTTGAGTATTTGGGCTGCAATAAAAGCTACTGCCCCCGTTCCCAACAAGGCAACAGAGTCTCCCATACCTATTCCATTAGTTGCATTAAAGGCAGTTATCCCTGCGTCAGCAAGAGGAGCTAACTTGATTGGATCTCCCTCAACTTTAAAGAGATAAGATTCTGGTACCGAGACATATTCGGCGAAGCCGCCATTCATCTGTACACCTACTACCTTTACATTTTCACAATACTGAGGTTTTTCAGCTCTGCAATACTTGCAAGTTCCACATCCTATGTTGCTATAAAGTATTACTTGGTCTCCTCTCTTGAACCTTTTGCCGTCCTCTACTAATTCACCTACTATTTCATGTCCCAATATAACTGGTAGTTTAATTGATAAGTCTCCGTTCCATTCTCCTAGGACGAGATGAACGTCACCGTGGCAAATCCCTGCAGCTCTTACCTTAAGTATTACTTCTCCATCATTTCTCTGGGGAAAAGGAACCTCCTCTAATGAAAGCGGTTTTCCTTCCTCTTTGAACACCGCTGCCCTCATTACCATCCTGCCTTGAGATATGTATTTATTTCCCAAGGTGTAATTTCTCTTTCGTAGGTTTCTATTTCCGAATTTTTAAGCTCTAAGTAAGCTGTGTGAATTTCTTGACCTAAGGAATACATCATGTAGCTATCGTTTTCTAACTTTTCTAACGCTTCCTTCAACGTAGATGGAAGCTGGTTTGTGTACGTATTAACGTCGACCGAAAGCCCATTCTTAATTCCGTCTATTCCAGCGAAAATCATGGAAGCCAGGAATAGGTAAGAGTTAGTTAATGGGTCGGCTAACCTGAACTCCAGACTACGTGCGTCTCTAAAGTTGCTAGGTACTCTTATCATGAAATGTCTCTCACTTCCGACTCCGGGTACGCTTGGCGTGAATACTTCCCTAAATCTCTTGTATGAGTTAACGGTGGGGGCAGCGAAAGCCATGATTGAAGGAAGATGTTCCATTATCCCCCCTAGGAATGAATAAGCAATTGAGCTAAATCCGTTCTTGTCATTGGGGTCGTAAAGGACGTCCTTTCCATCTAGGGACGTCAAAGAGAAGTATACGTCCATGCTGCTTCCAGGGTGCTGTTTGAATGGCTTCGGCATGAACGTAGAATACATGTGGAAGAGCCTCGTTGTATCTCTTATAACCTCTCTGGCTGCTATAAGTGAGTCCGCAGATTCCATAGCTTCCATTTTAGCAAATGACACCTCGTACTGTCCTGGTCCATAATGTTTGTTAATGAGTTCCACTTGAACGCCAACGTTTTCCAAATTCTTAATCATGTTCCTCAGGAAGTTTTGCTCTTCCATAAGGCCTTCCGGCGAGAAAGCCTTAGCTGAGTCCGCAGGTTCCATAGTGTTCTCTTTCAAGAGATAGAAAGTAGGTTCAAATGAAACGTGCATTCTAAATCCCAATTCCTCCAAGGACTGGGTAGCCTTCTTCAATATAGTTCTGGAACAGTAAGGTGAAGGCGTACCGTCAGGCATGTTCATGAATGATAGAACCCTTGCTGTTCTTTCCAGATACGGTATCATTACGAAAGTGTTCAGATCGGGTATGGCAATTACGTCATCATACTTAGATTTAATTGGTCTATCTTGATAATCTAGAATAAGCAAGCTTTCAGGGAACAGAACTCCCTTAAGACCATTTGATATTTCTTCGAATTCAGCTCTCCTAAGGGATCTAGCCCTCGTGTTACCTAAAATATCTATGAACTCTACTCTAACGTAATCTATGTTGCCACTCTTTAATTGGTCTAAAATGTCACTTCTCGACAACTTTCACGCACCATCCGAGAGTTTCACTCGAATTCACTTAAAAATAAATAGGATTTTAAATCTATACACATCTGTCATTATCGTAATTAAAAAGAAATAAAAATAGAATAAAATCTATTTTTATTATTAATAATCTCATCATCTAGAACAGAGAGGAGGCTTTATAATCTTTTATGAAAGGGCATGAGGAGGTAAAATTAGCCTTTATAACTATTCTTCTTAAATGTTCTAGAAACCGTCTAGCCTAGGTCCGGGAGATATTCCAGAGATGATTATTTTCTTTGCACCCAATTTGTCTAACGTTTCCTTTACTACGTTTAAGTTTTTCCTTAACGTAAAGATGTGAGGATTTGGTCCTGCATCGAAAGTGTAACCTGCTATGTTTCCATCTCCGAAAGCCCTTATTACGTCAAGTGAGAAGGAGTTTAGGTAGATTAAAGGAGGAAATGAGTCCAGCATAACTGCGTGCATACTGTTACTATGTCTTATTGTAAGCTGGAAAAATCTCTGTGGATTCCTATTTTTAACTGATTCAATTACATCTGTGAAAGTGTTATTGACGAAGTCTAGCCTACATTTCAACAAGGCTGAAGATGTGGTGGTTAGCTTCATTCCTTGTCTGGAGGAAACTTGCTTCTTTTCCTCGCTGAATATAGGTATGATATCTACGAGTTCCTCCCAGTGGTCATAAGGAAACATGCTTTCACAGAAAGAATCATCTCCTTTATCAGAAGTCCCAGCATGCCAGATTACGAATCCTCCAAAAACGCTCCGACACGCACTTCCAGATCCGATTCTAGCTATTATGGACAACTCCTTAGTGTCTAGGGATAGACCTAACGCCTTAGCCGATGCAAGAGTAAGGGCAGCTATTCCTGCAGCTGAGGAGGCTAATCCAGCTGATTCTGGGAAGTTGGAGTAAGATTCTACTTTAGCGTAAATTTTCGTTCCAGATATCTCCCTTAGCTTGTTGAGGACCTTCCCAGCATATTCAACGGTTTTGTCCTCGGGCAACTTTTTTCCATTAATTATAACCTCGTCTTTCATCAATGACTTGTCGAACGTAACCCTAGTTTTAACTTTCAAAGCATCAAGGGAAATAGAGAAAGAATCGTTAAGTGGTAAATTTAATTTCGGGTCACCTCTTTTACCCCAATATTTGACGATAGCTATGTTAGATGGAGCCTCTGCCTCCCCTTCAAGCATCCTTTTTCAAACCCATATCTTCTTTCACTTTTATAACCTTGATGCCAATTCTCTCCCACAACGTTGAAACTTCATTTAAGCACTCACCTATAGCGAATATGGAATCTCCACCCCCAGCGCCAGGGGAAAGGGCTATTAGAGCTCCCCTTTTTTCACTTTCTTTTATTATCCTCTTTTCATTCTCGCTCATCAATGGGAAACCAGTTCTTTTGGCAACTAGCTCAAGGTAGCTTCTAGCCAGCTTTATATGAGGATAGGCACTTATCATATCCTTCCTTTTAATGTATTTGACAGCCATCTCGTTCTCTTGTTCTATCATCTCGAAAATTTCTTTGAACTCGGGTTTCTCTTTAATCTTAGTGAATTCAGTTACTAAGTTTACTGTATCTGCACTCCTTCCAGTAAACCCCATGATCATTTCGTATCCCTCTGGAATAGGAGTAACTTCTATTGACCAATCCTTACTTTCTACATCAGAAAAACGTCTATAAACTACGCTTCCGTAAACTGCTGTGGCTATGTCAAAGCCGCTTCCAATCCCCCTTTGTCTAAAAATGTTAGCTTTCTGAGAAAGATAATGTATCTCATTCAGGTCAAGTTTTCCAGTCAAGTAGTAATATAGGCATGCTGTCAGAGAGACCGTGGCAGCTGAGGAGCTTCCTAAACCAGTTTTTCTTCCCTCTATCAAGAATTCGGTATCGTTAATCAAGCTGATTTCTAAGTTTTTCACATCCCCTACTTTTTCTTTAATAACGGAGATCACTGAATCAATCAACTTGTTTTGTCCAGGCAGAAAATCTCCGTAAGAAGTGTGGAAACGAACGCCATTTCCCTCACCTAGAATGCTACACCTGACTCTTTTATCTATGGCTATTGAATGGGATATGCCTCCGAAAACAACAGTGTAACTTCCTATCCAAAGAATCTTACCTGGAGATGAGAAAGTTAATGTCTTCACGACAATAATTTAAGTCAAGCCCTTAATAATTAAACGATGGAGTTTCTTGATAAGAAGCACAGAATAGTATTGATGGCTGTAGCTCAAGGAGGACCTGCAGGAGTAACCAGGGAGGAGCTATTTCAAAACATGAAGCTAGTCATGAGTAAAGACACACTATCGGCAGTTTTGGAAGATCTTTACTTTAGCGGAGATATTAACGTTCTTAGGGATGGTAATGAGATTAGGTATCTAGCCTCAAAGGAGATTAGAGAGTCCATGATAGCATTGGAGCTTCAGAGATTTAGACTTGCTGGAAAATTGGAGAAACTAAAGGAAGCCTCCAAGAACGAGGGAAAAGATAAGGCCGAATTGCTCCTAAACGAGATAAAAGGCATAAGTGTTTCAATTTCCACGTCTATAATTAGTTTAATGAAGAACTCTCCTTCCTTGACCATTCCAGAATATATGGAATCTATAGATATTATAAACAAGGACTTCCTTTCGAAGATTGTACCTTTACTGGAGGAAAAACCTTCCCAAAGAGAGCTGGAAATTCTAATTGGGCTAGTATCAAAGTATCGTGGAGAAAAGGACGCTGAGAAATTGAAGCTAGCTTTAGAGAAGATAAGCCAAGCTAGACAAGTTCAGCAGAGCAAAACTCAGGATCTGGAGAATAAAGAGACAAATAATTCCTCCTAATTTTGGGAAAAAGTATTTTAACTGTACAAGTCTTTTACCTTATTAATAGTCTATATAAAAGTTAGTGAAGTTTTATTATGTAGAATAGAAGGTTGTATATAGAAGAAAGTTTATACGTATATAGAAAAGATTAATAAAGACAAAGAAGATAGTATGATCTGATAACGATGAGAGTTAAGAGGTCAAATGCTGAAATAATAGGAGATATATTGGAGGTTATAGACAGAGGATATAATAAGACATCTTCTCTGATGAAAAATGCAAATCTTAGTTTTACACTAACAAAGAAATACATAAACATGATGATCAGCAACGGCTTAATAGAGGAGGTAGATGGTGAGTATAAAATAACTGAAAAAGGAAGGAGGTTATTGGAGAATTTGAGAAGAATAAGGTCATTAGAAACAGAATTAGTAACGCTTTTAAACTCTATAAATGAAGATCTAGTTAATGGTTAATACTGAATTAGCGTTCCTTTTAATACCTACGCTGCTTACCGTTGCTTCTTCAATTTCATTAATATTATGTGAGGGCTAGGCTAGATGTAGTAAGGAAGGAAAACGAGAAATTAGAGGATCGATTGATCTTTCTGGCTTTCAAGAGCCTTATTAACTTCCTCTCCTCAGAGGAGGCATCCTCGTTAATTGAGGAATCAATAATAGGAGCTAGCATGAAGATAAATGGAGATGTTTTTATGAAGCAATTGGAGAAGCAGTGGCCAAAGGTTAGGATGAAGTTGAACAGCTTGTCTTCTATTATAAACGTAGAGAGGAAGATAGGCTTCCTATTAAGGACGTTTGAAAATAGCTATTATTATGTTTTAATCTCGTCCTCCAGCTCCATGTTGCTTACAACTGTGAGCCTTCTTATGTACGCCTTAGGCTTTGATTTTAGTTCAATGTTTGTAGCTGGTCTTTCAACTGCTGTAGTTATAATTTCAATATATTACGAAAAGAAAATGATTGACGGTTTCTCGGAGTATTTTAAGGTTTACTCTAAATACTACTAGATTAATAGTTCAATTACGTTCATGTTTTAGGACTAAAACGCCTTAATGTCTTAGAAACGTACCTAATTTCACGTAAGTTCTTTCATACTTTCTAAGGGTTCAACTTCTATCTTGTTCCATAGTACGCCTATTTGTGGAACTTCTACCGACACTATATCTCCATGTTTAAGGTAATTCTTATCTCCGAATTCCCCTACGCCTGCAGGAGTTCCTGTGGTTATTATATCTCCTGGCTTCAGCGTTATCCCTTTACTTATGTAAGATATCAAGGATGGGATATCGAATATCATATCGTCTATTGCTCCATCCTGAACTTTCTTTCCATTCACTCTGGTAATAATCCTGAGGGAATTGAGGTCGATCTCGTCCTTAGTTACAATCCAAGGTCCAATGGGCATACCGTAATCTAAGCCCTTTCCCTTTACCCAATTTAGTCCATATGGCTGAATTCCGGGGAATTGATAGTCCCTAAAACTAACGTCGTTGGTTATTGTGAAACCAAACACACAGTCTATAGCCCTCTCTTTATCTACGTCCCTACATCTCTTACCTATCACGACTCCTATTTCGCCTTCATAATCAACCTTGTTAAGATAAGGAGGAATAATTATTGGGTCGCCTACTCCTACTAACGTGTTTCTAAACTTGGTGAAAAAGTAAGGTTCCTTAGGAGGATTCATGGAAGATTCCTTGGAATGTGATCTAAAGTTAACGGCTGGAAGAAATATCTTCTCAGGATAAACTGGAGCTAAAAACTTCTTTATTTGGACTTCTTTCATTTTTAAAGATGAGATTTCATCTATTGCAGATATTACTTTTGATGAATCCTCAAAGAGGCAAGAAAACGCGTTATTTTGAGGATATAGAGCCTTTCCTTCCCTAATTATTACAGTTGCCTTAGTTCCTTGGCCTAAAATAGCGTAACCAATCTTCATAAATTAGAGTGTTCTGTAATCCCTATAAGTTTAGAATCAATGTAGTTAGTTGCTAAACTATGAAAAAGTGCATTGTTGCGGGAGGAATTCTTATAGAAGGAGAAAAAGTTCTACTTATAAAACACAAGAAACTCAATAAGTGGCTTTACCCTGGAGGTCATGTAGAGGTCAATGAAACCCCTAGGGAGGCCGCTGAAAGGGAATTCCAAGAGGAGACTGGTATTAAGGTTAAGGTTATTGGAGATAAATTTGATACAATGGATCCTCTGGTCTCTCCGGAACCGATGCCATTAACTATATCCATGGAAACTGTCAACTATCCCAATGAAATCCATTACCATTACGATTTAATATTTCTAGTTGAAAAGGTAGGTGGAGATCTTCTTGACGGCTCTTGGTTTTCGTGCGAGGATCTAGATAAGATAGATACGTATGAAAATGTTAGGAAGATATTAAGGCTGGCTTTCCAAAAAAGGAAAGAAGGAAAAAAGGTGAATTAACCTTTCCTCGTAAAGAGTAGTGTATTAAATAAGTTCTATTATATGTGAAAATATATATATAATTTTCTAATATTTTAAAATTACGTATAAAATAAAAATGCTGAGATATTCTTTACCTCTTTCTAAGCCTTGTTTTTCTCACCTTCAATAGTTTCCAGCTCGCCTGATGATACCTCTAACGGCTTAGATCTTGTCTCTGGTATAACTAACAGAGTGATAATCGCAGCAGTAAACATCAGTATTGACAAGAAGGTAATTGCAAAGGATATTCCGTAAGTAGCCATCAAGGAGGGAAATATGAAAGATGATATGGAAGCTCCTATCCTTCCCGCAGCGACTGTAAATGATTGCACTTCTCCTCTTACTCTGGTAGGTGATAATTCAACTCCTAACATCCCTGAGGCACTTATAGAGCCGGGTCCAGCTTGTTCCATGAAATTGAACATTCCATATAAAAATATTCCTAGAAGAGGAGAGAAAGCAGGGCCTATAACTAGAGCACCAGTCTTTATATCCAAAGTAGTACCAGTAACTGAAAGATACGTGCTGAAGGCTAATAGGAACGATGCCATACCTAAGAAGCCAACTACCTGAAGGGGTTTTCTTCCAACGCGATCTATGAGCAGAATAGCCATAATTCCGCCTGGCACAGTGAATGCAAATTCTGTTACGAACTGAAATAAAGAGGGCGTCAGTCCTAATACCTTGGCTATACTTGTTGGTCCGAACAATATTGAAGAGTAGGCCGCTATGTCAAATAAGAACCATAGTACCATAGCACCGAAGAACGTTCTGAAGTTCCTTCTAAAGTAATACCTAAGGGTTTTGTTATCCTTTAAGTCATTGTCCACATTTACATTTTGGCTGTTTGTTATTTCTCTTATTACTTCCTTCATTTCCTCCAAATCCCCTTTAATTCTACCTAAGTATCTAGCCGTCTCAGGAATTTTCCTCCTTAGGTAAATAACAGACGCTGCAGGTATTGCACCTGCTGCTAGAACGATTCTCCATATAATGTCTGGAGATATGTGGATTGAAGATAACAACAACGTTATGGCTGCAGCTGTGGTAGCGCCGAAACCCCAGAACATTCCGAATCCTAGTGCAATTATCTTTCCTCTGTCCTTGGCGTTGGTATGCTCGGCCATTATCATAGGCGATAATACATAATCTGCACCTATTCCCATTCCAAGTAAAAACCTGATTGCTATTAAGGTAGCTGCGTTAGGAGCCAATGCTTGTAATAACGCGCCTACAGTCATGAGACCAACGTCGATGCCGTAAAATTTCTTCCTTCCCATTCTAGATAATTGACCAAATATCAGTGCTCCAATAGCTGCACCTACCAACGCTGAACCTGCTACTAGGGAGTCATAAAGGACATATGATGAACTACCCTCCTTTATTCCATAGGAAGAAAGTACTAAACCCAGTACGATTCCTATCGACGATAAGTCGTATCCATCTGTAAATACTCCCATACCAGTGGTAAACAAGTTCTTGAAATGGAAAAAATTTAGTCTGGTTTCATCTAAGGACTTGAAGGGATTGCCTTTCATTTAGCTGTATTCAATAATATAGTTTTTAAACATTTTGAAAATATTCTATTTATCTCTCCTATATCTATTTATATCTATATATTTCTAGATAGTTTATGATGCATGCACATTTGCCTCGAGTTTATAAATTAAGATTTAATTTGAAAAATGCTTTAAAGTTAATTTTTATAATTGAAAATCTTTAAAAGGAGATGATAAGATTCAGTAGTATTGCTAAAGTTTAAAATTATTTTTAATAAATTTTATATGTAAATAGATAGAATAAATATTTATTACCATTGCTCACTTTCTAATTTTTTTAGAATATTAATAAAATAAAAGTCAACTTCTTTCGATGGAAGCGATCCTCTCGTATAGGGCCTTGTTTCTTGTAGATATAACTAACTTCTGTGATGATATCGAAAGTAAGAACTTTCCTACCTTCTCTACGTCTTCATCTTTTAAATGCTCTTCAGGCTCATCTACCAGAATTAGTGAGCCAGGCTGTGCAGATGCTATCAAAGCTATCATAATCACCAACGATTTTACGTGAACTGGAGCGTTGGAGAGCCTACTTTTTCCATACTGAACTATACCACCTTCTATTTTTACTTTGTCGTCTAAAAGATCTCCCAGTTCTAGATTATTTATTTCATCTATACCTTTCCTTAATCTTGAAAGCGCCCTAAGGTGAATGTCGTCAACGAACTGTATCATGTTTTCCTGAGGAATGCCTGATTCTAAGACATTTATCAAGTATCCTCTATCTGCAGGAATCAGGATTACCTCTTGGAATCCGGTCTCTTCCTCTAACTTCTTTCTATAGGAGGAAAGAATTGGTTCTATCATAGCTTCAAGTTCCTTGGATATCATATCCTCGAATTCAGAGTGTATGTTAAACGAACCTCCAAGAATCTCCTTGAGGCTTCTCCCTACCGCAGTTCTGAGTTCCTCTACCTTTATATCCCTATCCAAACCTCTGTCTTCAACTTTAACCTTTAGATCTGCTATCAATGAAACCTTGCCATGACTATAATCTAATTTCAAAATTATCGTAAGTCCCTTCATGCTAACCGATCTTAATCCATCGACCTCCCTGCTGGATTGTACGTCAAAGAGGTCCATCTCCACCTTTCTACCCATGATTCTTCCAACAACCCTCTGAAAGTCAAAGTCAGCCTCTATTCTTATTGGAGTCTCAAGAGACAAGGTAGAGTTCTCGAACTTCAGGGGAAGTGGTGTTCCAAGTTCCTTAAGCAATGGTATTGCCTTTGAAGGTTTGACCATCTTAAACGACACTTCCCTAAAGAAAACTATCAATGTGGTCAATGTCATGTAAAAGCTCTCCAACTTTCCTTCACTCTCTCTCGTTAGGGTTGAAGCTAGTTCCCAAGCAATTCTCTTTCTAATCTGGGAATAGCCTTCGTAGTCCAGAATATAGTAAGATTCGTATAAGTCTCTCAAGTCCTCGTAGCCGTAGACTGCAGATATTCCTTTCTCTTTAACTCTTTGAAGCAGGCTTTCCATTCTAGTTAATTTTCAGCATTGTTTAAATACTTTTCCAAGATGGCTATTGAATATTCGTATCTAAAGGAAGTGTCATGGTGACCTCCCTCGAATTCTTCGTATATGTGAGGTACGCCTCCTTTAGTTAGTAGCGAATGAAGTATCCTGCTTCCATATTGGATGTTATACTCATCTCTTCTTCCCACGTCTATAAATATTACACTTTTCTTGTTCAATTCATTGAAGTGGTTTTTGACGACCCTTGCGGGATCTTTTTCTAACCACCTTTTCCATACATCCTCTCTAATTTCTCCTGTATCCAAATCGAAGGGAAGATCAACATCAATACCATTAGGAGAGTAGAACGCGGCCATTGCCAGTATATTGAGGGTAGTAAGTTCGTCCTTTCTTTTTTTACTCTCTCTATTCCAGAAATTTTGGAGCCATTCCCTCCAAGAGGAAAACTTCCTCAACCTATCTATTGCTGTAGGGAAATCTGGAATGTAAATATACTCAAAGTAAGCATCGCCTGAGTGATCCGCTATGGCTTTAACTTCATTATGTCTCATACCAATCATCAGGGATCCGTATCCTCCTGAAGATTTTCCCATTAGAGCAACTTTATCAGTGTTATATTTCTCCGAAAAATACTTTATAATTTCAATTATAAAATCTTCATAGTTACCTACAGCTGAGGAGTTAAGGAATTGATTTCCTCCCATTTTAGTGAAAGTGTCAGGGAGAACCATGATCACGCCATTAGTTTTACCCTCGGAAATCATCCTTTCAAGTCTGGTTTTCATGTTCTCCGAGAAAGGATCGTAATTCAACATAGCTATTGAAGAGCTTAGAAACCCGCTCAGGTAAACAATCAATGGTTTTCCTTCAGGGTTGTTAGGCTCTAGTACAGCAATCTTCCTCCTATATAGGTCTCCTAAAGGGTTATCCTTAAGAGCCTCACTTTCGAAGTCTGTGAAATTTAGTCTCATGTCATGGATTAGCTCCTTGTTTTAAATAGAGTTTATCCTTAGAAATCGGCTCATTAAGGAAATTCTTGTATAAGATTCTATGATTATAATGAAACAGAAACTAGAAAGCTTTACGCGGATACATTTTGCTAGTTATAATTAAAAATGATTCTATATTCAATTTTTAATGTATTACAAAAAGTTTATTAAATGTTAAGATTGAAATTCGGGGAAGATACCTTTCTGATCATTCCAATTTTTAAATGTGAAATTGATATTCCCATAAATATGGAACTTGCAGTAGTCGTGGTAGTAGGATCAGACAAGCCTGGAATAGTAGCTGGTATATCCACTGAACTGGCAAGGAACAATGTAAACATAGTGGATATATCTCAAACCGTACTAAGGGGAGTTTTTTCCATGATCATGATTGTTGACATATCAAACTCCTCTTTGAAGATAGGCGAGCTTAGGGAGTCATTAAAGAACAAGGGAAAGGAGCTCAAAGTTGACGTTCTACTTTACCACATAGACGTATTTAGATACATGGAAAGGGTGTGACCATGTTCTCTCCCGACGAAATAACTGAAGTAATAAAGATGCTTAACGAGGAAGATCTAGACATCAGGTCAGTCACGCTTAGTATAAACACGATGGATTCAATTGATTCAAGAGAAGAGAACGTTATCTCAAAGCTTCTCTCTAAGATTGAGAAAATAAGACGTTTCTCTGACGCGGTTGATGAAGTAAAGGAGAAGTATGGAATTAGTATAGTAACTAAAAGGGTTTCGGTGTCCCCAATTCAATTCATGTTGGAACCAATGCCACAAGCTGACTTCTCAGTGAGGCTAGCTAAGACCTTGGAGGATATGGCAGAAAAGGGAAGGATAGACTACATTGGAGGTTTTTCAGCTTTCGCCGACAGAGGAACTTCCAGGAGTTCGGAGGTTTATCTCTCTTCGCTGTCCTCAGCAATGAACTCCACGACTAGAGTTGCTGGAGTTCTTTCTGCAGGATCTACATTTAGCGGGATCAATTTAGACTCTGTTAGGAAGTTTGTTTCTCAGATATTTCAAATGGAACCTCATGCATCATCCAGAACCGCTGTTATGGTGAACCTCCCTCCAGACTCTCCCTTTGTGCCTTCGTCTACCCACGGACTGGGAATGCCTGACGCGCAAATTAATGTAGCAGTTAGCGGTCCAGGTGTTATAGAGTCAGCTATACGCAAAAGTTCAGTTAACGACATAAGAGAATTACATAACCTAATCAAGAGGTACTCTTTTAAGGTAACAAGACTCGGAGAGTTAGTCGGCAGGGAAGTGTCTAACCTTCTAGGGGTTCCATTTGGAGCAGTAGACCTTTCTCTTGCACCTTCTCCTAAAACCATGGACAGTGTTGCGAGAGTTATAGAGTCCATGGGAGTAGAAAAGGTAGGAGGTTTCGGATCTCTAACTGCATTAGCAATCCTCTTGGACGCTGTAAAGAAAGGAGGTGCAATGGCAACGTCATCGGTAGGTGGTCTAAGCGGAGCCTTCATACCGGTGAGCGAAGACTCAGGAATGACCGAAGCAGCACTCTCTGGTTCACTCACGTTTGAAACCTTGATTATGATGTCCGCTGTCTGTAATACCGGAATAGACATGGTTGGAGTGAGCAAGGAATCCGATAAGTCAGAGGTTACTTCGCTCATACTGGATGAGCTCTCATTGGGTCTATCATTAAACAAATCTCTTGGCGTTAGGTTAGTTCCCATAGACGGTAAACCAGGAAGCATAGTGGACTTAGGCGGACTCTTGGGAAAGGTTGTCATAATGCCGCTTAAGGGGATAAAGAGTCAGATATCTAACATGAACGGCTTCATTCCAAACTTCTTAAAGAGGCTAGAATTTGGCTGAAAAAGATAGCCTAAGGTTAACTTCGTCAGATTTCAGCTAAACTCGTAACTTCTATAAAATTCTTCTATTATTCTCACGTGAATTTGAAATAAATTTTTACTAATTGATCTTAAGTTTTAAATAAAAGTTATTGATTTTCTTTGTCCTTCTACAGCTAAATGCCAGTCAACCTATAGAATAGCTTTAAAAGAAGGTCTGAGACGGCTTATTTAAAGACCAGTTTATGAACATACTAAAATATTTAGTTCCTTACATTATTTTTTCAATATTGTCATATTATTTTGCAAAGGATGGAGTTGAACATTCTTCTCCCGTCTTATTTATGGGAATAAGATACATTATAGCTGGGCTTCCCCTTCTAATGATAGTAAAGAAGATAGTAATAAACAAGGATACCATAATCTTGGCAATACTTACTTCAATAAGCTCGGTGCTATGGGGATATGGTCTACTATATGTGTCACCAGCTCAGTCCGCAGTTTTAAGCTATTCCATGCCAATATTTTCCCTCCCTCTGGCACTTATCCTAATTAGGGAGAGACCTCAAAAAGAAGAAATAATAGGACTGCTGGTTGCCACGTTCGGTTTAAGCATATATAGCATACCCTTGCTTAGCGGTTTCGAATTAGAAGGAAGCGAGCTTACCCTTATAAACGCTTTCTTCTGGGCTTCTTACACCGTTTACTATAGGAAGATGAAGGACATGGATCCTTTGATCGTAAATACTTCTCAGTTATTGTTGGGTGGAATAATGATGTTAATAGTTTCTCCCTTGTTTGGGCTAGAGATGCAATTGAACTTTGAAACGTTAACAGATCTCTTTTTCGTAAGTACTTTAGGTGGCTCAGTGACTTTCATATTGTGGAATGTGATGATGAAATACGAGAAAGTAAACAAGGTTACAGTAGCAAGCTTTTCTATCCCAATATTTAGTACTGTACTAGACTCAATTATAACATCTGATATTCCTTCCCTTTACTCAGTTTTTGGTCTATCCCTAATGGCAGTCGGAATTGGCGTGTCTAGATTAAAGGGCGGAGTTGGTAAGGTCAAGCCCAAGAGGCAGCTAAAAATTGTTCATAAAATATGGTGATATGAATAAACATCTAAAAAAATCTTTTTGAGATAAGAAAACTATTTTCAAAATTACAACTGAAGTTTCTCATATATAATGTTACATAATAAAGAATTTAACTTCTTTGAAGATAAATATAGGAAGTCTTAAATTCTACTCCTTTTCCATTTATATGTGGAAAATTCCACTGCAGGACTGACGTTGGTCCTGTTCATCGCTTCTATACTAGGGCTTCTTTTAAATAGGATGAAGTTATCCCCAGTGTTGGCATATCTGCTTGCAGGGTTTTTAGGGAAGTACCTAGGTTTCTCCTATCCTACAGATCTATTTGACTTTCTGACTCTTTTAGCAACAGGACTTGTATCCTTCGAGATAGGAGCTTCTCTCGACGTAAAGAATCTTCAGTCTATTGGTAGAAGAGTCACCCTCACAGTTATTATAGAAACGTCGATAGTAATGGCTACGGTCTTCATTATCTCTAGGTTATTGGACATTTCGTTGATACAAACAGTCATGATAGGGATAATAGGCATTGACTCAAGCACGAGCATCGTTTACAAGTTGTCCGAGAAAAGGATAGATCCTAAGGATAGATCCTTCATGTTAGCGGTAAGCTCGTTAGAAGATGTCATGGTTTTCGTACTGTTCGCTTCACTGCTCGGACAGAGCGTAATTTACACCTTGTTCTTTTCTATGGCTTCCCTCCTTATCGGTATAGGGTTGTCAAGATATTTTATAAGGTATAATGTGTCATTGGGCAGTGAAGCCATCATCCTGTCCGCAATCTCATCTATTTTTCTATTTAATTTAATAAGCGGTTTAGTTGGAATTCCATCTTCCCTTGGATCTTTCATTTTAGGTCTATCAGTTGCAAGTGCAGTTAGAAACGCAGAGAAGGTAGTTGATAGTTTAAAAGGAATTAGAGACTTTTCCCTCATTTTCTTCTTCATAATCGCTGGGACTTTCTTTCAATTTTCCTGGGACGCATTACCATTTCTAATAGTGCTTATGGTAATCAAATATCTAGCTTTTAGTTTTGGGGCGTGGTTAACTGGAGACCAGTTTCTGAAGGCTTTCAGGTTAGGTCTCTATATGATATCCCTAAGCGAATTCGGTTTGATACTCTCCCTTAACGCGATTCAGTTAGGTTATTCAGTTCCTTTAGCTTACGATGTGTCTACCTTGATCATTACTGGATCTTCTACTATTTCCTCCATTTTACTGCTGTTTGAAAAGAGAATTCTAAAATGGATATACAAAATTTCCCAGATCCAGTTTATATCTCAGTTAGACTACATCATAGCTTCTATTTCCAAGAAGGAAGTGAAGATTAAATATCCTTATTTTCTTCTAATTTTAACAAAATTTTCATTTTATAGTATAGCATTACTTTTCTCGTCCTACGTTATAGGGACGTTTCTTGAACTATTTTTACCTAATTATCTTACAATTTTAGCGAGAGCAGTGCTATTTCTCTTCACTTGGATATCTATAACACTACTTTGGCTTTTCGTTGTAAGAAGATTAACTCAGAACATAGAATCTTCGTTGAGAGATATGGTAAGGTGGACTCTTTACGTGTTATCAACTTTGCTTTCAATAGATTGGATGGTAAGCGGTGTCGACGTTTACTCACTCCCTATACCTGGAACATATCTGTTACTATTTTTCCTCGTGTTTATAGCAATATTTTCAATCATATTCAGGAAAAGAGTAGAAGGTTTGATAGAAAATAGGATCAGATAACAGATACCTTATAAGTACCTTATAAGAATTTTTAAAAACTGCTAGTGGAATAGAATGACCTTTAGAGGGCATCGAAAAGGTCAATTTTTAAGATTATGGTGTTTTTAGAGGTAAGTAAAAAGATCTAAATAGACTCTGAAGCCTAGTAGTTATAAATATTAAGAAGATCTACCTATTAGTAATTATATATGGTTTATAGGCAATGTATAAGGGGCAGTGGACAGCTTTGTGAGCTAGAAGTTCAAGTTAGCGATGATAATGAAGTTTACGTGATAAAGAACGGGATAATCAAAAGAGTGAAGAGTTATAGTGACATAATGTCTTATATATCAACTTTGACGCCAGCTTTCAGGGCGATAGTAATAGGTAAACTTGAGGAAGGAGATAAGTTGTATACTGACCTTGTTTAATTTGAAATAACTTTTTTCCCTTATGATTAAACCTATATCTTTTACAAACTTAAAGTGCGTATTTCCTATCCTTTCTCTCAACTGTGTCTTTGATAGACTTTCGTTAAACTTCATATCGTTAAGTAATTCCATTAACTCCTTGACTCTTCTGTGAATTACTGATCTCCAAATACTGTTTTACCTCCTCTTCTATAAAATTAATGCTCTGAGATATTTCGTATAGTTTTTTTATTTTTATTGCTAGCTTTTTGTCTTTCTCTGTAAGTTCGAAATAACCATTTTCTTTCTTTTTTACAATATTTTTTTCTATTAATTCTTCTATATGTTTATCGAAAATAATTGAATTTATTCCCAAAGATTTAATTATTATAGATCTATTTTCTTGGCCTTCATATATTGCCAAAATAATTTCCATATCGAGGCACATAGAGCTTCTTCTAATTGTCATTAAATCTCTCTATTAAAATAAAATACTTATAATCAATACTATATGGATAGTAGCCATAACTGGCGATACGTTATAATTTTAAATATACATATGATATCGAGAAAAAAGTTTTTATTAGACCAACTCCTAGATATAGGTTTTATAGTGAAAAATGTATTAAAATAAAAGAAGATTCATAGAGTCTTGCCCATTGAATACAGAATAGTGAGTAGATAGTCCCTAAGTTCTCTCGTAATGAGAAAGTTTTGTCTTACATGTTCCTTAGCTCTCGCGCCTAGAACATTACCATATTCCTTGTTCTTTAACAGGAAAGTCATGTAATGGGAAGCTCCTTCCACACTGTCAACAAGGTATCCCGTGATTCCGTGTATTACTTGCAGCGGTATGCCACCAGTGTTTCCACCTATTACTGGTCTCTGTTTCCACATTGCCTCACTAACGGTTAGACCAAAGCCTTCCTTTATTGACTTCTGCATTACCACTGCTGAAGCCCTCTGAAATGCGTTAATTTCTAGATCGCTACCTGCAGGTAACATTAGTAAGTGTATGTCCTTTTCATCTCCAACTTCCTTTACTACCTCCTTGTATACTATCTCTCCTTCAGGGTCGTCCGATGCGGGGCTTCCTACGTAAACAAGTTGAGAGTCAACATGAGCTCTGGTCAATTTAAATGCCCTTATCACGCCAATTGGATCCTTGGCACGATCGAACCTGGATACTTGAGTTATTATAGGTTTATTCTCATCTATTTCATATTTTCTCAGTACTCTCCTTACTGTAACGTCATGGATGAATCCGTTCTTTATCGAGAGAGGATCTATTGAGGGAGGTATTACGAACTGTGGAATATCTAGATCGTCCCTACCAAAAGAAGGAACTGAAACTATCATACTTTTGTACTGAGATACGTAATGGCTCAAGAACTTCCAAACCGGAGGAAATGGATTTGAAATATCTATATGGCATCTCCATATCCAAGTGTTGTTCTTCTTGTACTTCACAAGACCTGCAGGTTGAGGGTCATGTATGAACATTACGTCATAATCCAGTGGTACTTCAGTGGAGTTTATCTCTTGCCACTTATCATAGATCTTGAACTGTTCATCGTTAAGGCTACCCGTACCGTTTTGTAAAGAGTTATGAAAAGATTTAGTAACATTAAAGAATTCGGAATCCCCCTAATGATCTTCCAGTCGACGTTTATCCCTAGATCCTTCATAAGGGGAACCATTCTATTTAAGATTTCGGCAACTCCTCCTCCTGCCTTAGTTGAGTTCACATGGAGTACTGAGACTCCCTTTAGCTTCTCCGCAATCTTTACAATGCCGTCTATTTCTTGCTCTCCTACTACAGAAGCGTATTTTTCTATCATAATAGCTCACCCTCCAAGGTTTGTATTATGTCATCCCTTAACCTCTCTTCATCGGTGTAAGTTTGAGGATCGATTATTGACAACTTAGACGCAACGTCGGTAAGACCGAAGTTTTCCTCTAGCCATGCTGAGAAGTCGTTCTTTTTTGACATTCCAAGTATTCTTTTTGAAACGAAATGCCAAACTATGGCCCTAGGATCTATGGTAGCTATTGTATCAAGGAACTCAGCTAAAGTAGAAGCCCTCCTTCCGGTGTCGTACACTATTGGATAACAAGATACGAAGACAAATGGTCTTAAGCCTTCCCTTACAGATTTATACGAGTTTATGATCTCTATGAGCTCCTTTCTTACGTCTTCTGCGTCTCGCGGTTCAGCTCCTGGGATATCAGCTATTTTTTCTGCAAGCTCCCTTAATCCAAGCGACTGGTCTATCCATACTGCAAAGTCATTAGGTAAGTCCTCCGCAACCAGATGGGACGTAAATATTGGATGAAATATATGATAGAAAATGGAGTACTTGTCAGCCTTCTCGATAGCACCTGCCAATTGAACCAAGTTGCTTGCCTTCAACTTAGAATATATTTTAGGGTAATAGGCCCCCTGAAAAACGAAAGGGATACCTTTCCCACTACTGTAAAGATCTATCATCTCCTATTAATTTCGCTTCCTAACCTTTTAAATATAGGTCTACCACGCGGAAGAGTCCAACGTAATCGAGTTTAAAGCCCACGCAGCTTCACGCATCGATATAACACCAATTACCTTACCTTGGTTGTCCACGACAACCAAGTGCCTTATTCCCTCATTATTCATCAACAAAATTGCTTCAGACACGTCCTTATCAGCTTGAATTGTAACGACTCCTTGAGTCATGACCGTCGATACTTTCTCATCTAGTCCAACCCCATCTGCAACGGCTCTTATTACGTCCCTTTCAGTGAAGAAACCTACGGGGTTCCCTCCATCCTCAACTAGCAATGAACCTACTCCCTCCTTTTTCATTATGATGCAAGCTTCCCTTATGGAGGAATCGGGGGTAACCTTAACAGGTTTTCTTTTTATAAGTTCTCCCACATCCATTAATAATCATCTGATCATATACATATTTAAAACCTATTCTGGTATTGTGTCAATCTCTAAAAGCTGATGTAGCGGTCTCCGAGATCTGATGAATATTATTTTTATAAAAGTTCTGTATACATACTGTTTAAATCTCACTCTCTAGCTGGATTGGATGAGGAATGATATACTGTTACGCTGGTAAGATGAACTCCCTAGTGAGTGTCTCATAGCATGTGTACCTTATTTTGAACCACTTAAATCTATGATATATAATGTCATTTAATCGTTATATTCAGTATAATCTTATGATATGAACTAGAACCTCATATTTATAAATTAGTTTTCAAAAAGACTAACGTGAAAATAGCGTTAATATATTACGGTGGTCAATATAATCATCTAATATTGAAGAACCTGAAGTACCTAGGAGTTGAAGCCGCTGTGTTTTCCACCGATAGACCAGTGGAAGAGCTGAATTCTTTTGACGGGATAATTTTCAGCGGCGGGCCATTCTCAGTGAAAGATGAGATCTCCAAGATGGGGAATTCCCCCTTGTATGTGAAAGAGACACATATACCTAAGCTAGGTATATGTCTAGGTCATCAGCTCATCTCATATGTCTTAGGAGGCAAGGTGAAGAAGGCAACTTCACCAGAATATGGTTTAATCAAGGTGGAAATACAAGACAATGATACCATACTCTCGGGATTCCCCAAAGAGTTCAATGCGTGGGAGAGTCACTGGGACGAGGTGATAGAACCACCGAGTGGTTTCAAGGTGCTAGCATCAAGCCATTACTCTAAAGTACAAGCTATAGTAAACCATGACAATACAGTATTTGGGGTACAATTTCACCCGGAAGTTAAACATACTGAGAACGGTACTCTAGTATTTAAGAACTTCATCTCAGCAATTAAGAAGTAATGCTCGATTCCTTTCTTGTGGAAAAATTACTCTCGTTCCTGAAGGAGGATGCCTATCCTGATGACATCACAGGTAGGCTTGCTTCAGGTATTAATTCAGTAGCGCAATTGAGACTAAAGGAAGAAGGCGTGCTTTGTGGAGTTAGAGTGGTAATACCTTTCTTAAAATACATGGGATTACAAGTGAGGAATTACAGGGAAGATGGCTCCAAGGTTAAGAGGGACGATATAGTACTAACTTTTGAAGGAGACGGAGAGGTAGTTCTAGCAGTAGAGAGGACTGTACTAAACGTGATCTCCAGACTATCTGGTGTATCAACTGCAACCAAGTTAATGGTAGAGAATGCCAGGGAAGTTAATCAACATGTGAGAATAGCCGGGACTAGAAAAACTACCCCTGGCTTTAGGGATCTAGAAAAATACGCTATAGAAGTTGGTGGAGGAGATCCTCATAGGTTAGGGTTATTTGACGCAGTTTTGATTAAGGATAATCATATCTCTCTCTTAGGAGGAGTCTCGGAGAGCATCAGGAAGGCAAAGTCCATCAGTAGCTTTACCAAGAAAATAGAGGTTGAAGTCTCTTCCTTGGAAGATGCTATGAAAGCATACAGAGAAGGAGTAG
This sequence comes from Sulfuracidifex metallicus DSM 6482 = JCM 9184, assembly GCA_032834875.1. Lineage (NCBI taxonomy): Archaea > Thermoproteati > Thermoproteota > Thermoprotei > Sulfolobales > Sulfolobaceae > Sulfuracidifex > Sulfuracidifex metallicus. Next base: position 1,674,595 of record CP135238.1, read on the forward strand.
ACGCCATACTCTTGGACAACATGACTCCTCAAGAGGTCAGGGAAGTTGTACAAGAGCTTAAGGGTAAGGTAATATTAGAGGCTTCTGGTAACATAACTCCTGATAACGTTAGAGCATACGCATCCACAGGAGTTGATGTGATATCTAGCGGTTTCATAACCCATTCCTCTAAAGCATTAGACATGAGCCTAGACGTCTTCAGATTTTAGATTCTTCTTAAATAGCATAAAAATACTTCGTGATGTTTGATTTTAATATAAAAAACTTTAAGAGGTTCAGCATTTTTTGTGTTGAAAGACTCAGAATAAAGCGATTACTGATCGCTCCAAACAAAATGGATTGAATTATAGATCCTTGTAAATATTTATAGCCACTCTTTTGTTAAAAAATTAAAAGGAATATATCAATAAAATGATTAGAGAATCATAATATCTATACTTAAAAACTTCTTTTACATCATTTATCTCATGAATGATAAAGTACTTTTCGTATTCATGACTGGAAGAGAGAATATGGCAAAGTTATTAGCGAATGTGGGAATGGCATCAAAGATCAAGGAGGCTGATCCAGACATATATATAGAAATGATATTCTTAACTCCTGCAGTCGAAGCTCTGAACAAAAAGCAGGTTATGTTCAAGCCTATTCTAGAGGCTATTAAGGAAGCCAGGAAAAGAGGAGTTAAAGTGATCGCTTGTGAAGTTGCAATGAAAAACGTAGGTCTAGATAAGGAAGATATAGAAGATGGACTTGTAGATGAGTTTGCTCCCGTAGGAGGCATATATGTTTTGAACAGAATAAAGGAGGGTTACGAAACCTTAACCATTTAAAGGTTAAATATCCAATTTTTCGTTAAATGAAATTTTAGATAAGTTTATAAATTCATCTACCTCGTTGATAACTATGTCTGATGAGTACGATCTGAAATATGCTAAGAGAGCTTTGTTCATATTAGCCCCCATAGCAATTATGGTAATGTATACTGAGGCAATGTTGATACCTTCACTTCCTACAATTGCCAGTGACTTTAACGTCAACTCAGCCACGGTAAGCTGGGTTCTAACAGCTTACTTAATAAGTGGAGTAGTTTCAAATCCTATAGTAGGTAAGCTTGGAGATATTTATGGTAAAAAGAAGATATTAAGTATAATAATATCAATTTATGCAGTTGCAGTTACATTGAACGGCTTCGCTCCTAACTTCGACTCCTTCATAGCATTTAGGGTTCTACAGGGAATGGGCTTGGGTATGTTTCCCTTAGCATTTAGTATAATACGTGAGGAGTTTCCTCCCAGATTAGTTCCTAAGGCCCAAGGTACTGTTAGTGCGATGTTCGGAATAGGCTCTGCCATAAGTTTACCAATAGCTGGTTACGTATCACAGAATTTTGGGTGGCAATACACTTATCACACGGTAATTCCTTTCGTAATTTTACTTGACTTTCTTACAATTAAATACATTAAAGAGTCTAGATATGTTAATAAGGGAAGCAAGATTGACTATGCTGGCGTAGTAATGATGGGAGCTTCGCTAAGCTTGATGACTCTATCATTCTCCGAGGCACCTAATTGGGGATGGACATCTTTAGAGTTCCTTGGTACATTAATATTTGGTGCAGTTCTATTTTCAGGCTTTATATTCTATCAGAGTAAGGCAAAATTCCCTTTAATTGCGACGGAGCTATTGAAGAGGAGGAACGTCCTAGTTGCTAACATTGCTGCATTCGTTGCAGGAATAAGTATGTTCATGGCATACCAGTCTCTATCCTACCTTTATGAGCTTCCAGTCCCCATAGGATTCGGTCTAGATATATTAGGAACCGGATTGATGCTTTTGCCTGTATCATTAATGCAGATAGTTGGTGCAGGTTTAGCTTCGCGTTTCGTTGTACGAAGCGGTACAAAATCAGTGTTAGTGGGAGCTTCGGCTTTAGTTTCGGTATTCTACTTCCTCTTAGGTTTAGTCTCTATAAATGGAGCAAATGCAGGTCAAGCTTTAATCACAACGTTGGCAGCAATGATGATGCTAGGCTCATCAATGCTTAATGTAGTGCTAATAAATTTACTCACTTTCTCAATAGAGAGAAAATCGCTAGGTGTAGCAACTGGTATGAACACCGTCTTTAGGTTAATAGGTGGTGCCTTTGGTCCATCAATAGCCGGTTCCCTTTTAGCGACTTACTATACATATCATGTATATCCAGTTACTATGAATGGAATAACAAGTTATATGACAGTAAAGCTACCTTCAGATTTTGCCTTCGAGGCTATATTTTTTGTAGCTGCTGGCATAGGGTTTGTTATGGTATTAATAGCGTTGATGTCGAGGAACATAGATTTGTCCAAGTTTTCGGAGAAAACCCCTCAGACAACATCTATTGTTCAGCAGGATCACAAATCGAAGGAAGAATTAAGATAAACTAAAATACATAAAATTATTTTTATTTTAAAAAAGATATTATGATTATTTTCACTATAATAGATTATTTTTAGATTTTAATATTTTAGATTCTATATTAGTCTTATGAATATCATTCTCAAAATTTTAGAAAATAATTAAGATTCTATTATAAAATGATTTCTATTTCATAATATAAAATATATTTAGTTATATTTTCTAATCTATTCAAATAATTTAAATAAAGTGAGACAGATGTAAGGGATAAGTTTAAACCAATAAGGCAAACACATTATTTATAATGAAATTAGTTGCAATGGCAGTGTTACTATTTTTCGTTATTACAATTGCGTCTGTAGTTAATGCATCACCAGTTACTCAAGAGATAAACAAGGCGTTACATAATTCTGTCCTACCGCTTGGGATAGCATCATTTGGCGTATCTAATGATAGCGGAAATATAAGATACTTTATGATCAAGACAAAGGAGGTCTTAGGTTTCTTTAACGTTAGTGTAATACGTAGTAACAGCTCATGTCTAGACTATCCATATGGAGCGTCTTTGCAATTAAACTCAGTTGTTTTATCAAAGAATGCAATAGAAAACTATACTTTCTGGATACAAAATGTGATATTATTTAACACATCAGACAATAAGATATCTTTTATAGATAACGTATGGAACTTTTCAAGTTTGTGTTCTCCCCTAACTGCAATTGGAATTGGTAAGATATATAACTCTTCTCAAGGTCAAGTATACATTTACTCTACTAATTGGAAAAGTTTAGAGTATCCTTTTTCGGGGTACTTGTTAGAGAACGTATCGCGGAGTGAAAACTACCTGAAGTTTAGTTTCGGTTACGTGATCATTGAGAACGGTACTCTCTATTTACCTAAAATAATATGGTTCGATAACGTAACTATTCCCGTGAATGTTTCCTCGTCTTTTATTACGGTTGCTCCAACCTTAACGCCTGAAGGTCGTCCTTATGATGTAGAGTTAGTCTTCGGTGGTCCTGGCGGTGGATCGGTATCTTATTTCTCTAAGATTAATGCTTCCTTAGCTCTCTTTTACAATAATTCAAAAGTCACTTCTTTTCCATTCATTTACGACTTTGGCTTAGTCACCGCTGAGAAATCTGCTGGAATCCACGTCTCTCTATCTAAAGAAATCAATGTCTATGTCGGTAACGCTAATCCAATGTTTCTGGCAAACAATTTCACTCCTAATACTCCCTTCACTTTTCTGGAAATTAACACTTTGGTAAATGGAAAGCTTCTGAATGAAAGCCTTGGATATATTACTTCGCCTTTAATTGAAAAATTGTCTCCATTAAATAATAACACAGTGAGGTTAATTCCTTTAAACAAATCTTTTGCTGTGTATCCTAAGGATAGCTTCTCATTTTATAATATATCTCTATTTTATAAGAAGTATGTTAAAGTAGGCGTGAATCTTCCTAACGGGTCAATAACTTATTGGATTCCAGAAGGAGGCAATTTGACTCTCCCATCAATAATAAATAATATAAGTGAAAGGTATGTACTAAACGGCAATAATACTCTTGAAGTGAACTTTCCAGAAAATATAACACCAAATTATACAAAGGAGTATCTTGTTAAGTTGGTCATGCCTAACGGAACTGAAAAAGAGTGGGTTGAAGCGGGGAAGACAATATCGTTGTATTATCCTTCTATACCATTTGCAAACATTAACTGGGTGGGTACATATAAAGTTAGTAACGGAGCCAACGTTACGGTTAACGGTCCAATAAACGAGAAAGTTTACATTCAATTGAAAGACGGGGAATTTTTATTCTTACTTATCTTAGTGGCAACTATTATATTGTTTCTTACCATAATCGTAGTAATCAGGGAAAGGAAATCCAAGGGTTGAACTTTTCTCTCTAATTGACTTGAAAGTAAGTAGAGAAAAACCTTCAATTAATTATCTTCAAGGATTTCAAGACCCTGAAGACAACTACGACTATAGCGATGCTAATTAACACTAAAATTGAAAGTATTAAGCTACCTCCAACGTAATAAATAATTATGGACGAATAAAACGCGATATATAACGAAAGGAAGACAAGAGTATCTGTGAATGAAGGCTTTCTCAGTGTTCTGAAAGTAATAAAGAGAGTAATTATCAAGAACGATCCTAGAATAAATAACAGGATGAAGTTTAGGCATATCATTTCATCTCACTTCAGATATAATAGCTAGTTTTCTTATTAGAATTCAGGAGCAGTTAGGGTATATTTATGATAGTGTCTCTCCAAAGCTTAGAGAAACGTGTACAGTATCTTATTATACTAAATCTTTTGTACATCTGAGCTAACTTCAATCGCCTTGCCTTCTCTCTTTTTATAATCAGAGATCTATTTTTCTATTTGAAGAAAGATCATATACGTTAGTCCAAGATTCAAGATACAGTACACGGAAAACAATGTAGAATATACTTACTTATATTGTAAAGAATTAGATCTTTCTTTCAGTATTCTGACTCAACAAGATTACAGATAATAATTTTCATCATATAAAAGGACAAGGCAACTGTACAAGAAATATTAGATGATAAGCATAAGTCCTTGGTTTCTTATCATCTAACTTGTTAAGAAGCTCTAATATAGTAAGTACACAATTTCATGTGACGTAAAAAAGGAAAGAGATGGCAGATTTTTAGATTAATCAATAAATATTAGAAAAGTAAAAATATAAAAACCTAATTAAAATTTTATCAAGTAATAAATAAAAACTGTTCATTTAAATTCCTGTGTCATTTAGAAGGCTTAACAATTCTTCTTTATTTAGATATATTCCCGCAACTCCAACGAAGGTTAGCTTGCCATTACTTACGGAGCTTATCACTGACTCTGGAGTGCTTTTACTTGTAATATTATCTATAAAACAAGTATGATTAGAGTTGAAAACTTCATGTCCACCTACTCCAAGGAGGAAGCTCAAAGTCAGGAAAGTATAGTTAGCATAAGTTTCGTTTTGATAACATAGCTTATATATCAGCATTGTAGCTTTTGTTCCGTTTACTGTTCCTTCCATATTTTCAATCTGACCTGATATTAATCCTCTTCCAAAAGGAAACTGAGTGTCGGTTGTGATATACGAGATCGGTATTGACTCCTTGCTACCGTTAAAGTAATTTATAGATACATTGTTGTTATTTACGCTAATGTAAAACGTGTTGTTACCTTCTAATTGCCACGTTCCACCAGTTACTGCTGAAACTTGGTAAGGTGTTATTATTTCTCCATTTGGCTGTATAAATACTGAAATTAAACCAACAATTATAATTAAAATTACAACTATAGCCGCGAGACCTATAATCGCTTTAATGGGAAATTTTGGCCCTATGACTGAAGAGGAAGAGGGTAATGGATTAGGATTGCTGTGATGTGCTTGAACGCTAACGTTCTGCAAATCATAGCCACACTTTCCGCAGAATTTAGCTTCTTCTACGTTACTATAACCACAGTTTGGACAAACCTTGACCATGTAATTTTCCTTTTAATAGTATTGATCTTACCTTTTAAGTTTGTACATTAATTAATGATTTATTGATCCCATTTCCCCTCTACCGTGAAGAGGCTTTTAGTATCTTTGTAAAACTTCTCTATCAATCTCGATAAAGTAATTGAACTAGAAAGGCGGAAATTATAAAGAAAAACGTCTGGCATATATAAAAGTTAATAAGAGGAATATTGAACCTAAATCAAGATTGCTCTATCTTAAGTTGAGAATTCTTGAGCGTTTCTGGTCCTGCCAGTAGGGATGTGATTGATATGATAGCTCCTGCAGTCACTATTATAAATGCAGACACATAAGGCGAAGCAACTCTGCTTAACAGCGAAATGTAAATAGACGAAAACCCAGCAACTATGAATGCTCCGTTATAGGAGAACCCAACTCCTGTTGCTCTGCTAATTGTGGTGAACCTCTCCGATAGATAAGCCGGCGATATTGCAGATGGTAGATTTATTCCAAAGCCAAATATGAGTATAGCGTAAAGTAGTGGAAAACCAGCCTGCACGCCCAAGTAGAGGATTGCTGAAACTATTATTGAAGACATGGCTCCTATTATTCCCACGCTTCTTCTACCTATTTTGTCGGACAGAGCACCTGAAATTACCATTGAAGGTATTCCTACTAAGTTCATGAATAGAGCCAATGGACCATAGACAGTTGGAGGCAACTTCATTACAGTTCCTAAAAGCACTGGTACGAATTGAGGACCAGCATATATCATTATCCAAAATCCTATCATAACGCCTATGGTTTGTATTATTGGCCTAAGACCTTGAATCACCGCAGTCCTAGAGCGTTTATCTACTTCCTGATAAAGTTTAGATTCAGTTAAATTAGACCTTATTATTACTGCTAAAATAGCAGGAATAACTCCTATTAAGAAGATAATTCTCCATCCATAGTTTACGAAAAAAGGTTGTGGAGCTAATTCCGTGAAAATGAAGTCGACTATCACGAAGCCAACTAAGGTTCCTGATTGCATGAGTCCTGATAGTGCTCCCCTTCTCCTTGGGGAGCTCTCCATAGCTAATGTGAAGCTAGATGATACATCTCCTCCTATGAAAATCCCCTGTGCTATCCTTAACAGAGATAAGGATATAGGGGCTAGGATTCCCACCTGATAGAATGTAGGAAGCAAACCTGTTAGACCAATAGTGCCAGAGTATCCAAGCACAGTCAAGATCAAGGTAGACTTCCTACCTCTTAGATCTGAAATTAGACCGAAGAGGAATCCTCCTAATGGTCTGGAAACTACGGTGAAAACTATAGGTAGAACTGCACCCAAAAGCCCCAACGAAGGATAGAAAAGCTTCTCTATAATACTTGCAGTTATTACCACTGCCCCAAGATCATATGAATCCATTATCCATGATAGGAAAGATCCGAAATAGTTAGCCTTATTATTCATGACCTACATTAAACGTATACTTTAATAAAATTTTTTTGAAAGAAACTAAACATTGTGTCACTTTAACGTTCTAACGACATATAGTTATAAAGCTCTATTATTTGCTTTTTCGTTAAATATAATTGAAGTTAAAAGAATTTTTCTTTATGCAAAAAGGAGAAAATTGAACTCATGTTATAATTATTAAAAGTCTATCTCTAGTTACCTTTCTATAGAGAACAATTTTAATATCTATGTTCAATTCATCAGTCCTATGAGCCCAATGGGTCACTTTGGACACGGTGGAGGGAGACCTCTCTACATGAGGGCGCTGGATGTATTACTATCTAACTTCGTGCTCTTTATAGTTTCAATACTTTACTTAGCAGTATGGGTCTTGATTCCCATCGTCATAGGAACTCCATTGATAGCATCAGGAAACGGGATCTTGGCATCAGTCATAGTTGGACTAGTTTTGGGAATAGCTTTAGCTTCTACCCTACTGATTACTCAATCCATGGTAAGATCATCTTTAGGAGGCATTACGCCCACTTTAATGAGGCCTCTGAGTTACAGAACAAATAACTCCTTCAGCATAACTGTCATGATAGTCGGTGCTTATTTGATAGACAATTTACTTAGTTCAATAAAATTAGGTTCATTAGGTTCAATTATATTGGTGATTGCAATTATACTTTCAGTTTCAGCCCTTCCAGAGTCTGGAAGCGGAAGTGAGATCTTCAGGAAAGGGTATGAAGGAATAAGGGACAGCTTTCAGAAGGATCAGATATTTGGCATAATATTAATAATATCTGCTGCATTGATTTTAGTTCCTATAATTAACGTATTCTTCATACCCTACTCTGTTATTCTATCTAATATGAAATAAATTATTTTTAAAGACTAGAATCTAGATACTATTTATATTATCTATTATAATTTGTTTAATATTAAATGTTAGCTATAAAGTCTTAATTAAAACAAATATGATTCATATTATCAATTTAAGTTAGTATTCTTAACAAAAAATTTTTAATCTTACTCAATGTTACCTCATTTTATGATAAATTATACAATTTTAGGAAATGAGATGCAGGTTCTGGCTCTTAATATGAAGGAAGGAGATAAAGTATATGCTGAGCCTGGGCATGTGGTATACAAGGATAATTCAGTCAAATTCGATATGAAAGCCAGAGGAGGAATTTTGAAGTCATTAAGCAGATCTTTAACAGGTAGCGATTTCTTCGTAGCCGAGCTCGAAGGTCCTGGAATAGCTACTATGACTGGATTCATGCCTGGCAAGATAATTCCTATAGAACTTAATGGAAACTCACTTCTAGTAGAACATACCTCGTTTTTAGCAGCAGAGAATTCTGTAAATTATGGTGCTAGCTTAGCTAGATTATCTGCTGGTATATTAGGCGGTGAAGGACTATTTATGGCCAGATTTTCTGGAGATGGAGTAGTCTGGTTACATGCAATAGGCGGAGTAGTACAACTCAACCTAGTACAAGGACAACAAGTTCAAGTAGAAGCTTCCCATCTCCTTGCTTTTGATGATGGCATGTCTTATGGCATAACTAGAGTGGGTGGACTAAAAACCATGCTTCTATCCGGCTTGGAGGGAGAGGGCTTATTCTTCGTTAATATAACTGGACCAGGCAGAGTATTTATGCATGCAGTATCAAGGTTGCAGTTAGCAGCGTCTCTGTTGAAGGTTATCAAGGTATAGATATACTAGCTTCTTCTTTTTCTTTCATTCTCTATACCGTGAGAGTTAGTATCAAAGTGAGAACTAAAAAGTGTTACATGTATAAAGCAAAAGGAAGTCTAAAACATTACTTTCATTTATTCGTCTAATTTTAAGTATAATTCTTTCATGGAATCTCTGATATAGGCTGGTAAAGAGAAATTTTTATCGAATTAAACACAGTTAGCCATTGGTTATCTTTATCTCACTATGAAAATATAATAATAAGAATATTACTTTATTATTTTTCCTATACAATTCTAGGATTAAGGACAATTGGTTGAAAATCTTCAAATATCATTGCCTTATCGTAACCTTCGTCTATCATTCTCGTTTTCAATTCTATCAACTCTTTTCTATTGTTATAATAACAAAGGAAACTCAACGAGTTAGAATAGTATTCTCTGTAAAATAGATAATTCTTACCTAGAATCCTCTTCATTTGATTTAGTTTCTCTTTTTCATCATTTCCTTTTATAAATTTCTTATCAAGAACTATAACGAAAATAGTTGAACCTTCTAGATTGGTTGTAGGGAAGTAAGGTTCAAGGAAGAATCCCTTAGCTCTGGTGAACGCGTCCAGAATTCTCTTGATCCTTCTATAGGTATCTGAGGTATATCTTGAAAAGACACTTCTTGACATATCTTTTATATGTTTGAATGGATTTTTGTATACTTCCCTAAGAATAATCCTCTCTATAGAACTAGGAATTAAAAGGTTGTCAATTATCTTTTTGTCATCTGGATCTAAGTTAATATTAAATTGAAAGTAATCTCTCTGCCCAAGAAAATTTAATTTAGGATAATTTATCATTAAATTCTCTAATATTTTATTTAAATCATCTTCATCAATATAAACAATTCCAATCCCTCCAATGTTCCTACCTAGGGGATCGCTGGACAGAATTGATAATTCATCAATGTAATATGGTAGTTCATCCCTTATCTGTTTGGTCATGCTTTTTATTGTCTGATAGTCGGCTTCAAAGTGTAACTTTACTTTTTTCAGTCCTATGTAAGTATAATTTGGTACAACAGTTAAACCGAAACCCATCCTCCTTAATGGTTCCAGACTATTTCTAACTATGAAGAAAGAGGTACCCAGCTTTTCAGCTATTCTTAAATCGGAGGGTAATCTGAAGGCCTTATCTTCATCAGTGGGAAACTTCATTGCCCTTATGATGTCCCTTGTTAATTCATTTATCACGAGTGTCATAAGCAACCGCTTAGCTTAAATAGATTTCGAATCGAGTAAAATCTTCATCTGAACTTAGATCTATAAAAATGCTTGAAATTATATCTGGCACAAAATCTTTTGTCACTGAGTTTTCTACATCCAACTATCATTTATAGATATAAAGTTGACCGTCTATTAGATAACAATTTAAAGGTAAACGTGGAAATACTAAGTTGGATGATTTACTATAGGTGTAGATTATGGACGTTCAGTACACTCTTGATGTAGAATATTCTAAGGATGTTTTACTTGCAGTATTATCCGATCCTGATTTTGTGATAAGAACCTTCCTTCCGGAAAAGGAAACTAAGAAAGAAGAGGAAAACTTGTACTCTGTAACTATGCCTGGTACTCTAGGTAAAATGAGGGCCATAGTTAGATACGTTAACAACAGCGAATCCATAACGCTTATCATGAACTTTCAGAAGCCAAAAGGAGTGGGAAAAATGATAATTAAACCAGAGGACAGAAAGATTATGATAACCGGCTCGGCGTCAATTGTGACGGATCCCGTTCTGTCTTTTTCAATGAATAGAAAAATGAGCAAACTAAAGAAAGAGATTAATGAAATAATAAGATTGGAGAGAATCAGAAGAAAAATTTAGTTAAGCGATATAAATAGGAGGCTAAAGCACTAAGTTGATAAGTCTATATTTATTTTTTATTATGACGATTCTGATCTCTTTAATATAATATTGTTACCAGTTAGTCATTAAAATATTCATGAAATAGTTCTATTAACTATGTAAAATAGAACTTAACTTATCATTAAAAAGAACTTAGCTATGAGGGACATTACGGTAAATTTTATCCTAATCTTTTAACACGGTTATACAAATGTGGAGGAGTAGACATTCACAATACTTTTTCATTTAGCACATGGGATCTTCTTGATTTAGAGAAATAATTTCTCTTTCTCATCCCTTTCGTAAAGTATTCTTCCTTTACTTATAACCATCTTAACTGGAGCTACTTTTCTGATCGCCTCCAATGGATTCTTGGCATCCAATATTACCAAGTTAGCTTCCTTTCCATCTCCTATGCCATAATTATGTACTTCTTGAACCTTGGCACCATTATACGTCATCATGAAAAATATTTGTGGTATATATTTAGAGAAATACATGTACTCTCCTATGACTAATGCAAAAGCTGAGTGCATCATGTTTCCTACTCCTATAGGATTTAGATGGTTCTGTATATCATCGTGACCTAAAGCCACGTTAACCTTAAAGGAAAGGAGGTCCCTGACCCTGGCAAGACCTCTTCTCTTTGGATAGTTTTCATGGGCTCCAGATTCCTCTAGAACGGTAATCGGAGAAACTATGACAGATATACCAGCCTCACTTATCCATCTCATGAGCCTTCTTGCGTAATCATCGTAATATGAATGGAGTGCAGTCAAGTGACTTAGGGAGACTCTCTTCCTTTTTCTCTTGATGGTTTCAGATACTATGATTTCGCTAAACTTAGAGTCTGGCTCATCAGCATAATCAGCGTGAAAATCAAGGAAGACACCCTTTTCCTCAGTGAGGTCAAAGATTGACTTAATCATTCTTTTTCCGTCCTCCATAGATGGCTGAAGATGAGGTTGTCCTCCAACTCCGTCCAGTCCCATATCAATAGCCTTCCATATTCTCTCCTCCATTTCACTGTCGTAGTAATCGTAGCTCTGTACGAATCCTATTAGTTGCAAGTTGACTATTCCTTTATATTCCTCCCTTAGCTTGACTAGTGACCTAACTCTTTCCTTCCATTTAATACCGTCAATCATAACGTGTGTCCTTACGAATAAAGAACCATGTTTTGCGTAAGTCTCGATAGATTTCTTAGCTAGTGCATATATTTGGTTCTCAGTCAAGTTCTCCTTACACTGTATTAACGCTTTAAGTGCCTCCGTGAACTTCTCAGTCTGTGCCTCCTCACATACGTCCAGGAGGAAGTTACTATCTATATGTGCATGAGAATCCACCAGAGCTGGGAGGACTAGTCTTCCTTCCATGTCTTCTCCTTTACTTTCCGTAACGTGCTGGACTCCTTCCTCTAAATCTATGGAAATTGTCTTACCTTCCAATGTTGTCAGGTTACTGAGTATCAATTTAATTTACCCGTCCTGAAAAATCAATTTTCCAGGATTCATTAGGTCCTCTGGATCATAATTTCTCTTGAAATTTATCATCATGGATAATCTGTTACTTTCCACTCTGTCGTTTATTAGGACTGAGTGGAGGTCAAATTTATATCCATTCAATGAAGGATCACAATCTAGGAAATAAGTATGGGAAAACATAATACCTTGGCTTCTAGAGAGTTCAGCATCTACCATGCAGTTACTTGGCAATTCATATAGCTTGTATAGTGGTAGGTCAACTGAGGAGTACTTTACCTTAAGCTTGTTAACTACGGTATAATACGCACCTGCAAAGTTTGTTATGAGCTCCCTGAACGGAACTTCTTCACCGTCTCCTTCTTCCTCTCCTACAATCACGTTCCACTTACCTACGCTTTCGTAACCCATTGCTCTCATCATCTTATCATTTCTTATGCTGACTAGTTCTGCGTCCTCGTGATCCAAGGCGAAGTCTATCGCCTTATCTATACTATTGAATGGAGTCCTCTTAACACCTAACTTACCTCTTCTGATCCTCCTGATTTTAACTCTGGTCACTACGCCATTAGTTCCTCCTGCCTGAACCACAGATTTCACGTCGTCTCCGCTTAAGCTTACCTTTCCTCGCGGAGTATAAACTGTTACCTCCTTGACGTTATCCCAAACCGCACCGTTCCTTAATGATCCCAAACCTAAAGAACCTCCAGATACAAATCCTCCTATAGTTGCCATATAAAAAGAGGTCGGAACTAAAGGGAATTCCTCAACTCCGACTTCTTCGAATTGAGTTCCTGGGGAAGATACTATTTCCTGCTTGTTTATTGAAAATCCCTTCATTCCACTTAGATCAACTACTATGCTCTCCTCCGTTAACGGTATTGCACCTCCTAGCGTATTTGTACCCTTTCCGCGTTCAACTACTCGAACCTTAAAATCACTCACTATCTCCATTAACCTTTCAACCTCATCTTCTCTGCGCAAGAAGACTACAGCAGAAGGAAGCTTCCTTTTCTTTTCTATTACGGGAGACATAATGCCATAGTCAACCGAAAATTTGTGTAAGGTCTCTGGGTCATCCTTTACATTGAATTCCTTCTTTAGTAATTCAAGAGCTTTTCCGTCCATGTCTTCCCTAGCGCTAAAATAGTATAAATAGATTAAAGATAATCTTATAAAAAGATTTCAAGAATAAAGGGATAATCCATGAATTATTTTCATGTTAGCTCTTTCTCATATTACGGGGAAATTTATATTTTTTCATAGTAATTGAAGGGGCTCTTTCATTCTCGAAATAGTAAAGATATCTTCATAGAGAAATGCCTTGAGCGTATGAGTTATATGTGGTAAATATTAATTCCGTTTATGAATGACATACTTAAATATCTAGGCTTAATGAAAAAATTTAAAATAAAATATTAATATAGAAATAATATAAAGATAAAATAAAATAGAAAAATTATAACAGAGAAGTTTAGAGCGACTTATGTTAGATGCTCGGTTAGGTACCAAACTAATTTATGTATATTTATGTAGTGTATACGGGGAGAAAGTAATTATGCACGACATAAGCTATCTCATCTAGTCTGTAAGCGACTTCATCAATAAATACGGATTTAACGAAGATCCGTTGATTATTAACCTTGATTCTCTGTTAGTCTTAGCTAATATTTTCCCGTTTCTGATTACCATGAATCTAGGAGCCATCGTAGACATCTGTTCCCTGAATGACGAGGCATCGAGGATCACGAAGTCCTTACTTGGAACATTAATGAGGCTGAACTCTTTCTCTGCATTGGTAGTTACCAAAGGTATCCAATCGTCTGCAGTAAAGGATTGTTCTAGGTTTATTGCCATAAACATTGAAAGCAAAATGTCTCCTGCACCAAACGGGTAGAAAACGTTCTGAAGGTCGTCGTTGCCCAAACAAACGTTGATTTCTTCCTTCATCATCTCCCTTATTCTAGTTATGCCCCTTCCCTTTGGATATCCCTTTTCCGCCGCAAGATATACTGCTGTTAAAGGAGCGCTGACAACCGAGGCTTTCTTGTTCCTGATCATTTGATATATTTTCCTAACATAATCATCGTCTTCATAGTGAAGCGAAGACATGTGAGACAGAGTAACGTGATTCTCAGCAATTGAAAGTAAGTACTCCGCAAATCTAGTTCTCCTTGCGTCTTGGTCAATATGTATATCCATGCTCTTTTCCAATTTCTTGGCAACCGATGTGACTAGAGACAAGTGCTTTATGGACATTTCCACATCATCCTCTGCGTCGGGTTTTCCTCCAACTAAGTCAGTGAACTGGGAAGCGTAAAGTAAATTATTCCCACACTTAAACAAGCTTTGTTCTGGGAAAGCAACGGTCTGTATGTCCATGATTTCCTTCATTTCCTCTTTTAGCAGAACTGCGGCCTTAACTGACCGGATATCCTTGGAGCACATATCAACGTGTATTCTAACATGGGTTACACCATGGTAAAGCTCCAAAAGAAGGGCCTTCTTCATCCTGTCTTTAATTTCCTCTACGCTCATGGAATCTCTGACCTTACTCCATTTAGTGACCGCCTCCTTAAGAGTGGATGAAGAGTTCTCTCCAGTTAATCCGAGAGTGAAGGCGTTCTCAGGGTGGAAATGCATGTCATAAAAGGCTGGTAGAGCTAGCCTTCCTTCAGCGTTGAAGGTTCCCCTTCCGTCAACCCTCAACTCCTTCATGCCGCTTAGTCCTTTTATCACCATTACCATTACGATCACTAACAATTGTGTAGAAATCATATAAAAAGATATCACTGAAAAGTGTTAAAATGCAGTGAAGAACTCATAAAAAGTTAAAAACTAATTAACATTACAGTGTTCCTAAAAGAACCTTTTGCAAGGAAATGAATTGGCTGGAGACTAAATGTTTCTTTTTATATTAATCATTGGAGATAAATTTAAGGCTTGATTTAATTAGTAATATATTAAAGTACCTATTTTGTAATAAATATTTCTTTATATTAAAAATATACCTATTTTTAGACTAACTTTAATACGATAGGATTTTTGTTATACAAAAATAAACTGTAATAATTCTAATAAAAATGTAAAATGGTATAAAATAGAAATCGTGTGGAAATGCTTTATAATACTGAAACAATAATTAGGATCGTTTCAGCATTTTACCTCTTCCTCCCTTTATGTTACCTTCCTCATACACAAGTTCTCCTCGTATAAACGTTTTATCAACTTTTGCCTTGAAAGTCATTCCTTCATAAATAGAATAGTCCATTTTTCCATGCCAATCTTTTACTTTCCATTCCTCTTTCTTTATGACGACAATATCTGCATCATCTCCCTCTTTCATTCCTTTTCCCTTAATGTCATATAGTCTTATTTGATTCCCAGAGGTAAGGGAGACAAATGACGATGGATCTAGCTCACCCTGAAACATAAGAGATGCTAGGGTAGGAACCAGAAACTCGGTGGACGCTACACCGTTAGGAACGTCTCTGTAGCTTGCTGGCTCATCCTTAAACTTAGACAAGAAACCAGAGTAGTCACTTCCAACAGTGTAAAATTCACCTAACCTCATTACCATTTCCTTCCTTTCGCTCTCGCTTCTCAAAGGTGGGCTCATTATGAACCTTTTTCCGTCCTTTCTAAGGTAAATCTCGTCGTTAAAAACTAGATAATGGGGGCAAGTTTCAGCATAAACCTTTGCACCCTTTCTTTGCCAATATTTTACCACATTAAGTGAAGAAGGTGTAGAAACGTGGACAATGTAAGATCTAACACCGGTTATGAATGCCATAGATGCGAACCTATTAACAGCTTCCTCTTCGCTCTCTGGAGGTCTAGTCTTCGCGTGATATATGGGTTCTTCTCCGACTTCATTTTCTTGAAGATATTTAATAATATCCCCATTTTCTGCATGTACAGCAACAGTGCCTCCTAGAGACCTAACTTCTTTCATTACATTCATAATTGAAAGGTCATCTAGCCTTATGGAATCGTAGGCCATGAATACCTTTACGCTTTTGACTCCAATTCTAAACAAGTCCTTTAGGTAAGGTATTTCCTCTTTCTTCTTGACGATGAAATGAAAGGAAAAGTCAACCTTAGATTCCTCAGCCTTGTTTATTTCTTCTTTTAATGAAGAAACTGGATTATTTGATGACTCAAAGAAGTTAACTATTGAAGTTATTCCTCCAGCTAGGCATACTTCGCTTCCTGAACTATAGTCGTCAGCTGTAGGTATTGGTTCCTTAGCTCCCAAGAACCTAGACCCAAAGTGGGTATGCCCGTCTATGGCTCCAGGCATGATGTAAAGCCCGGTTACATCCTTTACGTCATCACCTGCAGTAGGAATGTCGAACGATATTCTAGTTATTTTTCCTCCTTCCACTTTAATGTCTGCGTTTACAATTCCAGCTTCGGTTAGAAGTGTTCCATTTTTAAATATCATTATCCATCACCTCTTAATTTTAAAGGGAAGGAGTCACACTTCATTCCCAGATCCCTTATCGCATTGCAAACTGAAGCGTATGCTCCAGTAGGTCCGTTTTCGCCTACACCACGGACTCCTGAAGGCGTTTTGGAGGGAGTATGAAATAACTTAACCTCGAATTTAGGTGCCTCGACTGCTGTTGGAACGGAGAATTCAAATCCTTCCCTAGCGTCCTCGTAAAGGACTCCCCCAATTCCCTGAAGTGCCCCCCCAATTAATTGTCCCTTAACTATTTCCTCATCTCCCGCTATACCTACGTCTGCGACTATGAAGTGTTCCACAGCCTTAACTCCGGTACAGTCTCCCTTCACAACGCTTATCTGACCCGATACCGTTCCAACGAAATCATCAGTTTCGTAACATACGTCGGTCGAAACGTTCATAACTTTCCATGGCTTAGTCAACATCATTTTAGAGACTTCCTCCCATTCGCCTAAAGTGGATATCTTCTCCTTGAGCTGTCTGGCAGCTAGAACTGCAGCGTTACCCATGGTGAGCATTGTTCTACTTGCCCATACACCGTAACCCTTGACCTCGTTATCTCCAAGTACTACCTTAACCTTGTCATAACCTAGTTCTTTAGACACCAAGTTCCTTATTGCTCTGTCCATTCCCTGACCTTGGTTTGTTGCTGATATTTTAATCACCACCCAACCATCTAAATCTAGGAACGCCCTTACACAGTCGTAACCTGGTATTCTAGATTTTTCTTCCTCTATCATGACCTTTGAGTTTGGACCTGCGTATTGAACGTAAAACGATACGCCTATACCCTTTCCATATTTGCTCTTTAGGTCGTTGTATTTTCTCTCAAGCTCTTGTAAAACCAAGTTAATGTTACCAACGTCCTGTAAGTCCTTCAAGTTCCTCCTTCTGATTTCCAGCTGATCCACTCCAGTCATTCTAGAAATCTCGTCCATGATCCTCTCCATTACGAACACGGCTTCAGGCCTTCCGAAGCCTCTATACGCTCCTTGAGGAGCCTTATTAGAAAGGATAGCTTTAACGTTATAGGAAAAGTCGAACGAGTAAACTGACGTCATTGTATTGAGAGTAACAAATAAGGGCGATATCCCGCTCCAAGATAAAGGAAAGGCACCTACGTCGTAGGTAATGTCGTCATGAAGGAACTTCAACCTTCCATCTGAAGTGAAACCTACCTTCACTTCATGGATCTGATCTCTAGCTTGCGATCCTTGAATGTGTTCTGACCTAGTTTCCACCCATTTTAGGCTCTCGCCCAGCTCGTAAGATAAAGCCACGACTGAAAGTTCCTCATAGGACAGATCTTGCTTGGCTCCGAAACCACCTCCAACGTTAGGAACATCAACTGTAACTCTGTGCATGGGAACTCCAAGCATCTCAGATATGAGTAACCTAGCAACCGTGGGAGCCTGCGTTGATGCATGAATTATAATGGAATCACCAGATAGCCTTACCGCAATCACTCTAGGTTCCATAGGTGCAGGGGAACTACGTCCAGCCCTTAAGGAAAAGGAAGCTGTCATCTCTGCTTTTCCCTCGTTTCCATAGGACTTGGAATAGATTACGTTATCCGGTATTTCAGGGAATAGTGGTTGATTCTCTAGCTCCTGATATTCCACGTCAACTTCGTCCA
The DNA here is from genome assembly GCA_032834875.1 of Sulfuracidifex metallicus DSM 6482 = JCM 9184. NCBI lineage: Archaea > Thermoproteati > Thermoproteota > Thermoprotei > Sulfolobales > Sulfolobaceae > Sulfuracidifex > Sulfuracidifex metallicus. The sequence goes on from CP135238.1 coordinate 1,693,123, forward strand.
ATTGGTCCTCAACCTGATACCTATCCTTCGCTATTACTGCACAAAGGGGATGTCCTTCGTAGAGAGCTCGATCCTTAGCTAGTAAAGTTACCTTGGGTAGCTTCATACCCTCGGTTCCGAAGACGAACTCAACGTTATATTTTTCTAATATGTCTTCTGTATAACATTTACCCGAAACGGAAAACTTAGCGAACTTTGACGTGGATCTCTTGAATCCTACGTACTTGTAATCTCCCGGTATATCGTCCACATAGGTTAGATTCCAGAGCATTATAAAGAAGGGTAGGATTTAACTTAAAAACATTTCACTTAAACTTGGAAAAAGATAATAAGGTATTCGTTAATATAAACAGGATTTGAAATGAGGATAGCTCTGGTTCAAACCCATATGACTTGGGACAAGGAAGATAATGTTAAGAGACAGATGGAAATGGTGAACAAAGCCGCTGACGGCGGAGCTAAAATAGTAGCTTTGGATGAACTTTCTAATACAGTATACTTCGCCTTCGAGCAAAACGTGAAATATTTCTCGTTGGCCGAAACCGAGAACGGACCTACAATAACAGCCTTCAGGATGCTGGCAAAAGAAAGGGGAGTCAATCTCATAGTTCCTATATTTGAAAGAGACGGAACCAGCTTCTATAATACCGCCTTTATAATAAACTCTAACGGTAGTGTTGTAGGCAAGTACAGGAAGACGCATTTACCTCAGGACAACTACTTCAACGAATATTATTATTTCAAGATAGGTGATCTTGGATTTCCGGTTTTCCAGCTAGAGGATACAAAGGTCGGCGTCGTTATATGTCATGACAGACACTTCCCAGAGACGGTGAGAGCTGAGGTAGTTAATGGAGCTGAAATAGTCTTTGTGCCATCAGTTGCATACTTCAAGGAAATCTGGGAACTGGAATTGAAGGCTCACGCTATTTTCAACACAGTTTATATTGCAGGGATAAACAGAGTAGGCAAGGAGTATCCAGAGCAACTCCAAGAGTACTTCGGCGACTCAATGATTGTATCACCCATGGGAGACGTGATCTCCAAGGTTCAGGGAGAGGGTATAGCTTATGCTGAGGTAGATAAGGAGGAACTCATAAAAGCTAGGTTATCTAGACCGTTCCTCAAGAAGAGGCTTAGCAGTTATGGTTTGTAGGTGGAATCATGATAAGCGTTCATTCAACCCATAGTAGATGGAACTCTTCGCTTAAGCCCACAGTCTTCGTGAAGGACGGAGACATATTGGAATTGAAAGTAAAAGAGCCTCAGATGGTCAAATAAGGAAGGACTCGGATATATCTGATGTAACTAAACTGGACTTCTCAAGGATTCATCCCTTGACAGGACCCATTTATGTGGAAGGTGCCCATCCAGGTGACACGTTAAAGGTAGAAATACTTGATATTAAGGGAGAAGGTTGGGGGTGGACAGCTGTACTTTCAGGCTTCGGTTTTCTCTCGGGTGAAAAGGACGTGCCAGAGGGTGTGAACGGATATGCCTTGAAGATATGGGATTCCCTTGATGGCTATTCTGAAGCTAAGTTCGGAGATCTTAGGGTTAGAGTAAAGGAGTTTCCATTCCCTGGTGTAATAGGGACTGGATTGCCCTATAACGGGACATGGAGCACCATACCTCCAAGGGAGAATGGAGGTAATATGGACGTTAAGCATATGACCATCGGGTCGACGATTTACTTCCCTGTCTTCAGGGAAGGGGCACTACTGTCAATTGGTGATACTCATTTAGCTCAGGGAGATGGGGAAGTGTGCGGCAGTGCAATAGAGGCTCCGACCACGGTTAAGATCAGATTAAGCATTATAAAAGATAAAAGGTTAACCCTTCCAGCCTTTGTAAGCAAAGTCAAACAACTGGAATATGAAGGAAGCTATATTACCTTTTTAGGTTTTTCCAGCGATTTATGGAGAGCTTCCGTTGACGCAGTAAAACAAGGAATTTCATTTCTGTCTAATTTCATGGATCCAGTTGATGCTTACATGCTTTTGAGCGCAGTGATGGACTTAAAGGTAAGCCAAGTGGTCGATGTGCCTAATTGGACAGTCTCAGCTTTCTTGCCTTTGGACGTGTTTGACGAAACAAAGAGAAACGAACTTCTGAGCACCTTCGAGAGAGGGTCGTGGTGATGTCCCTTAACTCCAACGAATTAAAGAGAAAGGGTATAGACGTTGTAAGATTCACTTGGATTGGGTTAGACGGATTCGTCAGGTTCAAGGGTGCTCACATAGACCATTTGGAGGAAATGGCAAAAAGCGGTATAGGATTAACCAAGGCTATGTTCAGCTTCACTCCTATGGATTACATTTCACCTTACGGTTCTTTCGGACCGGAGGATCAGGATGTATTTTTAGTTCCTGATCCAGCAACGTTAGTTACTCTTCCACCTTACGCTTCCGTTTTATGCGATTTATACGACGGTGATAGACCATGGGAGTTAGATGCTCGGTCTAAGTTGCGTTCATACTTGGAAAAGCTGAGGGAAAAAGAAGGATTTAGCTTCATGTCGTCCTTTGAGTACGAGTTCTACTTGGTTAAGGACGGTAAACCTTTCAACGATGCCCGCTGTTTTGATCCACAAGGTATGAACGACATCATTATAACTAGAATAGTGTCGTCCCTAAAGAGCAACGGAATCGACGTACTTAGGGTTATAAAGGAATACGGTCCTGCACAATATGAGATAGACGTGATGCACAGGGATTCCCTGAGATCTGCTGACGAATTCGTCATGTTTAAGGAGATAGTTAAGAATGAGGCATATAATTTAGGTGTAGAAGCCAACTTCATGCCTAAGCCTTTCAACAATCTAGCAGGATCTGGACTTCACTTGAATTTGAGCATGTGGGAAGGTAATAAGAACCTTTTCTACTCAGAAGGAAAGGAACTCAGCGAAATCGGAACTTGGTTCTTGGGCGGAATCTTGAAGCATGCACGTGCGCTTACTGCTATCGCTGCACCTACTGTGAATTCTTACAAAAGACTAAGGTCAGGAAGCTGGGCTCCGACGAAAATAACGTACGGTGTAAATAACAAGTCAGCAATGATTAGACTCCCTACACCTTATCGCGGCGGTATGGGGAAGGACACAAGGCTCGAATATAGAGTTCCAGACCCCTTAGTTAATCCGTATCTCCTGGTTCTTGCAGTGATCTCAGCTGGAATGGATGGGATATCTAAGCGTCTTGATCCAGGCCCCCCTGTTAACGAGAACTCATATTTGAAAGAGGAAATACCGGAAATACCGAGGAATCTGAGGGAGGCTCTTAACGAGCTGAATCACGACGTTGAGCTAAAGGGAATGATTGGAGAAAGGCTAATTGATGAATTCCTCAAGGTGAAGATGGCAGAGGTCGACGAATATGAAGGCAATGTGACCGAATGGGAATATAAAACATACAGTAAAATGTGATACAAATTGAACTCGATTCCATTGATAGATGAGCATGCACATTGGTTTCACGCTAGTCAAATGGAGGAGAAGGAATTCATGATGAGCTCGGCTGAGTCTTGGCACGAAGGTGAGATCAAGTCTGATGTAGTGGAAATGAATAGCTGGAGACCATTTTACATGTTGCTTAGAAACGAAATGAGAAAGAAGTTCGGAGACAAATTCATAGAAGAGAGAAACAAGTTAATAAAAGACGACGCCGAAGGTTACGTTAAAAGTTTGTTTGAGGAAGAAAACATTAAGGGGCTGGTAATAGACGAAGGTTTCGGTAACAAGAAACAGGAAATACCATTACCATTCAAGAGACTTTTTAGAATAGAGACAGCAATAAATAATAGCCTATTTTCCATGCCCTTTAATGAGGCAGTAAATCACTTCAAAGAAATCCTAAGATCCAAGGTTAGAAAGGAAGGCTATGCGGGTTTTAAGAGCATCATAGCCTATAGAACAGGTTTGCCTCAAGCATGTGAGGAAGGTTTAGGTTCCAGAGATTTTTATTCAGGGGAGACAGAATGGTATGGAAGGAAGGCAAAGGGCTTTAGGGACTTGTTGTTCTGCATTGCTATGGAGGAGTCAAAGTCACTTGGTGTGCCCTTTCAAGTGCACACCGGAGCAGGAGATCGCGACATTAAACTTAATAATTCAATGCCTTCCATCATGACTAATCTAGTAAGGAAATACGAAGGGAAGATAGTGTTCGTTCACGCAGGATATCCTTTTCATAGGGAGACTGCATGGATGAGTTACATTTTCCCTTCGGTTTACCTAGACTTATCCCAGATTTTTCCCTTTGCTCCAACGGGAGGATTTCATGCCCTATCTGAGGTATTAGAAGTAGCACCTTTCATTAAAGTGATGTATGGTAGCGATGTCTTTGAGCTTCCAGAGATAGCGTGGATTTCAGCTAAACTCTTCCGGAGAGCACTCTCCAAATCTATGGACGAGCTGGAGCAAATAGGAGTATTGGATTCAAGTCAAAGAAGAGAAGCTGAAGAAATGATATCGTATAAGAATGCCGAAAGGCTTTACGGTAGGTTTGTCTAATTTTCATGTTTAATAGTATAAAACTTTTTAAGGTATAGTGCTTTTTTGCTGTCGTAAACTGAGTAACCATTTTAGTTTTCTATGCTTTAAACTAAAAACTGTACTGATATTACCCTTTAATTTTTATAATATAGCTCATTTCAATTCCCTTTATGTCTAAAAAAGTTTTCATAAGGGAATCGTCAGGATTAGTAAGGCAGATGGGATCTAAACATGCCTTCGCTAAGGTTCTGGCGTTAATAGTTCCAATATCTCTCTATTATACCCTAATTTATTCTCCAGCATTACCTGCTGCGAATTGGTACATAGGAATATTGATATCGCCCGTTATTGCCTTACCAATATTTCTCACTTATCTAAAGCTTGCAGAGTATATACCTAGATCCTCTGGAGAATACATCTATATTTCAAGGATAATAGGCCCCCTCCCCGCTACCATACAAGGGGTGGCCAACATAATATCCACTCCTTTGCTAGCAGCTATTCTATCTCAGATAGAGGTTACAGCAGGAATCGTTCCAACTTTACAGATCATAGGTCTATCCCTTCATAATAGCTTTCTATTGAATTTAGGAACTTCAATACTTAACAACCCAACGTACTACTTCTTGGCTAGCCTGATTTCCTTGTTCCTCATGTGGATTATAAGTATATCCCCTCAAAGAGTAATGGGAAACTTTCTCTTCATAATTGCATCTATGCAGGTCATTGGCTCCATTCTAGTAATCTATCTGTTCTCTCAAGGTAGATCCCTATTCGAGGCAGACTTTAACAAGTTCTCTACAATGTTCGGAGGACCGTCTTATTCCTCCTTAGCATCTCAAGGAGCTACGCTTTACTCTCCTAGCTTTAATTTATTACAAACCTTCGTGTTCTCCGTTCTGATGTTAATGTGGCTTTTTGTGTGGTTCTTCGGCCCTTCTTACTTCGCTGGAGAGTATAAACAAGCTAACAAGTCCTTGAAGGTAGGCATGTTGTCAGGTTTCGGAATAGCTACGGCAATAATAGTTGCCTTAACTTACTTAACGGCAGATACAATGGGAATTCCTTTCTTTAACTACGTTGCAATGAACGGCTGGGGCTCCTCAATACCAGTATCTTCAGGAGAAGGCTACATAGCATGGGCAGGAGTTATGGCTTTAGGTGTTCCTGTTCTTGCAGTGTTAGTTGGAATACTTAATATAGGGATACAATTCGTTGCAGGACCTCTATCCCTGGCTATACCAAGCAGGGTAATGTTAGCTATGTCTTTCGATAGGATTCTACCTGAACGTTTAGCTTACGTCAATCCAAGGTTACAGACTCCTCTCCTTGCTTCCGTAGTGGCATTGGGAATTGCAGTCTTCTTTGAGGTTGCAATTCTTCTTCTAGGACTATCCATATCCACCATCGCCTTAGTGGCAGTTCTTTTCATTTATCAATTTCTACAAGCAACTATCTCCGCTACTGTTGCGGGATTCAAGGGAATTCCTGGGGTTTCCTTGTCTGACAAGGAAAAGAGGGAACTGAAAATCTATGGTTCTTTAGCTTCTGTAGTGCTAGCTATATCCGTGATGGTTGCAATAGGTTATGCCGTAGTTAACCCATTATACTTATCAATGGTTCTGTCAGGAAGCTTAGCCGTTAATATAGGGCTAATAGCAATAATACCCATATTAGGCCTGATAACATACTTTGTGTCTAAACGTCTGAGGGAGAAAGAAGGAATGGACTTGAAAGTCGTATTTAAGGAGATACCTCCAGAGTAAGTTATTAATAAGTTTGTGTAAAATGAATTTTAAAGTAGTATTATAGAATATTTATTGTTTTACTAAGGATAAGGCGATATTTCTCTTTTTCAATATGTATCTAATTCTTTCTTATTTTCACCACGAACTATTTTTACGTGGTCGACCTCTTCAAGAAGCTGTGTTAAAGTGGACACTCGAAGAGAGAATTAATTTTTGCTAATAGTATCTTTCCTTGTCGTAAATGCGGTTAGACTGTAGATCGTGATTATAACGCTTCTCTAAAAATTCCTCGTGTTATCTGGACGAACCTTAGTGCATGTGCAGCTCCGTCCTCTACCAGTACTTCGGTACTGGCAAGGTAGAGCTAGGAGGCAGGAAGCCACTCGTTAGGGTGAGTTCATTGAATCAACTTCACCATATGAACATGTAGAACGGACAAGTGAGATGTTTTAAAGGCACTTTGAGGCAGGTCCTTGAGCGAGAACGCACATATCTTTTCATTTATGAACTTCAGATTTTTGGAAAAATAATCATAAGTAAAATAAAAATAGTTTGTTGTGGAGCCTCTTTGGATATAGATCCTCCTCCAGTATCTTATAATTCTGTTAAAAGTTACCAATGGACGTTAATGAACATGATAAACTTTACCATGTTAATGGTCTTTTTCTATTCAAGTTACAGACTAGATCATGAAGATAGCTCCTCATGATTTAACATTATTCTGTTATGTATTCTACACTATTTATTTACCGCATGGTGCAACATATTATTATGGACTACTCTGAAATTGTCAGGGAGCATTCCTTCGGAACTTGGAGAAAACAGTCTGGGTGGAAGCCGATAAATTTGATTTCTGCTAAGGGATCTTGGCTTTACGATGACAAGGGAAGATCCTACCTTGACTTTTCCTCTCAGCTGGTTAACGTGAACTTAGGTCACGGAAACGAGAGAGTCATCAAATCAATAGAGGAAGGTCTAATGGACGTTCAATATGTTTCTCCTGCATTCGCAACTAAGGCTAGGGCAAACGCAATTAAATCACTCTTAGAGGTTGTGCCTAAAGGTATTCACAAGTTCTTCTTTTCCACTTCAGGTACTGAAGCTAATGAGGCAGCGGTGAAGATATCTAAACTGGTAAAATCACCTAAATATAAGGTAGTATCTAGATACAGGTCATATCATGGATCTACCTTGGCTTCCATGTCACTTACCGGAGACTATAGGAGATGGTTCACTGAACCTAATTCTATGCCTGGAGTTGTGAGAGTTCCCGAGCCTTATTGTTTCAGATGTCCCCTGAAACTGAAGTATCCAGATTGCGGTATAGCTTGTGCAAATTACGTAGATTATGTATTGAAACAGGAAGGCAATGTTTCGGCAGTGATAATGGAGCCTATTACTGGGACAAACGGAGTCGTGGTTCCTCCTAAGGAGTATCTCCCTATGATTAGAAAGATAACTAAGGAAAATGATGTGCTTTTCATAGCAGATGAAGTGATGACGGGTTGGGGTAGAACAGGAGAGTGGTTCGCGGTTAACTTATGGGGCATTGAACCTGATATAATAACTACCGCAAAGGGAGCATCGGCTTCATATCTCCCAGTTGGTGTAACTGGAGTTTCCAAGGAGATATCAGACTTCTTCGAGGATCACATGTTCGCTCATGGACATACATTTGAAGCCCATCCGGTTGTACTTTCAACAATTCCAGCTGTAATAGATGAATATAAGAAACTGGATCTGTTAAGTCACGTTAAGGAAATGTCTTCCTATGTGGAGAAGAGATTAAACGAAATTAAGGAAAAACATAAGAGCGTTGGTGATGTGAGGGGAATAGGATTATTTTGGGGAGTGGAACTAATAAAGGATGACAAGATGACGCCTGTAGGAACTTATGAGGACAAATATAACGGTAAACCTACGACAGTAGACAAGATTACTTCTTACATGATGGAAAGAGGAGTCTATATATTCGGAGGTGCTTCATGGCTTGTAATATCACCGCCATTAATAATTAACAAGGAAGAGATAGATAAGGGATTAAATGTGTTGGACGATGCACTCCAAATATCAGATCAGGAATTTCATGAAAACAGGAGTAAGTAAAGATCTTAATACTTAAAAAATGATCCTAACATTTATATGGTTAAACAAAACCCATACATTTTTAAAATATATAGTAAAAATTTTTATATTATTGTTGATGAGAAAAATACTTGTATAAAATAACAACTAGTAAGAGGAGAATTTCTACATCGTTAGAAGATTATATTCTTAACAACAAGTATCTTCACCCTCTTGTTACAGAGTTACTCAATAGTTAAAGCAGTCTTAGCCAAAATCCAAATAAACAAAGTTTAGTTAGTAAGGGAATAGCATTTCAGAAAGAGGAACAACAGTTTCATGCATCCTCTTTATATTTAAAAAATTGATAACTTTCTAATAGATTATCCTTAAATATCATAATGATTAAGGTGGGGTATGGGTCTGTTTAAAAGAAAGTCAAACAACGAAAGTGTAGGAAAGAAAGAAATTACCAAAGTTCTCTTTACTTCAGATGTACATGGCTCAGAGATAGCCTTTAGGAAATTTCTAAATGCCGCAAAGATGTATAAAGTTGATGCTTTGGTTATAGGCGGAGACTTGGCAGGTAAGACCCTAGTTCCCATAGTAGATGTTGGGGAAGGCAAATACGAAATTCAAGGTGAACAAGTAGGCAAAGAAGGTTTATCTACAGTAATTCAGGAATTCAAGAAAAGCGGAACCTATTATACGATAGTTGATAAAAAGGAATACAAGGAGATGTTGGAGGACAAAAGAAAGGTGGACGAGAGATTTAATGAAGCTATAAAGAACGTACTTGAGGATTGGGTATCAATTGCAAAAGAGAAATTGAAGGATAACCCAATCCCGTTGTACGTCAACTTGGGAAATGATGATCCCATGTTTATGTTTGACGTTGTAGAATCTTCTGAGGTGATGGAGAAAAGTGAAGGCACTATACTGGAACTAGGATCTCATGAGATGGTCTCCTTTGGGTATGTAAATCCTACTCCGTGGAATACTCCCAGGGAAATGAAAGAAGAGGAAATATACGGTTATCTAAAGAAGGAAGTTGAGAAACTCAAGGAACCTTCAACT
>CP135238.1:2007500-2191724 GCA_032834875.1 Sulfuracidifex metallicus DSM 6482 = JCM 9184
GAGCAATAATTTCAAAAGACAAATATATAGGATACATCTTTCTGCTTTTATATTTTCTTTTTAATATTAATGGAAAATAAAATTATTAATATTAAGTGTATGTATTTTTTACTCCAGTTCTATAGTAGCTGGTGGCTTAGACGTAATATCAAATAGAACCTCCTTCACTAGAGGGTTCTCCATTATCTCGTTTGCAATAGTTTTCAATTCCTCAGCTGAAATAGAGGGTACGTCAGCTGTCATGAAGTCCTCCGTAAGAACTGCCCTGATTGCCACTGCATACTTACCCTTATCTTTGTTTGATACTATAGACATAACATGGGTTATATCATATCTAGATAACTTCATTACTGTTTCTCTGACTGAAATAGGAGATTCTACTGAGGCTATATGTCCATAAGATCTCACGTCTCCTTTAACTCCAGTAGCCCTTGACTTGTAGATCTTAACCTTAGATCCTACCTCCTTCGATTTTTCTAAATCTTCTTCACAATCAGAATCAAATGTAACTGCAAAATATTGAGAGAACCCCTTGCCTTCTAACCTTCTTTCAACTATCGAATTAGCTTGCCTTTCCACCAAAAGCTTCTCCCTGGTCACTTTCCCGACTGTACGTATCAGTAAGCCTGGTCCAGGGAATGGCTGCCTCTCAGAAATTGCTGGGGGAAGACCAAGAAACCTTGCTAACTCCCTCACTTCATTCTTATAAAGATCTGCTAAAGGCTCTATTACTGTAAATCCCCATTGGGATTCAGTATTAATCCCAAGCTGAACCAGTACGTTATGCTGAGTCTTTATTCCTCCTTGTGTCTCAACCCAATCAGCAGCTATAGTACCTTGCATCATCATTGTAGTTCCATATTTTCTAGCTAGAGAAGAAATAGTATTATAGAATATATCCCTGAACTTCTTTCTTTTCTCTTCTGCGTCCTCAACGCCCTCTAATGCGGATAGAAATTCCTCAGACTTATCCTCCACAACTAGATTTGGGATTACCTTCCTCGTCATTTCCCTCACAGAATTGGCCTCATTTTCCCTGAGAAATCCTGTATCTATCATTACTGGGATTACACGTTCACCTAGAACCCTATAGGCCAACGCCGCTGCGGTGGTGCTGTCTACGCCACCACTTACAGCAATGAGAACCTTTGAGTTACCTACTTTCTCTATGAGTTGAGGAGAAATTTCATTTATGAAAGATGAAGGGTTAAAACTCATCGAGTCTGATTGTGTACTACGACTTATAAATTTCTTCTATTTTGTCAAGATCAACTGAAGACCTAAGCATCTTTTCTATCAACGAGACTTGACTTGATATTTCCTCCTCTAGAGAAGATGAGTTTATCTTAATTCCCACCTCTTTAAGCAGAGATTTCCCGCCAGGAGAGAACATGAATCCATGCACGCTTGTACCAATTTTATCTCCGTTCATGGCTCCGTCATATACTTCCACATCCTTTCCGTTTCTCCGCTCTATGACATATAGAGGATCTTGGCGATATGATATTTCTCCTCTTCTAATTTCATAGCCTCTCAAACCGCCTTTAAAAGAAGAGAAAGACTGTGAAATCACCTTTCTTTCTCCGTATATGACGTCAAAGTCGAAGATACCCATGCCGTTGTAAGTCCCAGGGGTTCCACTCTCAATGCCTATCTTATCAATTAATGTAGAACCCATCATTTGAAATCCTCCGCATATCCCAATGACGGATTTTCTTTTAATAACATCCTCAAATCCTTTAGACCTTAGCCACGAAAGTGATTCGATTGTGTTCCTACTGCCTGGAAGTATTACCACATCGCTTCTCTTCAAACTCCCTAAATCCCTTACAAACTTGACTGAAGAATTAGATTTAACAAGAGCAAAAAGCTCGTTGAAGTTGCTCATATAAGGATAAGCTATTACTCCAACCTCTAGGTCACCCTCTCCGAAAGGGAACACGTTCATTGAGTCCTCTGGCATCATGTTAAGCCCTTCCTCGTAAGGTATAGTACCTAAGTGAACCATCCCTGTCCTTCCTTTGAGCCAAGAAATGGCTGGGTCAAGGTACTTAGGATCTCCCCTGAACTTATTTATTATGAAACCAACCATTCTTTCCCTAACAGAAGGTGGAGACATCATATATGTACCATATGCTGAGGCAAAGGCTCCTCCTCTATCAATGTCAAGAACTAGAATAATATTTACCTTTAACTCGGAGGCTACTTTATGTACTGTGATATCTTTATCTAAAAAATTTGGCTCACCCATTCCTCCTGCTCCCTCAATAACATGGTCCCTAGATACTATCCCTTTGATCTTATCCCACAGCGAGCCTATCATGGAGTAATAGATATCTGCGTTGAAGATCCCCAACGGATCTCCCATAAATACAACCTCTATTCCTTTACCCGTTGGTTTAAGTAGAATGGGATTATTCTCCCTTGATGGATTTAAACCGGCACCTATTGCCTGATATGCCTGAATGAAGGAGATCTCACCTCCATCTGAAGTAGAGTAACTGTTTAGAGACATATTTTGAACTTTCATTGGTTTAGCTGTCATAATTCTTGACAAGCCAGCTGTGACGAGGGACTTACCAGAGTCGCTCATAGTAGAAGCTATTAGAAGAGCCACAAATAACAAAAGCAATGCGGAAGTTAAAAGCGGTGATAGCTCAACTAGCATTCTTTTCAACAATTCCAGTAAAAATTGATTTGACTCTAGAGGAAATAGCTTCGGCTAGCATCGTTGCTCCCTTGTTTGTTGGAATGATAGCTGGGCTCATAGACTTCGCAACGTATTACTTAGGTTGGATGATAGTTGGAAATGTAGCCAAATACATTCTTATAGCAGAGGTAGAACTTTTCAGGGGTTTTCACCATTTAGATGGATTACTTGACACTGGAGATGCCCTAATGATTGCAGACAAGGAAAAGAAAATGAGAGCTCTGAAGGATGTCCAAGTTGGAGCTGGAGGAATAGGAATGACATTGGTTTACTTGTCTCTAATGTTAGTCTCATTGTCTCTATTTTCTTCCCCGTCGTTGGCTGTGTTTGCAACTCTAGTCTCTGCTGAGGTACTAGCCAGAGGCACAGGAATGCTGTCATTATTAGGAAAACCTTTGGAGGGAAGCTTCCTTGGTTCTACGTTCTCAAAATACATTAAGAGGTACTTTTACGTAATATTAATCACGATAATACCTTTCATCTCTATAGGGGGAGCAATTGCGCTCCTATTTTCAGTTGTTTTAATCCTGATCTTCGAAAGAAACTTAGGAGGGTCGTCAGGAGATCTAGTAGGAGCAGTGATCACGCTTTCCTTCCCTATTTTCATCATAGGTGAATTAAAATGCTTGGAGTCCTTATTCTGGCTCTTCTTATCGATCTTTTAGGTGAACCTCCTATCTTTATTCACCCAGTTGTTTGGACTGGAAAGATATCTGAAAGACTCATAAAGCCATTTAAGGGAAGAGCTTATGGAGTTTTCATATGGACTGCTTCAGTTTTGCCAGTTCTTCTTCTTTTCACTGTACTTTTATCGCTTAATGTTCCCTACTTGGTCAAGATTATCATAGCGGTTTATTCCCTTAAGATATCATTTTCAATTTCTATGCTTTACCGATTGGTAAAAAATAGCGTCGGAGAAAATGGAAAGGAAAACGCACAGCAGCTAGTAAGAAGGGACTTAAAAAAGGAGGATCAAGGACATGTAATATCTGCCGCAATAGAGTCTCTTTTTGAGAGCACAGTTGATGGCATAACTTCTCCCATTTTCTGGTTCATTCTACTGGGAATTCCAGGAGCACTTCTGCAAAGGCTAGCCAACACTATGGATAGTATGGTTGGATATAAAACACCTGAACTTGAAAAGGAGGGCTGGTTTTCAGCAAAGGTAGATACAGTGATAAATTACGTCCCAGCAAGGCTGACCTTTCTCTTCATGATCTTAGCTGGCTATCTTCTTAATATGAACGTGAGAAAATGCGTCAAAAATGTGAGGAAAACTACCATTGAGAGCATTAACGCTAGATACCCCATTTCTTGTAGTGCAGGGTTACTCGACGTTAAACTGGAGAAAAGAGGTTTTTATTCCGAGAATGATGACGCTAATCTCCCAGATGAGGGGAAGCTGAAAGACGCGTTGATGCTATTCCGAGTTACTTTGTTTATTTTCATGACTTTCGCATTAGCTGTAGATTACTGCCTTTATGGTCTTTCCCTCCTTGGATATCCTTACGGCATCCTCGAATTGATCTAGAGGGAAGTGATGGGTCACCAATTTTTCTACGTTTACCTCCCTATTCTCCAGCATTTTCAACGCCTCTCTCGTGTCTTCTTCTACTGCAGCGTTGGAGGAAATGACAGATATCTCGTTATTAAGTAAATCACTTACATCATAATCTAACACTGTACCCTTAAACGGTACGCCGAAGAGAAGTACTCTACCTCCTTTTCTCACTGACCTAAGCCCGTCTAGTATTGCGCGCGGTGCACCAGAAGCTATAATTGCGACGTCTGCGCCTCTTCCGTCGGTCAGCTTTCTCACTTCTTCTTGCACCTTTACCTTGGTAGAGTTTAAAGAATAGTCTGCAATGGTAGATGCGAACTCGACTCTGAAATCTGATACGTCACTTATTACGACTTGTTTAGCCTTGTTTCTCTTTGCGGTCATAACGTGAAGCAAACCCATAGGACCTGCACCGACAACCAAAACCGTATCTCCTTCATCAATCTTTACTCTCCTCTGCCCTCTTACTACCGTAGCTAGAGGCTCTATGAAGGAGCCTTCGTCGAAACTAACGTTATCGGGTAATTTCAGGACTCCTCCTCTTTCCACGTTCCACGCTGGTACTCTGAAATATTCCGAAAAACCTCCTGGCTCTATATTAGTTTTTCTATAGTAAGGACACATGGTTGGGCTACCCTTTTTACAATAGTAACACTCATAGCACGGAACGTGATGGTGGGCAAATACCCTTTCTCCTTTCTTATAGCCTTCAGCTCTACTTTCCTCTATAATTCCTGTCGGTTCATGTCCTATAATTGGTTGTGACGCAGTGTATTGACCGCATATCTTCTCTACATCCGTACCACAAAGCCCACATGCTTTCATCTTAACTAGAATATCACCTTCACTCAGCTTTGGTATTTCCATTTCTCTAAGAATAACCTTCCCATTTTCTATAATCACGGACTTCAAATTGATCAAAGATTACAAAGAACTGGAATTTTTAAACGTAGCTAACAAGCCATTTTTTAATTCACGTTGGAATAAAATTCCGTTGAGAGAATCAGCTCTAACATAAACAGCTAAGATATCTATCTTAAAGAATTTCTTTCAATACCTCCATGATGTTCATTGTCGTAGTATCAGCTATTTCTAGAACCAACTTCTCCTTCTCTTGCATAAGTCTAATTAAAACATCGTTCCCCGTTATTAGTAGATTTCTGAACTTACCTGATGAAGCCTTTATTTCACCTCCCTCTATCTTAAAGGCGGCATAAACGTTGCAGTTATGAACAGTGATAATTCCCTCTTTTAATTGTTTGGCCTTCATCCTTACGTATTTAGCAACGTCCATAGGATCTACGAGCCAAGACTCATCTGCTTCCCTTATTAAACATGAGAAACGTTTCATGAAAGGAATTACGTGATTTTTTACTATATGTTCAGCAGTTATTGGAAACTTAACCTTACCAATTCCAAGAAAGGATTTATCATCTGCAACTAAATCTATTGTAATATTTATTGAGTTATCCTTAGCCATGAACGAAAGATCTACAGACGCATTAAACCTCATTTTCTTATCGAAAGACTCCCCTCTATAAACAAAAGAAGAACCAGCCATAGTTACTGGATACACTTGACCATAATAGGATTCCTGTTTAGTCCTACCTTCTTCTACATCATTAATTAACGCTGCCAAGTAGTTTCCGTTATCCAACTTTCTGATTACGACGAAATGACCAGTGGCTAATAAAAACATCATTGGATCGCTTAGCATCTTCACTAAAACTCCTCTAGGCACATCAACTTTTATCACTTCGGAATACTTGCTTTCCATACCTAACTGAATTATGGAATTAGAATATTTTAAACATATTGTTTATTTTTTAATTGAAACTATAGATATTTTCGAAAGAAATGAATTACCTTTAATTAACAAAGAAATCAATTCCTTTTAATCTATTTAAAGTTATCTACTTTCATCAGACTTAACAGTAATTCTTATAAAAGTTTTTTAAAGAATTTCAATAGTTTTAGTAAATATTTTACATAAGAATATATGATTAACTTACCCATTCTTTATACTTAGAGTAATATACTTTTTTATATCAGCTAAAAATTAATAAAGATTAGAATAACACAAAAACTTGAAAATAAACTTTGATAATACTAACCCCTTATATTTGTTATTTTCCCTAAATAATATTTAGTTTAGCTGCAAAGTTAATTCGTATGCTTTTCATTATGTTCAGATATATGGTGACGTAAGTAAAAACTTTGCAAAAAGAAGAACAGAAAAGGATAATTTATTTAAAAAGAAAGCCTACTAAGGTGGAAAAAATAAAAAAGCCTTCCCCTAAAGGTAAAGAATTTTCATCTTTGATCAAAAATCAAGTAAAACGGGTGCTTGAACACGAGCCCTGAAATTTTTATTGCACCCGGGGTTATCCGAAACTATTATATTTAATATAGTAATACCATGCAATTTATTTTATGAACTATTTCGAATTGATCTCCATTGCTTTAGCTTTCATTCTGTTATTACCCTTTACTTTAGTTCCATGGATGTTAAAGAAAAAGAGCTATCCTATTGATTATTATCACGATCAGATAAGAGTGCTGAAAGGATATTCGCAGATTAATGCATTCTCCGTGAGAGGGATCAGATCTCACTTAATTCTAATAAGCGAAAGTACACTGAATTTAGATTACAATGAGCTACAAGCAATAATAGCACATGAAGAAGGCCATATTAAATTGAATCATCATGTTAAAATGACATTAGTAATGGGAATACCAATTTATACATCTTTGTTACTCATTATAAAAGGAGAGGTTTTTTTCGCAATACCTATTTTGCTCATAACATTGTTGGCTCAAAAGGTAATTTCAAGAAGATTTGAACTAGAAGCTGATAGGTACGCTCTGAAGACCACATCAAGGGACGAACTGGCAAGTGTAATTTCTAGATACGGTGAGAGACGCAGTTCGCTTATTTCTACTCATCCTGATGTTTCGACAAGACTTAAGAACATAGGATACAGCTAAATCCTAAGAAATGCAAAGACATGTTTTATCTGAGAAGGAATCTGTTGAAATAAAGGAAAAAGTCAAAGAGAAATATAATATAGATCTAGACGGTCAGTTAGAAATAGGTAAGGAAAAGAAGGCTAAATATTATTTAGTGAATCACATCTTAGCTTTCTTCGTAATGAATGACGAGATAGTTCCTACCTTGTGCGGTGTAATAAAACTGAAAATAAATATGCCATACGTTGCAGTGGATGAAGGTGCAGTAAAGGCTTTGATCAAAGGGGCAGACTTATTCACCCCTGGAATAAAGGAATACCATTGTGAAGTTAAACCAAATTCCATAGTATTAGTTAGAACTCTTCAAGGGCTTCCAGTTGCTCTTATGAGAATATCTGAAGTGGCAGAGGAAGCAGTTAAGGCTGGAAAGGGTAAGTTCGGGGTGAACGTTCATCACCTAAATGACGAGTTGTGGGGTCTTTGTAATGGCGAGAATTAGTGTAGTTATACCCACTTTTAATGAAAAGGAGAATATAACTAAACTCCTCATTAGACTCAATGAAATTCTTCCTTCCCTTTCATTTATTGTGGTCGATGATAATAGTCCAGATGGAACAGAGGAAAGCCTAAAGAAACTGAACTTAAAGAACTTAGAGTTAATTATAAGAAAGAACGAGAAAGGATTGGGTTCAGCTATAAAAACTGGATTGAGTAGAGCGTTGGAGTTGGAAAGCGAATACATAGTAACTATGGACGCAGACTTCAGTCACGATCCGTCTTACTTGCCTGGTATGCTGGAAATGGCAAAAACTGGTTACGGATTGGTTATAGGGTCTAGATATGTAAAGGGAGGAGGAATAGAAAATTGGCCTCTAAAGAGGAGAATCGTAAGCAAGGGAGCTAACTTCCTATTTAGAACAGCGATGAGGTCATACATTCATGATAACACGTCAAATTATAGAGTATACTCGACGAACGCTGCAAAGGAAGCCCTAAATTGCAACTCAGCGGATGGCTACGAATTTCAAATATGTGCGGTTTTCAGGATTCTCAAGGCTGGAATAAAGATAGGCGAATATCCTATTATATTTAGGGATAGAGAAATAGGAAAGAGCAAGTTAAGTAATGTTGAGATATTCAGGTGGTTCAAGTTTCTACTTTCTCTCCTCGCCTCTTCTTAAGTTTGTTAACTTGCTCCTTAAGCTCGAGGATCTCTTTGGTAAGCATGGATATCTGGCTTTCATGAATCTCTAACATTTTCATTACCTTCTCTTCAAAACTTTCGTTACTTTTTTGGCTTATTTTGACGTTCCCCTCGTCGTCAACTTCAACTATGCCTGTTCTAATTAATTCTCTAACGTAACCCTTCATGGTCTTAGGTGATACCTTTAATTGAAGTGCCAGATCCGTCATGTTAATGATGCCTCTTTCTCTAATAATTGCCACTATATCCTGCAGTCTAGGGGGAAGTTCCATATATGACCTTTTACAGTAGAATATCTTTTAAACATGGAGGCACGTAGTTCTATTGGTTACATTGACCCTCCTGATAAGAGAAGCGGAGGTCAATTCCATATTGACCTTCTCTATGGCTTATTCTTCTATGAGAGAGGCTTTCGAACTCCTTGATAAAAAGATAGCGGTTAACTCTAAAAGGATAAGGACCTCCGTCTCAGGATCAACTCTCACTTATCAATCGGGAGGTTTCAAGGACTTTTTAGGCTATAAAACGTTTGTTAACGGCTCATTCATGTCCGTTCTCTTCTCTAAAGGGGGAGATATTCTTTCTATTATCGAATCTGATAGGTTAACACAGATCAGAACTGGGTCTCTCTCAGTCTTAGCTTCAGATTATGCTATGGGATCATATGGAACTGTAGGCATAATCGGACTTGGAAAACAAGGCCTAGCACAAGTTGAGGCATTCCACGAATTGAGACCTGGAATTACAATAAACGTGTTCACTAGGAGTCAGGATAGATTAAACTCTGCTATGAATTTCTTTCAAAGAAGAGGGATAAAGGTTAGACCCGTAGATATGAAAACTTTATGCAAGGAGAGTGAAACGATAGTTACTATTACGAGAGCTAAGGACCCGTTCCTAAAGCTGGACTATCTCAATAAGGGATCTCACGTAAATGCCATGGGATCTAACATACCTGAGAAGTCAGAACTATATCCTGAGGTTGTAAAGAATTCCGCTGCAATAGTTGTGGAGGACTTTGAAATGGCATTAGAGGAGGCGGGAGATCTAGTTCTGGCTAAAAAGATGGGGATGCTTGACGAAAGCAAACTCATGGCATTATCTTCTTTAATAACGGGAAAGATTAGGATAAGAAGAGAAGAAGGTAACGTCACGTTATTTAAGTCGGTTGGAATAGGACTAGAAGACGTGGCGGTTATGTCGGCTTTGTATGAAGAAGCTAAGAGGAGAGGAAACTGCCTTGAACTAGAGGTAACTGGAAAATGGCATCGAGAATAGAACCTTCAAGAATGGGAAAAGAAATTACCTTATCTCCGGTGGAGTTAGGATCCCAGATGGCTAAGAAAGTTAAGATTAACTTAGCAAGCGGAAATCCTGATCCTAAAGTTATGCCGATAAATGAGATAAAAGATGCTTACAACCAAGTTATACAGGAATACGGCTTTAAATCGCTCATATACCCTGGAGCAGGAGGACAGGAGGACTTGATATACAACGTAAACAAGTTTTTCCTTCCCATGCTCGGCTTGAACAAAAAGGACGATGATATGACTGTTATAACTAGCGGTGCACAGCACGCAATGGAATTAGTTTCAAAGTATTTCCTTGAATACGATCCAATAGGAGTTGAGAATCCTACCTTCGTTGAGACGTTCAATGCATTGAAGTTAAGATCTTCGATAAATTTTCCCTTTGACGTAATGAACGATGGAATAGATACTGCTTCTTTAAGAACAGTTCTGGAAATAACAAGGATAAAGCTCCTTTACGTGATTCCGAACTGTCATAACCCAGCTGGAGTTAACATGTCATTGGAGAAAAGAAAGGAAATAGCGGAACTCGCTCACGAGTACGATTTCGTGATCATAGAGGACGACCCTTATAGACCGATAGCGGGAGAAGTTCCTCCACCGATAAAGAGTTTTGATAGTTATGGCAACGTAATTTATTTAGGTAGTTTTAGTAAAATTCTTGCTCCCGGCTTGAGGGTAGGTTTCGCTTTAGGCGAGAAAAAGACAATGGAGAAAGTGTCATTGTTAGAGCAGCTAGATTTCTCTACTTCTACTATTAACCAATATGTTGTATCAAGGTTGTTGAAAACGGGCGTGGTAAAGTCCTTATCGGAAAAAATGAGTTCACATTACCGTAAAAAAATGAACGTAATGATTGATGCGTTAAATGAAGAGGGACTGACCTCATTTAATAGACCGTCTTGTGGGTTCTTCCTTCTTCTTGACCTTCACAAGGACAGCTGGAGCGTCTTCAAGAAAGCTATAGAGAGAGGGTTAAGCTTCGTACCAGCCAAACCATTCTTCCTAAAAGGAGGCGAAAATATGGCTAGATTGAGTGTTACAAATGTAGAAGAAGATAAAATAAGGGAAGGAATAAGCATACTCAAGGAAAGCGTTAACTAGTTATAACTTCTTCTGCATCCCTTACAAAGTTCTTCACTTTCTCTTCATAGACGTTTAAGTCCTCCTCGGTAAGGGTCTCGGAAATGTATCCGTCATAATGAAGCTTCAATGCTATATCATAAGCCTCCTGCACCCAATCTCCTAGTATGTCCGATAGTAGCCTAACTGACTCCTCTCTAGGCTTATCTATATGAAAATAATACTGTAGCATCTTTATGGAACTGCTTATGGACTCGTAGAGCAACTCGCACCTGGTTGGGATCGTATCGATACTCTTGGAAAGATTTAAATACATGTCAGAAGTTGACATAAAATAGGAGAAGAACTGATTTTGAGTTACGGGTTTTGACTCCACGATAAATACATTTGTTTAGTTTCTCTTTAAATGCCTACTTTGTGATATTACGGTATGTGGTTAGGTATACTTAGAACAGGTCTGTTAGGATCTGCCTTCAGTTTAACAATAGGTGGAGCACTATTGTGGAACAAGGTACCTTTCTTGATTTCCTTGGGGACTATGATAGCAATCTTCGTTTTACTCTCACTTCTCTTATTGTCGTCCAATAGATACGTGGCTCTAATTTCTGCAATGATTGCGGGACTGGAAATGTTTGCTTCTGCTACTTCATCAGCCCATGCCGATGCCCTCTCAGAGTTTGGATCTTCAGCGTTTATTTCAACTTTAGATATATTAATGATTTTAGGATTTTATTTATTTCCTTTAATTATAATTATAGGCGGTGTACTTTACTTCATTAAAGGATAAAGATAAGAATCACATTTAAAAATTTAGATTGGTCGAATCATTATATGGATGTAATCGACCCTAATGCTAGAGTAGTTGACCTTGTAGGTTTGTTAACTGTCTTAAATAATAACTATGAAGGAAAAGCTGATTTATATGAGCTGGCTATGGACCTAGGTATAGACATTGACGATATGATGCCAATAGTTTACACTGCTAGCTATTTAGGATTCGTCACTATAGGAGGAGGAGACATAATTATAAGTGACAAGGGTATCCAATTTATTAACTCTAATATAAAAGAAAGAAAAAGGCTAATATCAGATTCCATAAAAGACGTTGAACCTTTTAAAACCGCAATAGATTTAAAGGAGTTCACGTTAGATGATTTGCTATCAGAGCTTGAAAGAAGGGGAGTACAGAACTATAATTCCCCTCAAGGAAAATATGATCTAAGAATTACTCTAGCCGAGTGGGGAGTTTACTCTGGCTTAATCTCCTTAATTGGAGAGGAAGAGTTTAGGGTAAACGAATAAAAATAAAGGAACCGTATGATATAGTTAATAGATTGAATTGTCTTTAAAATTGTAATAACAGTATGGATTTTCATTTATAAAGTTAAAATGATTTTTTATCTGTAACATAATTTTGCCTTGAGATTTAGACTCCTTCATTGGCTACATAAATTAGAGAATAACATAAAACGAATTTTCACGTGATATAAGATGTAAATACCCTTAATATCCCATTTTATTAACCTTAATATTTATGTAAGTAAACTATAACACCAAGATAGACTTATGGTAGTTAAAGAAATTATTTATAAGCGCCTGAATGAAAATGAGATAAAGAGTTCATTCGACGGAGAATACTGGCCGTCTCAAATGTGGTATTGTTTAAGGAGACAATATTACGATAGAATCTTTCCATCAGCTACAACGTACGATATGACAAGATTCACCGTTCTGGGGGAAGCTCTTCACAACCTTATTGCGGACATGTTAAAGAACGAAGAAGGCATCTCTGTTATCAGCGAGGTTCCCATAAGAATACCACATCCAAAAAACCCTGAAATCGTTTTCTCAGGGAGAGCAGATGACATTATCATAGTTCAGTTCACGAAGGAAAGATACGTAATAGAAGTTAAGAGCACTGAAGATCTTCAAAGCAAAGTGAAGAAGGGCTTTTTACCCAAGAAAGAACATAAGGCCCAATTGAACCTATACTTGAGAGCATATCCGAAATCGCATGGCATATTGCTTTACGTTGATAGAGGAAACTTCGACATGGAAGAAATACCTATCGAATTTGACGCAGAACTCTATGAAAGTACACTGCAAAGAGCCGAGGATCTGCACAAATACTTGACTCAGAGAAAAACTCCTCCGCCTGAAGGTAAGAGTGCTCCAGACTTTAATTGGCAATGCAACTATTGTATTCATAAAGCCAGATGCGATAGAGAACAGTAAGTTTTCATGCATATTTTTTCTTTTTGCGATTAGGCGTAATAGTTTTTACATTTGATTTCATTTGTCGTAATACACGAGTAATTTATAAGATTATTATTATTGATGTTAGTATATGGAAAAAAACTCTGGAAACTTTGAGCCGGTAAGGCATTATACTGATGAGGCTGACAAGTTTAGAACTAAAGTTTTCGGCATTCAAGATGGACTGATCGGAGTTGGTTCAATAGCTATAGGAGCTGCGGGCTTTGAACATAACGTAATCGCAGTTCTGGTTGCAGGTTTGATAGCTACCATAGGTCAGGGGTTCTCCATGGGAATTGGAGAATACATTTCGACTAGGGTGAGGATGCAAGTAATAAATAACGAGATGAAGAAGGAAAGAACTGAAATCGAAAAATACCCAGACATGGAGAAGGAGGAACTTGTCCAGTTCTATCTAGATAAGGGTCTGAACGAGGACGATGCAAAGAAAATAGCAGAAAAAATATGGCAGGACAAAGAAAAGGTCTTACATGAAATGATGGCAAATGAATTAAAGATATTTCCAGAGGATTTTGAAAGTCCAGTTAGACTTGGGTTAATAATGTCAATGTACTTAGTAATAGGAGGCCTGCTACCGCTTTTACCATTCATAGTTGGAGAGTTCTTACACATAAACTTCTACGTTTTCTTGGCGTCGTCTATAGTTATTGCCTTGACCTCCCTTGGTATCTTTGGAGCTATGGGTTCCAAGTTCACAGGTTTAAGTAAATGGAGAGGTGCAGTGGAACAAATAGTTACTGGATCTTTAGCTTTAATTGGAAGCTACGCTGGAGGAATGGTATTGGCTCACTTCTTCCCAGCTACCCTCCTCCCTTAAGGAGCTCTGCCACACCTCTAGGTAGCTTTGCTGGTTCATTACTTTCTTTGAACAACTCCCTTCTCCTTGCCTCCAGAGGATTCTCTTCCACTTGAAGAAACTCAGCAGCCGTCATTATTCTTCCTCCTATCTCACCTACTTGACGTTTTAACTTGTCAATTACTTGACGATAATTTTGGTCCCTAACCAAATGATGATCTACTATCATGGTATCTAATCCTTCCTTCATCATCTTTTCCATGTTATCTAATGCAGAGTTGAGTGTCTCTTCAGTTAAAGCGTAACCTAGCATATACGTTAATGGCCCGTCAATTATGAGTGTATTTGGTTTAACCTCTTGCGTAAACTTAATGTGCATATCTCTGGGTCCTCCTTCTATGTCAGAGGTAATCATTACAGTTTCGCCTCCATCGGAAATGGAGACTTGGATCACATATCCCATCTTCTCATCTGCGCCATGTAGGACAGGTTTGGAGAACTTTAATTTAGTATTACCTAGCTTGAACTCCTTACCATCCGCAGGTTGCAAGGACGAAGGAAGACCATTTATAGCCCTCATGAACTTGGGAGCTCTAACTTTGCTTTGACTCACGTTTATGAAGGAATTGGGATCCTTCACGAAAACTTGCTTGTTTTTGTAGATCTCTTTTGGTATTACAAAGCCTGGGTCATGATGATCGTAATGATAATGGGTGACAACAATTACATCAGCGTCTTTGGCTGCGTTGTAAATTACCTTACTTAGCTCCATTAACTTTTCTACTTCTAACTTATGAGGAGGAAGGCCATATCGTCTAGGTGCCAAAGAGACCGCGGGATCAACTAAAATTCTTGTATCTGAGGTTTCTATCAATGTTGCTTGGGATCTCACCCCTAAGCTCTCGAAGGCTAGAGGAAGAACCTTAATCATAATGATAAAAAATGATTTTTAAGATTTAAAGCCTGAGACTTCTAATATCATTTACCAGCTTGTTAAGCTCATGAACGGTGGCATGGACATCCATCTTAGCCATCCTTAAACCGTAGTTGGTTCTCCTCTCCATCATTTTTCCTACACCATAAACTGCCAGCCCAGTGACCGTAGTAACGTGAAAAGGGTCATCCAGACCAAAGGCTATAAATTTTCCTACGCCTTGAACCAATTTGCCTCGTGGCTCATAATCACCTAGCAAGGACCTAACATAGCTCATGTTTATTATGTTATCAGGTTAATACTTTAAGGAAAAACTTAGGAATTTAGGTAATATCACGACTAAAACAACCCTTCCGTAATAGATTATGGACTTATAACAGCTGAGAGTCTATCATAATAGAAGAGAGAGAATTTATTTTCAAACGTTCATACCCTTATAGTCATACAAAAGAAAGCTTATGAATTTAGATAATACTTCCTCCTTAAGCGTTTAAACCACGTTCTGAACTAGAGAGCTTAAGTGCATTAGAATAAGCGAAACATTTAATGTAAGTTGAAACATAAATATGCATCAATGTTTCAAGTATTATTGCTATTGCTTAGTCTCGCAATGTCATCCTGGAGTTCTTATAATTCATTTCTTGCTATAAGGGGAGTAACTTGGAAACCCGTAGAGACGCGTGACTTTAGCGGAGTACGTTTCTCAATTATAGTACCAGCTAAGAATGAAGGTAAGGTATTACCACGTTTGCTAGATCGCCTTGTAAACATGGAATATGACAGATCTAAGTATGACATAACAGTAATACAAGACTCTTCGACCGATGATACAGAAGAACAATGTAGGAGATATGAGCTCAAGTATGATAATGTTAAATGTGTCACACTACCTCCTTCAAATAAGGTTAACGGAAAAAGTAGGGCGTTAAATTACGCTCTGATGACAACGAAAGGAGATATCGTGGGCATTTTCGATGCCGATAGTGTACCAAAGTTGGATGTATTATCTATAGTTGCACCAAAGTTTTACGATCCAAAGGTCGGTGCAGTTCAGGGAAAGCTAGTCCCTATAAACGTAAGGGAGTCTTTAACTGCCCGTTTTGCTTCTCTAGAAGAATTACTTTATGAGTATTCCATAGCAGGAAGGGCTAGAATGGGGCTCTTCGTACCTTTGGAAGGAACATGCTCGTTCATAAGAAAGGATGTACTCTCCGTGGTTGGCGGATGGAACGAGGAAACTTTAACTGAAGATTTAGACCTTAGCCTTAAGTTACATTCACTTGGTTACAAGGTATTATATTCCCCTTCTGCTTTGACATGGAGGGAAGTTCCTGTTAGATTCAGGGTATTATGGAAACAGAGAATAAGATGGTACAGAGGACACTTTGAAGTGTCTTGGAAGATCAGCAGAATAAACGGTAAGCTGTTAGACGGATTCATAATAACCCTGAGCCCATTCTTTATGATAATATCCGTAGTCAACTACGGCTTGTTTTTACTTTACCCATTTAGCTTATGGTATTTCTTGGCTACTGCTTTAGTATCAATAGCTACACTCATGTCCTTTCTAATATCAATGTCAATCTCTAGAAGACATATGATAGGATCATTTCTGCCATTTCTCTCCCTCGTTTATATCAATCTAATTATACTGATGAATTTCTACGCAGTCCTATTAGAGTTGCTTAGAATCAAGAAGGAATGGGTAAAGACAGAGAGATCACCTTCAACAAATTTAGGTATATAATATAATAATTAAATGAATAAATTTTTATTAAAAATGTCTCTTTATGTATAACAATTCATTATATTCTCTTTTTTTCTGCAGCTTTGCTGTTAGATATACCCATTAAAAAGTCCTTTAGCTTGTTGTAAACGTTCATTTCGAAGTTTTCTAGTTTCAACGCGGTAAATGATATGGCTGCAGCTAAGATCCAACCTGCTAAAACGTCTAAAGGCCAATGCACACCAACGTAAACTCTAGAATAGCTCACCAATAGAGCCTCAATTGTTAAAGGAACTGAAATGTAATAAGGTAAAGTTAAAAGAAGCGTTATTGCACCAACTCCAACTATGAGCGCGTGACCGGAAGGGTAAGAGTAATCGTGAGGCTTAGGAACTAGAAGATGATAGTTGCTTAGAACCAAGAATGGTCTGGGCTCTGCTACAGAGTACTTCGAAAGCTCACCTAATATGATAGCCAAAATAAAAGCTGATGCAAGTATGATGGATGCCCTTCTATATTTTCCTCCTGCTATGAAAAGGGCAGCAGTTACTGGTATCCATACGTATTCCCTGCCGTATTTCGATAGAAAGACCATCACTGGATTAAGGTAACTTACTTGAGAAGAGTTAATCAGATGATAAAAGAAGATGTTCCCTGGAACTCCTGCCTCGCCTAGTATTTTTACTATAATCGAAATAGCTATATATATAGCGTAAATAGCAAAAATATATCTCCAGTTCACACCATAGAACTACTTAGATATATAATAAATCTTCTCAGGAGAAGAAAGGTATTCTATCGATTGTTGAAATGAATGCTAGGCTTAACTACTTTCAGGAGTTGCACTCATAACATTCTATAAGTTTTATTGCATTTTAAATAAATCTATTATTTCTTAATTATTTAAGCCAAAACTAAGCAGAAGATGTAACTAGTTCCAAAGTTTAAATTTAGGGTAGAAATCCTTTTCTTATGAAGAATAGACCTATAGCATTGATCATAGCAGGCAGCGACTCTGGAGGAGGAGCTGGACTCCAAGCGGACCTGAAGACTCTAACTTCAATGGGGGTCTTTGGAGTTACAGTAATAACTGGATTAACTGCCCAGAATACGATTGGAGTAAAATCAATCTATAACGTTGATCCATCGTTCATTTCCTCGCAGTTCGACGCTGTCATGGAGGATTTCTCAGTGAAGTTCGGAAAGACGGGAATGCTATCTAACGAGAGCATAATAAAGGCAGTTCAGGAGAAAGTTAAGGAATATAACTTGAAACTTGTGGTGGATCCAGTAATGGTTTCTAAGACTGGATCTCCCTTACTTGATGAGTCATCTGTTGACGCCTTAAAATCTTTGATGAAGGACGCGTTACTCTCAACACCAAATAAGTATGAGGCGGAGAAATTGGCTGGAGAGAAAATAACTAGCTTAGATGACTTGAAAAGAGTAGCTAGGAAGCTCTACAACGATATAGGAAATGTGGTAGTTAAAGGAGGAAATATGTTCAATGGAACAGATGTAGCTATGTTAGACGGCCAGGAAATGGAGATAAAGTCTCCGAAGGTTAATACATCTAACCTTCACGGTAGCGGAGACGTATTTTCAGCGTCCATTGTAGGCTTTCTATCAAAGGGTGCTTCATTAATTGAAGCTATTGAGGAGTCAAAGAAATTTGTATACTTTTCTATATTAAATTCCCTTTCAATAGGTAAAGGCAAGGGACCTGTGGATCCTTTCGCAAGCGCGGAATCTGTTATGGAACGAGAAAATGGAAGAAAGACCTTAGAGGAACTTCTCCATTTTATTGAGGGAAACAAGAAATTTGTTTCCCTTATGAGGGACGACTTCAAAGCTAATGTAAGTTACCTTACTAACTATGGGGACGTAATCAGTCTAGCTGGAGGAATAATAAAATATATAGATAAAATAAAGCTTGACGGACCTCTTCTAGTAAATCTAGACAATGACGTGACTAGGATTGCCAAGAAGGTTGGTGGACGTATAGGAATTCTTTTACCTTTCTCTCCCTTAATACTAAAAAAAGCAGAAATGGGAATAATAAAAATAACCGACAGTGGAGTAGAAGGAGATGCTGTAGTCTTCAACGGAAATATATTTCTTACAGCGTCTACATTGAACCAAATGAAGAATAAAATAGAGGTTCTATGGAGTTGATATACGTAGTAGGAAGTTATAATCTTGATCTATTAGTAAGGGTAGAAAGATTTCCAGAGGATGGAGAGACGGTATTCTCGAAGGAGATATTTAGCGGGCACGGAGGTAAGGGCTCGAATCAAGCTGTTTCCGCTTCTAGACTTGGCGGAAAGGTAAAATTAACTGCCGCTGTAGGAAATGATGATATTGGGAAAAACGCGTTACTTTTCTGGGATAACGAAAAGGTAGACAGAAGCAACGTAAAGGTAAAAAACACAAAGACAGGCAATGCCCTTATCATAATAGATAAGGAGGGTAGGAATAGAATTATCGTAAACAGAGGAGCAAACTTTCTGCTTTCTCCTGAAGACGTAGACGTATCTAGATCTAAGGAGGAAGACATACTTTTGACACAAATGGAGATAAAGGAAAACGTGGTCTTCAAGGCATTAAAGGAATTTAATGGGATTAGAATTTTGAATCCTGCACCTTCAATAATAAGCAACAAGGAAATCTTCAACTACGTAGATATATTGACACCTAACGAGGTGGAATTTAAGGAATTAGCCCCTGCGGACGACATACGAAGTGGATTGGAGCTCATGCTTAAGAAAGTGAGGAAAGCCGTGGTTTTAACCATGGGAGATAGAGGCGTAATCCTAGCAACTAAGCATAAAAAAGTTGAAATTAAGGCGGTGAGAGTTAAGGCATTGGACACTACAGGAGCAGGAGACGTATTCAACGCCTCGCTAGCTTACGCTTTAGAAAAGGGTATGGATCTGGATGAAGCAGTAGGATTCGCTAATGCTGTCGCCGGCTTATCTGTTACTAAGGAGGGAGCCTTAGGACCTAAAATGGATGAGGTAAAGTTATTTTTTGAAAAGATTAATATGAAAATACCTTGACTATGTCTGCGAGAAAAAAGGGAAAAGCTAAGAAAGAAAGCAAAAAGGAATATGAATGTATAGGTCTATGTGATCTAGAAAGGGAATCTGAGAAGGATTAGTATGTGCAGATTGCTGGCTTTTCACGTTAAAGGCAAGTTAGACAACAACTTAATACAAGCTTTAAAGAAGGTCTCAGAGTACGACGAGCTTTCGATGTACAAAGGCCATCCAGATGGATGGGGAATAGTTGCACTAGTGAGAGAAGGTAAAGATTGGAACATGATATATCACAGAAGCAGCAAACCGGCGTATCAGGATTCCCGTTTTGACGAAATTGAAATTAGTGGAGATGAAATCATAGGGATCGCACACGTAAGGAAGGCTGGTAAGATGTTCTTATTAGGCGTTAACCATTCACATCCATATCATTTAAGATCTTCAGGCTATGATTTGTTCTTTGCACATAACGGGTCAGTGAACAGAACGGCATTCAGTTCTCCTCAAATGCCATACACTGATAGTTATTTAATTCTTCATGATATATCTTCGCTAATAGATGAAGGATACTCTCCCTCTAAAGCGTACCGAAAGGAATTTGAAAGAATTATGAGCGTCTCATCCAGTTTGAATTCTGCCTTGCTTTACATGAGAGGAAAGGAAGTAGGGCTAATTATCTTACATTACTTTAATAATGAACTCATGCATGAAAAAAACGAGGAATATTACAAGATATACTGCGACTCTAATTACTGCGTTTCGTCTTCCTTGTTGAAATACTTACCTAAGAATTATTCTATGGAGCGAATTCCCATTGGGTTTAAACAATTGTAACTATATTAAAGTAAATTGAAGTTAAGTTTAAATAAGTCGGCTCTAGGTTAAAGACTATGGAAAGCATATTAGCAAGAAATGTAAAATACACAGACGAAAATGGCTTCGAAACTAAGGAAAAGCCTTGCAAAGGTTTTGCAATATATACTACAATAATACCAACAAATTCAATTAAAGAGGTATCTATATTTAAAATAGATGGCTGCAAAGAACAATATTTAAAGTCTTTTGATAATACTGATGACAAAATGAGTATAGTAACTGATATGGAAAACCTTCCTCAGGGTCTAGTTAACGTAGTACTTCAAACACTTAAGTAAGAAAATCATATTATTTTTTATGAAGGAACAACTCGTTTCCGTAAAAGTAATAGATTTTGGTAAGTTAAAAACTATTTATGACGATATATGCTTCTTTAGGGCTTATAATAACGCCATAAGAAAGGTAGAGGGGAGTAGGCTCTCCCCTCCACCTTCTATACCTAGAGAAATCCTTTCCTCAATACAAGGAAAAGGTCCAATTAGACTTGGACCGATTGAAATACAATTTATAAATGAGACTAAAATAAGGCTAAAGGGATACAACACATTAGTTGAAGGAGTGCCTGAACTTGGAGAACCATTATATGCAATAGTTGACATGACAGATGGAATAAAGGTAATGCTAGCTTATGAGGGAAGAAAGGTAGTGGTAGGAATAGACGTTGGCATTAGACATCTAATAACTGTCGCCTCCCTCTTGGACGGAAAGTTATGGAAAGTACGATACTTCGGTACTGATTTAATGAAGGATGACTTCGCGAGATATCTAGGAGATAATCAGGGTTATTCTCACCTACAGACTATAAGGGACAAGGTGCGGAGACAAACCATAGAAGCAGTAAACTTCATCGAAGAAATGAACCCTAAGGTAGTTGCGATGGAGGACCTTAGGCTTTACGACAACAAAATAGGAAGGGGACTTAAGACTATTCAAAACGCTCTTGAGCTAGAATTATACAAGAGGGGAATAAGGTATAGAAGATTAGAACCATATAACACTTCAAAGATATGTTCTAACTGTGGCTATAAAAAAGGAGAAATACTAGGCTCTATATTCGTCTGTCCTGCTTGCGGTTACAAGGCAGACAGGGACTTCAACGCGGCTTTCAACATAGCTTTAAGATGCTTCTACACGTGTTAGTTTTCAGTTCTTTTATCTCTTTTCCTTTTTAGTTTCACTATTTTTATCTTAAGAATTATTCTTAAATAATTAAGTAAAATAGATATAAAATTTTATATTTAAGTATTTTATTTGATATATTATTAAATCTAAGAATATAGATATTATGAAGGTAGAAAGAACTTAAATATTTTAGATATATCTTTTTGTCTATGAAAGGTAAACTCGCGTTAATAGTTGTTTTAGCATTAATGTTTATGATTGAAACTCTAACAGTTGCAATGAGCACGTCAACTGCTGACGTCTTCGGCTTCGCTAAACCTGACGAAATATTAGCACCTGGAGAAATCGGACAGCCCATTACAATATCCATAACTAATCTAGGACCTAGCCTGTTCAACGTAAGCGTAATACCCTTGAGCGTGTATCCTTTCACACCTTATAGTTATTTTAACGACACTAACAATATCACAATTCCCTACTTAGGTTCTGGAAGCTCAGATAATATAACCGTTTTACTTAATGTAAATAGCGCTTCTAAGGACGGAGTTTATAAGTATTACATAGACTTATGCGGATACGAAGAGAACGGAGATCAAGTTCAGAAAAAGATTGAAGTTTCGATACCAGTTTTAGGACAGGAGAAGATTTACGCTGAGTCTACTTGGGGTACTGCAAATTCCTCCATAGTAGTAGGACCTGGAGAGTATAACGTACCTTTCACAATAATATTGCAAAACCAAGGTAACGTTATGTTGTCCAACGTAACGTTGCACTTGCACTCTCAATATCCTGTGAAGTTCCTACAGGATAACGTGTCAATTGGATATCTACCGGTGGGACAACCAATTTTCGCCACAGTTCTAGCTGATGTTTACACAAATGCAACGCAGGGTGTTCACTACATAACTGCTAATGTTACCTTCTTTAGAAACTCGTCAATTAAGGTCATGATCCCTGTAGATATAATAAGCACAGATCAAGTAATGGTTCAAACTGTGTGGGGTTCAGCATCTTCTCCCATAATTGCGTCCTCAGGCGAGGTCAACCTTCCTATTACCTTAATTGTTAAAAACTTGGGAACCAACTTGTTGTCCAACGTAACGTTGCACTTGCACTCTCAATATCCTGTGAAGTTCCTACAGGATAACGTGTCAATTGGATTCATCCCTGCAGGTCAGATTAACGAGGCTATTGTGACTGCAGACGTTTATAGCAACGCAACTCCTGGAGTATATTATTTACCTGTTAATGTGACAATTTATCAAGGAGAAACGTTAACTATGGAAATGCCTGTTACGATAGCTGGGACAATCAACGCATCAATAACAGCCTATACTTTTCCACCTCAGGTATTCCCTGGTTACTCTGACGTAGAGTTACACATAATATCGCTTAATTACGGTTCAGGAATAGCTCAGAATGCAACAATTTATATTAAGGTACCTAGTCAAATACAGTTAATATCTCAAAGTATCGAAAAGATAGGTGCTATGCCTTCAGGTGTACCAATAAACTCAACCTTCTTATTTAACGTACCTAATAATACACCTGTAGGAAATTACAATATAAATATAACGTTAAAGTATGACGGAGGATACTTTACTAAAATTTATAAATTAACGATATATCCAAAAGCTAATATTATTATTTCAAATGTATATTTTAGCGGAGCCACGGCAGGAGCATCTAAGATACCCTTAACTTTGACCTTAGAGAACATTGGAAACATCACAGCTAAGAACGTTATACTTAGACTAGGACAGTCAGACGTCATATATCCTCATGTCAGCTCATCGAATCCACTACAAGCTCTAACAGCATCAGAGTACTTCATAGGAGACCTTAAGCCTGGTCAGAAGGTAAACGTAACTTATATAGTAGACGTAAGTAGCGGTGCTTCTCCAGGGAGTTACCAGCTTGCTACATCGTTAGAGTGGAACCAGACTGGATCGATTTATCCCTTTGTACAATCTGATACATTCAACGTTACTGTATCGCTACCTCTATTATCTAAGCTAACGACCGGTGAATCGCTGTTAATATTAGTCCTAGTAATTATCGTGATAATCCTTATCATAGTGCTTATAGTGGTGGCGAGAAAGAGAGGTACCCGTCAATAAGAAAAAAGTTTTTTTCTTAGTTTTTATTTATTGTTTTTATGTCGGTCTTCCCATTTTATCAGCTAGGCATTCTTTCTCTGTATTTGAGACCAGCATATTCTTCTCTAGGATTTCTAGTAGGATTACTAACAACGTTTCTTCTGGTTGGTACAAGAATACTAATGGGAATATTAAACATCATTACCTCCTGTTTTAGCAAGAGATAGAATTGAAAATTCTTAACATTGTTTTTGATTTAAATTATAGAACCAATATTTTCTTAGAGTTATTATACCTTTATTGAAGGTAAACTCAGGTTATACTTAATTGCAATTCCTCTGATTGTCATTACAGTTATAATAGAAGTCAAGGTAGCTAAATCAACGTTAGTGAAGAAAGCTACTATATAGTATACAATGCCACCTGTCATGGCAGCAGTAGCGTAAATCTCCTTGGTTAAAATCAGTGGAACATCGTTTACTAACACGTCCCTAAGCGCTCCTCCTCCAGAGGCCACAATGCTAGAGATCAAAGCAACTGCTATGATATTAAGATCGTAAGAATAGGCTAAAGATGCGCCATAAACTGCGAACGCAGACAAACCTATTGCGTCGGAAACTTTTAACACCTCCCTTAGGAAACGCCTATCCAAGTACCTATAATAAAAGAAAGTTAGAGATGAAACAGATATTGAAAGCAGTAAGAATTGCCACTGTCTGAGTATAGTTGGAGGAAGAATCCCTAGTAATATGTCTGCGGTTACTCCTCCAGCATAGCTTGTAACAATGCCTAAAACTATGGTACCGAATAAATCTAATCCTTTGCTCACACCTTTGCTAGTTCCTGAGATGGTGAAGGAAATAATTCCTATAAAGTTCATGATCTCTAAGATGCTAGGTGTCATCAAATTAGTTGAAAAGAACGTCTGGATTTTAAAATTAAATAGCTAAGTTTAACTGGGTAAAACTAAAATAGTACTTATTGTGTTGCTATCGTATACGGAATAGTACATAAAACTGGGTTTTTTCTTATATTTTTACCAATGCTTGAACTGCTAAGAAATATACTACAAACAGGGGTACAGCTATAATTTCATTTAAATTCAAGAAAACCTCTAAAATCCAAATGGTTGCTATGGTAGCTAACAACGCAGACATACCTAACTTAAGTTGAGGAACTCGTATTTTCATCACTTGATCCTTCATTATATAAGTAAGAACTATAACCAGAATTACCGCAACCCCAACACCAATCAATGCTGAGAAATAACCAAATGCCATCAAACCTACCACAACTAAAGATGCTTCTAGACCCTCAATTGCACTTACCGCATAGACTGTTACTAAACCTTCTTCTTTTTCCTCTTTTTTCCTTTTTATGCCTTTAATGGACCTACGCGCGCTTCTAAATAGCTTCTGGGAGAAATAGAATAGAATCACTGAAGCGCCTAAAGCAATGTAATCTATAGGTAAAGTGGACAAAAATTTCCCTGCTATCAGAGCTGGTATCAAAGAAGTTGCTACTCCAGCTATGGCATAAAGATAGGACTTTGAGGTGTGGTATATTCCATAAAATATCACGGCTATTGCAGAAGCTTCGGTCATTTCCAATAAAGATATACCCATTGCAGCAAGAAGTATAACTATGTCCATGCTTATTCTAAGGTAAATTACATACCTTACTCTTATTTTTACTCCTCAGTAACGGAGTTGTTAAAACACATAAATTTTTTAATTAAAATCAAGATATGACTACTTGTTTTTATATATGATTAAAATCCGAAAGAATTTTGAAATTGGTACCAGCCTTAAAGAGGCCGTGACAATATATATAGAATATCAACTTACGTAGATAAAGAAACTTTTCATAATTAAAATGTTTTTTAAAACTGAAAGGAGAGATAAATATTATCTTAAGTTTTAGCAGTTTTAGCATCCCAGTACGCTTTTTCAAATGCAGTATTAACAGACGTAAGCATCGTGTTTAAGTCATCGATATTGCTAAACTTAAGGATAACCATGAAG
Organism: Sulfuracidifex metallicus DSM 6482 = JCM 9184; assembly: GCA_032834875.1. NCBI lineage: Archaea > Thermoproteati > Thermoproteota > Thermoprotei > Sulfolobales > Sulfolobaceae > Sulfuracidifex > Sulfuracidifex metallicus. The sequence goes on from CP135238.1 coordinate 2,033,231, forward strand.
GTATTAGTAGAGCCGTTCTTGGCGGTGAAGTACATTTCTGGGACTTGGACCTTCTCTTTATCAAATGAGTCCTTTATGTAAGATTGAGCTAAAGATAAAACTTGTTCTGCCTTCACGTCAGCGTTAATTATGACTTGAAGTGGATATTCTAAAAGCTGATTACCATCACTTAACTTCGTGAATGTAGTATTCCCAAGAAAGGCGGAATTAGGTACTTTAATAAGATTACCATTAAGCGTCCTTACTTCTGTAAATAAAAGAGAAACGTTAGTTACTTCTCCCACAATTGGGTTTCCCCATATCCATGAAGAAAGGATGACTGGATCCCCTGGCTTAAGGGTTTTACTAGAAGAAACCATGAAGCCAGCTAGCACGTTAGAGAACACCGTCTGGGCTGCGAGACCTATTGCTATACCTGCTACCGTACCTCCAAGTGCTACGCCAGTCAAATTAATGCCTAGTGCTGACAAAACTGCTAAAACAACAATAGTATACAAAGCTACGCTTATGACGAGCCTTGCAGTGTGGGCTACGCCTTTATCCATCCTAGAGAAAAGGTAGGGAGATATGACATCAAGTAATATTTTAACTATCACGTATCCTCCAAGACCTACGATTACAGCAGCACTTGCATCGGATATGTAGACCTTATATTTAGGTAAAAAGAGGTCGCTGAGAAACGCTACCAAGTACGTAAGGACAGCTAGGATTATTACAACAATCAAAATTTTTACAATATCTATAGTTCTGACCCTGAAACCCATGAGTTTAGTTGGGAATCAAGATATTTAAAATTAAGACAAATAATGGAAATATCTCCCTCTTCTTTCTATCTTATTCTCTTTAATCAACTGTATAATTGCGTTATTCACTTCAGGTGCAGGATAAGGAAGAACCTTGAATAGTTGACTAGCAGTTATCCATCCACTCTCTTTTACTACTTTCTCAACTTCAGATTTAACATCCATTAATTCATTGTATAAGATATGGTAATTAAATTTTTTCCTTTTGTATTTTTGTTCTTTATGAGTTTTTCTTTTGTTTGTTCCTTAAGTAGCATTTAATTCTAAGTTTTGCCCATTTTAGTGTAAGCCTCGTACCTCTCATATAATATTTCCTAGAAGATCTCGAATAAGGCATTACATGATATAGCTTACTTTTATAACCCATAGCACATCTATCACGGCGAGGCTTTAATATTGTTATTATATTTCAAACCAATGAGAGGATACAAGGACCCCAACGTATCTACTGAACTAGCAACTGAGATATTTTCCAGTAGAATAGGAAGAAAGATGGGATTTCCTCTACTTGAAGTGAAGGTAATAGAATTCCAAGGTAAATTTGGAATATTGATGGAATATTTGCCCGAAAAAGCACATCCAAACCTTAAGAACATAAACTTGCTGAGAATGGCCTTGGCTTTCGAAGAGTGGATATTAAACGTAGACATGAAGGAGGACCACGTTTTAGCTAAAGACGAGATTGGGTACATAATAGATCACGGACATTCGCTCTCAACATGGAAACCGACGTATCTCCTTCAGGAGCTTTTGTATAAGAGGGTTTCAAGGTTCGACATGTGGAGCACTTACGAACACCTAAAGGAGGGTCTTGAAATAATTGATGGAATAAAGGAGTCCGAGATAAAAGACGAAATGGAGGGTGCTTTTGATGAGATTCTGCAATCTAAGGCGTGCTCACTTTTTACCCCAACTTATGCTAAGGAGGTTGTAGAGACCAACTTAAAGTTACTAAAGCTGAGGAAGGATTTCCTAAAAAGGGATATAGGAGCTCTGAATAAAGCAACCACTTCATTACCTTCATAAAGGTTCCTATAAATCTATATGTATAAAGACAATTACAAAAAATGATAGTGTCTCAGCGTGCACTATTTTTAATATTTTAGCTAATTTAATCAAGGTAAAACCCAGAGTGTTACTTTATTAATTTAGTAGACCTATATTTTATCATGTCACAAGAAGAGAACCTTCCCTTTAACGAGAAATACACGCTACCTCCATATAAAGAAACATATAGAAGATCACTGGAGGATTCTGAAAGGTTTTGGAAGGAGCAAGCTCTTGAACTTGAGTGGACGAAGCCTTTCTCAAAAGTGCTGGACGAGTCCAACGCTCCTTTCTATAGATGGTTCCCTGATGGATTAATCAACATTACTCAAAACGCTTTGGATAGGCATGTAAAAACATGGAAAACGAATAAGGCAGCACTCATATGGGAAAGCGAGTCTGGGGAGTCAAGAACATTAACTTATGGTCAGCTTTTCAATGAAGTAAATAGGTTAGCAAGAGCTCTAAAAGATCTAGGAATCAAAAAAGGAGACAGGATACTAACTTATTTGCCGCTCATGCCAGAGCTACCTATATCGTTATTAGCGTCGGCAAGAATAGGAGCTGTCCATAGCGTAGTTTTTTCAGGGTTCTCTCATCAGGCTATAGCAGACAGAATAAACGACGCCAAGGCTAAAGTGGTAATTACCACGGATTATACCGTGAGAAGAGGCAAGAAAATCCCCCTTAAGCAAGTCGTAGACGAAGCTTTAAAACAAGCTCCCTCTGTAGAGAAGGTTATAGTTGTTAAAAGACCTCACTTTGAAGACACTAAGATGACCGAAGGAAGGGATGTATATTATCACGAACTAGTTTCCAGAACTGGCTATAAGAAGGTTGAAGCTGAGGAAACTTCGTCTACGGATCCTTTGTTCATACTCTACACGTCAGGCACTACAGGTAAACCAAAGGGTATTTTCCACCTGCATGGAGGATATGGTCTTTGGACTTACTTAACTACTAAATGGGTATTTGATCTTCACGATAACGATGTGTTCTTTAACACCGCCGACATAGGTTGGATTACTGGACATTCGTATATAGTATACGGACCCCTACAAGTCGGAGCTACTACCCTAATGTATGAAGGAGTCCCAGATTATCCAAACCCTGATAAGTGGTGGGAACTAATAGAGAAATATAACGTAACCGTGTTTTATACATCACCTACAGCAATAAGATCGCTAATGAAATACGGAGAAGAGTGGCCTAAATCTCACGACTTAAATGGGCTCAGAATATTGGGAAGTGTAGGAGAACCAATAAACCCAGAGGCATGGAGATGGTACAGTAAAAACATCGGCCATAACGAACTACCTATAGTAGATACTTGGTGGCAGACCGAGACTGGGGGTATAATGATATCAGCTACCCCTGGACTTGGCAATTATATGCTTAAACCCAGCGCAAACGGGCTTCCTCTACCTGGAGTAGAAGCGGACGTTATAAATGAAGAAGGCACTAGAGCTAAGGATAGAGAGAAAGGTTACATCGTAATAAGAAGACCTTGGCCGGGGATGCTCGCTGGAGTATGGGGAGATCCAGACAGATATATTTCAACATATTGGTCTAAATTCAAGGGAGTTTACTATCCCGGAGATTATGCTGTAAAGGATGAGGACGGTTTCTTCTTCATATTGGGCAGAGCCGACGAGGTATTGAAAATAGCTGGGCACAGGATAGGAACTAGGGAAATAGAGGACGTACTAATCTCATTCCCTGGAGTTGCTGAAAGTGCAGTTATAGGAGTTCCAGATCCAGTGAGAGGAGAGGTAGCAGTTGCAGCTGTAGTATTGAAGCAAGGATATGAACCGAGCGAGAACTTAAAGAAACAGATACTATCCCACATTAAAGATAACTTAGGATCATTAGTGATAATGAAGGATATCTACTTCGTTACTAAGCTTCCTAAGACCAGAAGCGGAAAAATAATGAGGAGATTAATTAAGTCTGTATTATCTGGACAACAAACTGGCGACACTTCAACTCTGGAAGATGAAACTTCATTAGATGAATTGAAAAAGATAATAAACGAGTTCGAAAACGAAGTAAAGAGACAAAAATAGCTAAAATATAAATGATTAAATAATTTAAATAGAAGAAAAAGACGTGTACATATTCATTTTTCTTTTTTATCTTCATAAGTTCTCTACTAACTCCTTCTAGTTTGCGTTAAATCCTTTCATATTACTCGAATCTCAATGATCTTCGTATTCACTAAAAATAATTTTTATAATAAAAATTTAATCAAAATCACTTTACTAAGTAGGGTATAACGAATATTGCGAAGAGTAAATCGAAGAGGACTATAAATGAAACTATTGTATAAACCTTGTTCCTCTCAAGGGCGTATTTTATAATTCCAGTGACTATCCATATTACGGGTATAGCGATTAGTATCATAAGTCCTAATGAAATGAAAGATATAGGATCACCTTTGCTTATCCCACTTATTATTGATGCAGAAATTTCAGACGTGTTAAAGGCAGAATGGGGAGAAGAAATTTCCTGTAGAGATCTTCCATCTCCCTTACCTTCTATAAATAGAAGAACTGAACCTATTATCAGAAATACAAATATCAAATAAACCCCAGCCTTTGCTATATATCCTACTATTTCCTCTAACTCACCCATTCAATTCACCTCAGAATAAACCTAAACCCCTTAATAACATCTGAATGCCTAGAATGACAAGTATTGCAGTGAATATTAGCCTTATCCTAGAGTTCCTAACTTTAGGTATCAGCCTTGCACCTAAAATTGCACCTATAAGCACACCTATTGCGGTAGCCGCAGCTATAAAAGGCTGTATGTATCCGAAAACCCAGTAAATGGAGCTACCAGTAGCCGCAGTAACACCTATCATGAAGTTGCTTGTCGTAGTACTAACCTTCATTGGAAGATTCATAGCCCAATCCATTCCTAGAACCTTCAATGCACCGGATCCGATTCCAAGAAGCCCCGAGATGTAGCCTGCCATAAACATTATTATTTCTCCTAACCACCATCTAACACCGTAATAGTCAACTTGTTTGTCCAGCGCCATATCGTAATAACTACCGTGTAATGAAAAGATTTTAGTTGACCAATCTGGCTTCATTGGTTTAGGTAACTCAAACTTACTTCTTTGAAGTTGAACATAGACTTGTGAAAGTAATACTATTCCAAAGACTATGTAAATGATATTTTCAAGATGATGAGAATAGATAAAAGCTACAGTAAGACTACCTACAATTGATCCTAGAGTTGTGGCTATTTCTAAGGACATTCCGATTCTTATATTTACTATTTTGTTCTTCACGTTAGCACTTGTAGCACCAGCTGAAGTGGCAATAGTTGAAATGAGCGAAGCTCCTGAGGCATACTCTATTGGAATCCCTAGAAAAAGGGAATATATCGGCACTAAGAACGTAGCCCCTCCAAGACCCGTAAGCGAACCAAGAATTCCTGACATTGCACTTGCAACAACGAACACAATAAACAGCTCTAGCGGTGTCATAAGAGAGAAGTTATTTTTGTAGGCTTTAAAATTACCATCTTTTTAACGTTTAAGTTTATGCATCGTATTCTATAGGATCGACTAAACCGTTTATCCTAAATGCTTCCTTCCTCATAAAGCACGGTCCGCATTTTCCGCAATGTTTATTTCCTCCTTCATAGCAACTCCATGTTAAGTGTAAAGGAGCTCCTATCTCAACTCCTAACCTGACTATTTCTCTCTTCATTAGATTTCCTACCGGCATTAGAACTCTTACCTTTCTGTTCGGACCAGTAGCGTAAGGAGACATGCGATCAAACAGCCTATTGAACTCCATTTCGTTATCTGGATAAGCACCCGATTCCTCTAAGTTTATCCCAGTTGCAACGTAAGAGAAACCCTTACTTTCAGCTATAGCCAGTGCTACAGAGAGGAAAATTAGATTTCTAGCGGGAACCCACTCATGGGCGAACTCGGCTCCAGAAATGCCACCTCTATCCTTCACTATCTCACCTCCTTCCTTAAGTAGAGTGGTATTACCAACTAACTTGAAAAGGTCAGTATCTACTTCTATCAATTCGACGTTAAGAAACCGAGAGATCTCACGAACAGATTCCCTCTCCTTTTCCTCAGCTTTATGATGATAATTAAAGTGAAGTAAGGTTACATCGTATCCTTCCTTAAGCAATTTGGTTGCGGCCACGGTGGAATCAAGTCCTCCACTAGCTATAACTAACACTCTTCTTTGATTTTTAGTAGATTGCAAGTCTACCTTCCTTAATTGTTTCTTATTAGTTACCTCAATTATGGAATAAGGATCCAGTTTTCTCATATTCATTGGGTAAAAAGGATCCTCATCTAGGAAATCGTCAAGAGAAGAAAAGAAAACTGCCTCTAAGGCGTAGTCGTAAGCCATATAAACTGGCTTAAAGTTCTGTACTATGAACAGCTTATCTGGTTGTTTCTTGTCAGCAATAATGAACGCAAAACTTCCCTTTATCTGGTTAATTATGTCGGGCAAGGTCTCTAGCTTACCGTCCCAAAGTTTGTCCAATAAAGGCGGAATTACAGAAGTATCAATGCTGGACTTCCTTTCAAGGGAATATTTAACCTCAAGCTCCTTGTCATTAGCTATCACTCCGTTATGGGATACTATGTACCTTTCACCTTCGAAAGGCTGAACGTCATTTTCGCCTTTTAATTTCACGTACTCGGTAGTTGGCTCCGCTCTATTGTTAGCCACTACAAGAGAGGTTTCAATGTCAATTACATCGCGTAATTTTTCCTCATTATCGGAGGGCTTTCCCAGTGACTTTGAATGAATTGTCGATCCATCTTTCCGCACTGAAATTACTCCAAAACTATCTCTACCTCTATCTTCGGCTTTCTTTAATACTTGAACTAGTTTCCTTTCTACTTCTTTATACTTAAGAGAATTTAGCAGTATGACTCCAGTTACACTACACATATATATCATCACCTTCCCTTAAACTCAAGTACTAATTTCACCTTATTCTCACCTATTTCATCTCCATCAATTATTGCGAAGTCGTGACTCATTGTAATCTCGGGACATGATTCTATGTCCTTTGAATAAACTATGACCTCTATTTTGTCTCCCTTATTCATTATCCCGGCCATTGAGGAAAGAAAGGCCGCTAAAGATCTAGAATCTAAAACGTCTTTCGATGACATGCTTTTATGGGATAGTACCAAATTTAAAAAACTGTGGAGGGTCACGAAAATGACGTACTAACAGATGTAAGCAAGGCACTTTCCTCTTTCAATGCTAAGATAATTCACATCTACACTGAGACCGCTTTAGATCCGGACTTTGGTCAGGGCATTGATTCGTTAAAAATTTCACAGACGTTAAAGAACGCTTTAAAGCAGGAAGGAATTTACAGACTTTACAAGTACCAAGGCGAAACAATAGAACGCATACTTAAAGGAGACAATATAATGGTAATTTCTGGGACTGGGACAGGAAAAACTGAGGCTTTCCTTATACCTATTTTGGAGATGGCAATTAAGGGAGAAAGATCTACTTTGGTCTATCCTTCTAAGGCATTATCAAGAGATCAACTTAAGAGAATATCCAGGCTAGCCGATAAAGTTAACGTTAGGGCTAGAGTTTTCGATGGCGACACTGCGCCAAAGGAAAGGAAGGAAATAGTTGAAGATCCTCCGGAAATCTTGGTAACAAATCCAGATATGATTCACGTTGGGCTCGCACTAAGCGATCGCTACTCTTACCTTCTGAGAGAAGCTTCTCATTTCGTGTTTGATGAAATTCACGTCTATGAAGGAGTGATGGGCTCCCATTTAAGGTGGATATCTGAGAGGATAAGGTTTGACCGTGAACTCCAGATAATAGCTTCCAGTGCTACGGTTGGAGGTTCCGTTTATCTATTTAAGGAGTTATTCGGCTTGGAAAATGGAGACCTCATAGTTGGGACTAAAAGGAGAAAAGGGATAGCCTTTCACGCCTTGATAGACAGCAATGGGGCAAGCAGGTGGACTCTAGCTGCATTTCTAGGTGCCTACCTAGCAAGGAAAGGAATGAGAACCATAATCTTTGTGGACTCTCAACAAATGGCAGAGGTTACTGCAAAGATAACTGAAAGATTTCACGCCAACTTCGAGGTGCACAGAGCTGGAACAGAAAAGGAGTATAGACTCTCCGTAGAGGAAAAGCTGAGAGAAGGAAAAATAGATGGTGTCGTGGCCACGCCCACATTGGAACTAGGAATTGACATAGGGTCGATAGACTGCGTAATTATGGCTGCGGATCCTCCCTCATTTACCAAGTATATACAAAGAGCTGGTAGGGCAGGTAGAAGGAATAGAACTGCTTACATTTTCACCATACTGGGAGATAGCCCGATGGACTCGTATTACCTTAGAAATGGGCCAGAGTTCTTTAAGCGAGAGCTATTGCCCATTCCTTTTGATCCTTCAAATACAGAGGTGGCTAAAGCTCACTTACTTGGCTTATTACTAGAAAAGAGGGTACTCAGGGAGGAAGACCTATCTGACGTATGGAAGAAAGTTTTACCAGAGTTAGAGAAGGACGGATACTTAAAACGTAAAAATGGGTTCGTGTTTTCTACTACTCTAACCAGATCAAAATTCTTGGAGAGCTCTCTGAGAAGTTCTGGGAAGATAGTATCTGCCTTTGCAGGTAAAAGAAAAGTGGGGGAAAGGGAACTACCTGTAGCTTTGTATGAGTTCTACCCAGGGGGAATATATCTATCATCTAAGAGAGCTTACTTAGTTAAGTCGTTAGATCTAGGTAAAATGAACGCCCAGCTTGAAGAATCGAAAATAACAGATTCTTATACTAAACCTATTTATACAGTAGATATCAAGGATTTTAAGAAAATAAAAGACAAAAAGGTGCTAAACATGAGCGTAATATATGGTGAGATAGAGGTAAACGAAATTGTAACCGGCTATGCAGTTTACTCGATGTCAGGAAAGGATAAGCCCAGAAAAGAGGTATTTTATGATGAGCCTATCATGTTTTCTTATAGAACTAAAGGCCTTTATATTACGCATCCTATTACAGAATGGATGAACAGCATAGAGGACGGAATAAAGGCGTTCCATGCAACCGAACACGTTCTCATTTCAGCTGCCAGGTTAGTAGCTGGATCTTCACAGACTGATCTGTCTGGTGTTTCTTATCCGAGCGGTCATGTTGCAATATATGATTCGTCAATTGGAGGAAACGGAGTATCTATGCTCCTATATGATAGACTTGAATCCGCCTACGAAATAGCCAAGGATATAACGGGAAATTGTACTTGTGAAGATGGATGTCCGAAATGTGTGTATAGCCCTTATTGCGGAAATAACAACAGAATGCTTTCAAGGAAACTGTCCTATAGATTAATAAGCGAGCTACTCTATAAGGAGAACGAAGTTAAGCCTTCAGACAAATGGGGGTCCCCGGTGGTATAATGTGTACGAAGAGTTCGTGTTTTCCACGATTTCTCCGTCTAAAAAGGGTAGACCTCCATCAAGCGTTATAAACTTCAGCGAAGACTTGCAAATACCTGTTAATTCGGTTCCCAGATTTGAAATGTTTAGAGGAACAGAAGGTGATATAGTAATAAACATGAACGGTTATTCTGGTATTAGAGATTTAGGAGATAAGATCGAGGTGAAGGCTGGAACTACATGGAAGGAAGTATTAAAAGATTACAATGTTGAGGTCTACGGTAACTTAGACTTCACCGTAGGTGGTACACTTTTCTTTGACGATCCTATATTTGGAATGAACGAGTTCTCTAGCTTTTCCAATAAGGTAGAAGTGGAAGCCATTAATGGATCCGTCTATCATGGAAAGTATACAGGCGGTATTCCTGTAAAAGTGATAATTAAAAAGGAAAACAAGAATTTAATCTGGAAAGAATGGAAAGGTAACATTTCGTCTCTAATTTCAAGGATCAAGAGTTGGTACAGTAACAGACTCCCTGTGTTTAGGGATGTGTCTCTAGTAAAAGACAAGGAAGGTGTTAGAATTCTTGCTTCATATCCTGAGGCTAGAGAAATTTTAGTTAAACCTTTCATGGAGGGAAGTGAAACGTCAGTTCCGTTCTATGACAAGATTTACTCTAGGCTATATTATGAAGGAGAACTTCCTTTTGAGAGTATTTCGTTACTTGAGTCTGCATTAGAAGTAGCTGAATTTGCAGTAGTGAGAGTCAGAAGGGATAAGGTAGCATTCTCTATATCTAGTATGAACAAGATAGTAGGCTTACCCGGCGTCAAGTATTCAATAGAGGATTCCTTGTTCAACGGTTGCGTACTATGTGGTGCATGTGTAAGCGTATGCCCGCACGGAGAACAGAGAGGAAATAACATAGCTTTTACGCCCTTAGGTTTTTACGTAATGCAGAGTGAAGGCATGGGAAGTAAGGTAGCAAATTGCCATTTATGCGGCAACTGTATGAGTCAGTGCCCAGTAAAGTTGGACATAGTAGACGACTTAAGAAAGTTCATAGTTCCAATGTATAAACAGACAAACACTAAACTTGAGATAAATGAACTAAGAAAGAACATTAATATTGTAATTACTCCAATTTCTATAGATTTATATCAGTATGCATTACGTGCATTATCTTTTTTATCAGATAAAGGACTCGACGTAGGGCTGATGTATCTTAACGTCAATGTCAACTCTCTAATCAAGGGAGATCCAGATCTGGATTTTCTTAACAATGAATTAGCCGGAGTGACCGACCTGATTACATTGACCCCTGAAGACCATTATTATCTACATATACTGAAAGCGAGAAGAGTCATACAAATAGAATTTCTAGGAAATATGCTTCTCAAGGAATTCCCAGAGTTAACCAAGGGGAAATCTGTCCATATACCTTGTTTATTAAAGAATCATCCTTCCATGGAGCATGAAATCGGAAAATGTAGTAAAGTTTTTCTCGACAAGGTTAACGGAGAAGGAACAACCGATAAGCTGAAAGCCGATCTAACGTTATGCCCTTTAACTTCAATTTCCCTTGGAATTCCCTCAATTTTAGATCTAGCATTGCCTCAGTTACCTGATCTTAACAGCATTATTAAGCAAATACAAGAAAATATAACAAAATCTAGTGAAAACACTAGAGAAATACTTGACGACTTAACTTGGTTTGATGGTCTAGATGAAGGGTTAGTGAAAGACTTTAAGGAAAAGATCATAAAATCAAGTTTCAAGAATGTTCCGCAGAGTTTATTGAAGTTAATATATATATATTCCCCTATATTGCAACGCAACCCAGAAAATTACAAAGTTATAGAAGAAATAAAAAATGCAATTGTTAAGTAGTAGACCTTATTAAATATAGTAAATGACCTACTTCAGGTATTATTAATTGCTCCATAGCTAACTTAACAGCGTCAGGAGAGCCAGGCAAAACGTATATTACCTTACCATTGATAATACCTGCAGTTGCTTTAGACAAGTAAGATGCACTCTTTACCTCAGGCTGCTCCAAACTTAAATTACGGAATACTTGCCCGAAACCTTCCACTTCCCTATCGAAAATTCCCCTTAATGTCTCAACAGTTATATCTGATGGAGTGAAACCCGTGCCTCCGCTTGTTACCACAACATCTACTTTATCATTTAAAATAGCATCCACTACAGCCTTTAGAATCAGTAATTTATTATCAGGAACTAATGAATACCCAATTATCTTATTGCCTGACTTTATAATCAAGTCCTTAGCTACGTCTCCTGACTCGTCTATAACTGGCTCCTTCCTCTGCATTTTAGAATACCTTGACGAGCTAACGGTGATTACAAAGAAACTGACCTCCTTCGGTGCATGCTCCCGGTGTTCCTTATGAGAATGCGATATCACGGATAAAGATATTTCCGCCAAGTTTTAATATTGATGCTATGGTTAACTTAAAGACTTTTTCCCCATTGTTAGGCATAATTCATGCTGTTTCACTGCCGGTTTCAATCATGCTTTATGCTGAATCAATTAGAATATATCTAAATGGAGGAGCAAGAATAATGATTACAAATTACCTATTGATAGATTTGGCTTCAATTACACTAATGATATACTTCATCACTCAGGTAGGAATTTTATACTTTACTTATGATATAATAAATAAAATTGATCTAGTTCAAGAGAAAAACACTAGTATCGTGACAGTAATTTCATTACTCTTCTTCGGAATGGTTATACAAATTCCTTTCATTAATCAAATAATAATTTCTTACTATTTAAATAGGGCTTTCAACAAAGTAAAGAGAAACCCTATAGACAGCCTAGTAGGGCTAGGAATAGCTAACATAGTCCTTAACGGACTAACCTCTGGATTCATGGCCAGAAAGGTTTACAGTTTCATAGAAGAGTTACAGTTTCAGCAACATCAAGATCCAAGTCAAGGAAGTTTCCCTCCCTTCTAAATAGGTAACCGTTAACGTAAAGGGATGTACGGGAATCCATCTCAGTGAATCTAGTTCTAAATGACGTAAGGAAAATTTCGATCCCATGTTCGTCGATTCCTTTATAGATAACTGGAAGAGAGACCGATTTTATTGATTCAATTATATTCACTTTCCCCTCGAATTTGGAGCTCCCTATTACTGGACTGAAGTTAATGCATTCGACTATCTTAAAGGTATAATCAACGTTCATGAAGGTGCCCTCGGAGACCCTCCTCCTCTTTAGCGTAAAGAAGGATTTACTATCGAGAGTCTCCACTTCCTCTTGATAATATGATGAGAGTGGCTTAGTTATTCCCTCCTCCCGTAATCGTCTTAATGTTTGCAAATGCTTTAGATCTGTAGAAAGAAAGTCCATATCCCTCCAAGAGTTAGAATATGCCATGCTACCCGTTATTCCCACGTTGTTTTGGAAAAAGGAAGAAAATTTAGCAGAAACGTTATCCCTAGGTTCAATCTTAAACGGATTTATAATCTCACTTTCGTCTAAGGGAACTAAAGGGACTTGAAAGCCTACTTTATCATAATATTTCAACACATTAGGGAATCTCTTCCTTACGACTTCAATAGCTTCCTTAACTCGTTTTAACTTGACACCGCCAATAAGCCTAGGTATTGCAACGGCATACCCTTCTGGATGGTCGCACCCCTTTACAACCCATATTCCCCCTCCGAATTTTAATAAAAACCCTTCGAAAACTCTTTGCTTAACCACGGAAAGCACTTTTATGTTAAGATTATTAAAAGCATAACGTCATCAAGTTGAAGATAGGTATAGTAGGAGGAGGAATAGTAGGTAGCTCCTTGTTTAGAATACTCTCAGAGAAGCACCAAGTGAAGGTCTTAGACCCTAAAGTGAAAACACAGTTTCCCACATTAATTCACTCTATGTTATTGAAAGGAATGGATGTACAGTTAGCTTTCAAGTCAAGAGAAATATATGATAAATACAAAATTGAGAGGTATCCTTTCAAGTCTTACACTTTAGGTAAAGTTGATAGCTCAATTCTCTCCCTGTGGGAAAACTACGGTGTTTCAATAAAGGAAACTGAAGTAAATTGGATAGGAGAAAAGGCGATAGAAGCTCAAGGAGGAGATTCTTTAGTTAACATTAAGCAACTTACTGATATACCAAAAGAACAGAATAAAGTAAAAATTGAACTCAAAGAGAATATAGCTAGGGTTTTTGCAAATGGAAGAGAATTAACTAGAGAGTTTGACACATTCATACTTTCAGCGGGAAGCTGGAACTCAAATATCGTAATAGGAGAGAAGATTCCTCTGAAACCTTATTATTGCTGGGCCACAGTCATGAAAGGACCTAGGCAGTTGGATAAATTCATAGTGTATGATTATATATTGGGATTCTATTCTAGGCCCTTGTTAGGAATAGGGTCTCCATTATTCATAGCGGGAGACGGAGACATAATAGAGATGGAGCCTCCTGAAGACGGGATTTTGAGGCGACCAGAAATCAAGGACATGGAGCTTGTCATCTCTAGAATAAGGACCAGATTTACGGCTAGAATGATATACATTTCCGGAAACATGTGCGAGGGAACTCCTGACATGAAACCTGTATACGGAAGGATAAAGGATAACTTGTACATAGTGGCAGGACTCAACGGATATGGAGCGGAAGTAGGACCTGGTCTAGCGCTACTTACCGCCCAATTCATAGAAAAAGGAGAGGAAGTAAAAGAATACTTAATTGATAGATTTAGAGGGATAAGGGACTTCTCTTTAGGCAAGGAACCACATGAACTTTAATTACAGCGAGATGTGTATCCTTACCGTCTCTTCATCAGAAAGTCCTGATTCCAGAACTTGCATATGGGCTTTTTGTTCCTTTTCGCATGACTCGCAGATCTTCACCACCCATGACGCAACGTGTTTCCATTCAATATAGTAACTAACTCTTCTCCAGTTATGTTTTTGAACCATCATCAGCGCAATCTTTTCCCTCCTTGTGGGAAAAACCACATATTTTGCCATCTTGATGTAAACTGGCTCATATTTGTTTAAGTAGCCTCCCTGAAGCAAAACGGAGAAGTTTGAATAGAAATCGTCTATATCACTTACTTTAACCACTTGGACTCTTCTTGTTATCCGATCTACGTAAACTGCCGCATTCCTGTAATCTTCAAAAATCGAAGAATAATCATCCCAGCTCATTTCAAGAGAATCTATTAACCACTGCATTGACCTAGAATAATGTAATACAGTTAAAACAGTTATGACGTGATGACGTGATGGTTTACCGACTGGTGAGGATCGTTTCCCTGTCTGATCAGACTACCTTTATCAGAAGGTAAAGTACTAAGAAGGAGGAGAAAGGAATAGTTAGATTATCGTCTATCAAAGGAAAGACTTCAACTGCAGTTGCAACTATTCCTGCTATTAGCCCAGGGATGGAGAATACAAGATAACCGGCAATGGTACAAAATATCAACATCCCTATAGAACCCCAGAATCCTTTGACTCTCCTCTTGTAAATGTAATTCCTTATTATCCCAGTTATTCCATCCCCGAAAGACATGAAAATCAAGGGCAAGATTGCTATGAATACATCCTTAGAGAACCAATACATTGGTTCAATAACCCACATTATAAGAAGCAAGGTTCCGAAGGAGAATGTGAAGAAAACTTCACCGTAATTTCCATGCTCTTGAAACCAGTTAAATTCCTTTTTCCTTAACTTCACGTAAAGTAGCACTCCCATTAACAAATACGAATCTATTATAGGCATAAGAGGAGAAGAGAATACAAAAGGGGATATAATAGCTACAAATCCGCCTCCCAGCATATGTATAGCTTTCCTAGCCACGTAAATTGTGGTCCTCTTTGCGACATATTTTGAAATAACAATGGTCACAAATACAACCCATAGAGCAAGACTAACTCCCCATCCAATATCGGCGAATGTCAGTAAGTTTCCTAACATTAAACCGACCATTTCCTATCTAACCTTTAAAGTCTCTGATTTTTCATGTATAACGTTGATAACATACAAGGCTGAAATCGTAGACGGATTTGTAAAACCTAGTGAAGGGGGAAGATTCACCGTACTATGTGGGAGAGGGATAGTGAAAGTGATAGACGAAAACGGAGACGACGTTAGGGATTTCAAGTTTAAGGAAGACTCTAGAACTAATAGGGTAGAGTTAATGTCAAAGAAAGCCGGAATAGAAATTGACCTCAACTCCTTGCTCTGTTTACCAAACAAGAAAGAAAGGGAGTTTGAGATAAATAGGCTTGAAGGAATGCTATACGAGGAATACGTTTTCAAGTTGATTTCTTCAAAATTTAGTGTAATTAGACAAAGAGAAGTTTTTCCTTCTTTGGCGAAATTCATAGGAAGGACATCTCATAACAGACCAGACTTCATAGTTGAGGGCAAGATTGCTGTAGAGGCTAAGGTAGGAGAAGTAAACATAGAGCAAATAAGGGAATACTCTAGATTTTTAAAAAAAGGCATAGTTGCGATAGCTTTCTACGCACAATGTTCTCCTCCAGCTGGATGGATTTGCCTACAATGGATAGTAAGTGATGGGAAAAGACTCCTTTCATATATAGAAAGCTTATTATCTAGATGAATAATGAGCACAAGTGAATATAGGTTCACCCTTGTTAGAAGGATCCAAGAAGCTTCTCTGGTTAGGAGGAGGAGAATTAGGAAAGGAAATGGTAATTGAGGCACAGAGATTGGGAGTTGAAACAGTAGTGGTAGATAGATATGATCTAGCTCCAGCTATGCATGTAGCCCATAGAAAATACGTAGTTGACATGTTAGATGGTAATGCTATAAAAGCTATCGTAAGAAGGGAAAACCCCGATGCAATCATTGCCGAAATAGAGGCTATAAATACAGACTCATTAGTGGAACTTGAAGACGATGGCTTTAGAGTGGCACCTAACGCTAACGCTGTGAAGACTTGCATGAATAGACTTGGATTGAGAGATTTCGCTGCAAACAAGCTAGGTCTTCCAACTACTAGGTTTCATTTCGCTGAGGACGAAAACGAGGTCCTCTCAGCCTGCAAAGACGTAGGATTTCCATGCCTTATAAAACCTGAAATGAGTTCCAGCGGTCATGGCCATGTCTTAATAAAGAGCCTAGAAGACGTAAAGAAAGGTTACTTAGAATCAATATCACATGCCAGGGGAAAGAGTAAGAAAGTAATTGTAGAAGAATACGTAAAAATTGACACAGAGCTGACAGTCCTAACTTATAGATCATTAACAAGTGAAGGCAAGGCATTCATAGGTCAATATGAGCCAATAGAACATAGAAGGCCCCTCGTATTATTACGTCGAGTCATGGCAACCTTCAACTGTAAAACAGGAGGTACTAGAGAGAGCCAAGGAGATAGGAAAAAAGGTAGTAGAGGGATTTGGTGGTCTAGGAATATACGGAGTTGAAATAATAATTAGTGGGGACAGAGTACTCTTCAGCGAGGTATCACCTAGACCTCATGATACTGGACTTGTAACGTTGGCTAGCTCTGACATCAGTGAATTTCAGACTCACGTTAGGAGCGCCCTAGGACTTCACACTCCAAACATCAAGTTAGTTTCCCCGGCGGCGTCCCACGTTATCTTGGCTGAAAACTCAAAGTGGGCTCCTAGATTCCAAAACGTAGATAAGGCCCCTCGAAATTCCTAATGTTCAAGTAAGGTTATTCGGAAAGCCTTCAACGTATCCTAAGAGAAGAATGGGCGTCATCATAAGCACTGCGGAAACTGTAGGGGAAGCTCTAGAAAAGGTAAGAAAGGCGTCGGCTCTGATCGTTGTTAACTAATGTTGTGAATTTCTTTTAATTGTTCTATAACCTTCTTCACCTTTTCCATTACAAAGGGAGTTGATGCTGTACCACAACAATCATGTAATGTTTCAAGCTCCATCTCCTTTATTCCAGCTATTTCAGCTATTGACAGCGTCCAAACTCTAGCTGTAGCATCATAATTATATCCTCCTCCCCCTGTCATTATTAACCTTCCATCAGATAATTGATGAGCTAACTCGTGAACTTTTCTCACCACATGCAGATAGCCGTTTGTACTTAACTTCAACTCTACTAACGGATCTCCAAAATGCGAGTCCCCACCTACCTCTAAAACGATTAGATCTGGTTTATATCTGAGGATAGCAGGGTAAACTATCTCGTCGAATGCCATAATATAGGCGTCATCACCAGTGCCAGGCGGAAGAGGAACATTGATTGTAAATCCTTTGCCCTTACCCTCTCCCACTTCATTGACACTTCCAGACCCTGGGAAGAAATTAGCATGATACATATGCATGGAGATCTTAAGCGATTTATCATCGTCGTAAAGAAGAGACTGCGTCCCATCGAAATGATGCCCATCTATGTCAAGTATAACTATTCTATTGTATTTCTTTTCGGCTTCTTTCGCCACTATTGCAATGTCATTAAAAACGCAGAAACCTCCAGCAGAGCTTCTCTTGGCGTGATGAAGTCCTCCTCCTATGTTAATAGCATGAACAAAGTTGCCTGACTCAATTTCCTTTAAAGCCTTTAGGTTTCCCGCTACTCTAGCTAGAGAAGCCTCATATATTCCTCTAAATGCAGGTGTATCTCCATCGTCTAACATACCGTGTCCTCTCTCGCTCATTCTCTTTACCACGTTAATGTAATCCTTACTGTGAACTTGTAAAAGCACTTCCTCATCTATAGGGTCAGGTTCCACTTGTTTTATCTCATGAAACAGACCTAACTGGTCGAGAAATTTCTTGGTTAAACTTTCCCTTATTGACTTAAACGGGTGATCATCTGGAAAAGAATAATTGTAATAAAGGTCACTCCATACAAAAACAGTTTTGTGTAACAACGAAGGTCTCATTAGTCTTTTAATTGTGGTTTAAAAATACTTTATCGTGTTTCAAATGTCTGCAAAAGAGCTAATCTCGGAAGTGAAATTAATTGTCTCACCTAATGACCGTCTCTCTGAAGTTATTCCAAAAATGAAAGAAAATAACGTGTGGACCGTCCCCGTATTAAAGGGGAAAGTCTTAGTTGGTCTACTTTCCTATAAGGATTTATTGTCTAGACGAGTAAGTCTAGACTCTAAGGTTTCATCCGTGATGTCACCTACTATTTCTTTAGATGAGAATAGTGATTTTACTAAAATAATAGGAAGATTCTATACCACCAAAGCAAGGGTAATCCCAGTAATAGATAATCGAGGAAGTTTGAAAGGAATGATAACTAGAGAATCAATATTGAAGTACTTACTAGATCAAAAGAAGATTCCTGAAAA
The DNA here is from genome assembly GCA_032834875.1 of Sulfuracidifex metallicus DSM 6482 = JCM 9184. Lineage (NCBI taxonomy): Archaea > Thermoproteati > Thermoproteota > Thermoprotei > Sulfolobales > Sulfolobaceae > Sulfuracidifex > Sulfuracidifex metallicus. Next base: position 2,051,814 of record CP135238.1, read on the forward strand.
TGAGAAGACCAGAAAGTACATGTCGTCTCCGCCCAAGGTAGTTTCACCTAACGAAAGCATAGCTAAGGTTAGATGGATAATGCTAAGAGATAAAATTTCTAGATTACCAGTTTTAGATGGAAGCAAACTTGTAGGTATAGTCACTGTCAGAGATGTGGTCAATTCTCTTTATTCAGTAGTAGATAAAAAGAAATCAAGTATCATGACCGAGGAGGAAAGGATAATGGCTATGTGTATAAAAGAAATAATGAGATATCCCGTAGTAACCGCTAAGGCTAACGAATCTCTTAAGAACGCTTTAGAGAAAATGCTCAAACATAATGTTTCTGGATTGCCTCTGATAGAAGGAGAAGAAGTAGTAGGGGTAATGAGCGGAATTGATGTAATAAATTCCGTTGCTGAGTCAATGCAACTTAGCATCCCAATAGATGCAAAAATCCCTATGGTAATAAGGAAGAACTCAGAGCTGAAAAGTGAGATAGATTCTATAGTTGAAAGATACTTGGCTAAGCTGGAGAAGATCTCTGACATTATAACTTTCAGAATCTCGTTCAAAGAAGAGAAGGGAGCTAAGAAAGGGGAGAGTTCTGTATACATGGCTACAGTTAGGGCTGTAACCAAAGAAGGAGAGTTCATTGCTAAGGATTCAGATAGAGATCCAGTAGTTGCTGCAAAGAGAGCAGTAGAGAAAATCGAGTCTAGAATTATAAGGAACTTAAAGAAATTAGAGGACAAAAATAATAAGAAAGACAAGGCAGAAAAGGCTTGAAGGTTGGAATAGTTCAACCACGTTCAAAGGAAAATGCCATTAAAATGACAGAGGAAACTCTGAAGGAAGGAGCTGAAGTCGTGTTATTGCCTGAAAAGTGGGTTCCCTCTTTCGATGACGTACCTCTCCCAGAATTTCAGAAGTTAGCAATGAAGTACACCGCAATGATAATTCCAGGGGCATTCGAGGATGGCGTCTCAGTAATCTCTCCCATAGTTGACAGAAACGGCAACGTCAAGGGTATAGCAAAGAAGGTACATCTATTCGGAGATGAAAAAGGGAGGCTTTTCCCTGGAGAGGAGTTAGTGATAACAAACTATAATGGCGTAAAAATAGGAATAGCCATATGTTACGACGTAGATTTTCCAGAGTCAATTAGGGAGCTTTTCCGAAGGGGCATGGAAATGCTCTTAGTACCTTCTAAAATTAGGAAAGAGGGAATCGACATCTGGAGAGCTTATCTCATGATTAGAGCTTTAGAGAACAGAGTTGCCGTAATCAATGCCAATGCATTCAATCCACCTAATTACCCAGGAATGAGCATAGCTATAGCACCCGAGAACGATAATGGAATTGTAAGACCAATGATATTGGCGGATATGAAGGAGAATGAGGAATGGAAGGTAATAGAAGTAGATACACTTAGATATATGCAAATTAGATCACAGAGACTTGAAGAATACATAGATCCTAAGGTAAAAGAATTAAGATAAAAACACTTTTATACCGAACTATCTATTTCATATCATGGTATGGAAAAGAACCATAATGGCCAAGGCTTTAGAGAAAGCTGGTCATGCCTCAATAAAGGTTGAGAACTCCGTAGTTTTTGTTGCAAATGTAGACGGTAAATTAATTGGAATGGATGCAGTATGCTCTCATGCCAGATGTATACTTGGAGAATTAGATAAGAACGCATTAACGGTTAAGTGCCCTTGTCATCATGCGGTCTTTGATCTAAATACTGGAAAGATGCTCGAACCTCCTTACGTGGCTCCCGATGCACCCAAAGAGAAATTGGGACTTAAACTTATCCCTGTGAGAGAAAACAATGGCTGGATAGAGGTAGACGTCGAGTAATATTTTTTACTTTTGATAGTTTAATTATTAAATTTATGTTTTTTCTAATTTTTCCGATTGAGTAATTTCATATGAATTAACTATTTAAAAGTCCAATAGATGATTAGAAAGATGAGGTCACTTTCCATCTTATCAAATTATCCGCAATTGAAGAACGCAGTGATGTTGGCTGAAAAGGTAAGTAAGGAAATGGACCTAGAACCCGTAATTATGCCACAGTTAGATGATAATATATTGAATAATATAGTTAAGGACATGGAATATAGATACTCTGATATTTTCAACGAATACAAGTATACCAAAGATCTTTTCGTTAGGAAGGTACTGGAAAAGGAAGGTAAGGGTGAAAAGAAGAGTAGTCTAACTAATTTTCCATACTACGTAGTTCCTTTCTCTAGTAAAACCGTGGTTAGAATGATAGGAGAGGATCAGATACCTGCACATGGAGTGATATTAAATGGAACCGTAAGGTTATCTTTTCTACCTTATGAGAGCTACTCAACGTTGGAACAGAGAATTAACAGCAAAGAAGAGGACGACGTAGTTGTCACCTTCAAAGATGAAAAGATAACTAACTTCGAGCGTAAAAGAAGCATTTTCATAGAGCCAAATTTAGTGACAAAGATCCTCTCCTCAAAGGGGGCGATAGAAGGTTCGTTATGGACTTCTGTAGAAACACTATTAATATTTCCTATGATTAATATGAACGTTTACGACGATAATGTAGTTGAAATAATTATGGAAGACGAGATCTCATTTAAAATCGAGAAAGGAAAAGCCACTAGAGACGACGTAAACATAGGTAACACTGTAGATTTAGAGGAGAAAGCAAAAATATATTATGATCACAAAACTAAGAAGAATTTACAAAAAGAAATAATAATTAAAGCTCTTATATCTAAGTTACCTTAGCCTGTATCTACAGTATGAAAACTTTGTTACTTAATTTAAAATAGCCTACAACGAAACCATGCTGATTTATTTTCTCACAATACCAATATTTTACATATGAGAACTAGCTGGTTAATAGGAGGAGCCCAGGGGACTGGCGTTGATACTTCGGCACAAATTTTCGGAGACGCAATGGCATCTATGGGATATTACGTATACGGCAACAGAGAGTATTATTCAAATATAAAAGGTAGACATAGTTACTTCAACGTAACCATAAGCGACAAGAGAGTTAACAGCGTATCTCAGATGATAGATGTAATGGCTACTTTTGATGCGGAGACGATATTCCAACATTTTGAGGAAGCTAAGGGAGTTTTGATATATAACACTTCAGTGAAGTCAACCAAGGCATCTGCGGTAGTTAGCATGGAACCTGAGGTAGCCCAGAAAGTAGAGTCTAGACTGAAGGAAAAAGGCTTGGGGGAGACTGTAGAGGACGTGGTCAAGTTCGTTTCAGAGAGAGGAGTCAAGACTATAGAGATAGATTACGACGGAATAATGAAAGAAATATCCACTAAACTTCACTTACCTCTTTCAGTTATTGAAAGAGTTAAAAACACGATAGCAATAGGAGCTTCTGGGAAGGTATTGGGTGTAGATAAAGCATTTCTGTTAAATTCCATAAAGAAAACTTTTAAACAGGAGACGTTTTACACAATGAACTCTGCTGCAATTGATCTAGTTTACGATAAAGTAGACAAATTATACGACTTGACTTCCTTGAAAAACGGAAAGAAAAGAGTTCAAATCGATGGAAATACGGCAGTTGCTCTAGGGAAAATATACGCAGGAGTGAGGTTTCAAAGCTACTATCCAATTACGCCTGCAAGTGACGAAAGCGTATACCTCGAGGCACATCAAGAAGTTATGATGAAGGACCCTAAAACCGGGGACAAAAGGAAGGGAACAGTGGTTGTGGTTCAAAGTGAAGACGAACTTGCTGCGATAAATATGGCTATAGGAGCTTCTTTAACGGGAGTAAGGGCAGCTACTGCAACTTCTGGACCAGGATTTTCTTTAATGGCTGAAGGAATAGGATGGGCAGGCATGAACGAGGCAGCGGTGGTGATAACGTATTACATCAGAGGAGGACCGAGTACAGGTCAGCCTACAAGGTCATCTCAAGCTGACCTTCTGTTTGCCCTAAACGTGGGACACGGCGAGTTCCCTAGGATAGTTATAGCGTCAGGCGATCACGTGGAGGCCTTCAGAGATGCTGTATGGGCTTTTAACTTAGCAGAAAGGTATCAGACTCCTGTAATTCATTTGGTAGATAAAGGATTAGCAAATGCATACTCCATATTTGATGAGGATGAATTAGATCTAAATTCTTTAAAAATTGAAAGAGGAAAACTAGTGTGCTGTCCAGCAGAGGGTTACAAAAGATTCGAGATTACGAAGGACGGAATTTCTCCTAGAGTGCCTTTGGGAGAAGCATTAATGATGTATAGCGGTGATGAACATGACGAGGAAGGTCACATTAGAGAGGAGTCGGAGAACAGAATAAGAATGTATGAAAAAAGAATGAGGAAGCTGGAGACTGCGGACGCTGAAATTCCTGAGGAGGAAAGGATCAAGACATACGGAGATATGGATTCTGAAAACGTAATTTTAACGTGGGGTTCTCCAAAGGGTACAGTACTAGATGCGATAGAAGAACTAAAGAAAGAAGGAATTTCACTGGGCGTTGTTCAGGTGAGAATGTTCAGTCCTTATCCAAAAAAGATTATGAGCAAGTTGCTTTCAGGTAAAAGGATAATTGATATAGAGAACAATTACTTAGCCCAGTCAAATGAGGTTCTAAAGTTAAACACTGGAATTTCGGCTGACTCTTTTATACTAAAATGGAACGGAAGACCTATTATGATGGATGAAGTAATTAATGCATTGAAACTTTCTCTCAAAGGTGAGAAAAAGGTGATATTAAATGCAGGAGCATAAAGTGGAGTGGTCGGACTGGTGCCCCGGTTGTGGTAATTTCGGCATATTAAGTGCTGAACAGCAAGCTATAACCGAGCTGGGGCTTGACCCTAAAAAGGTAGTAATAGTATCAGGAATAGGTTGTTCTGGAAAAACGCCTCATTTTATGAGATTACCTATATCTGGAGTTCATACCCTTCACGGAAGAGCTATGGCTTTCGCAACTGGAATTAAGTTATCTAATCCACAATTGAAGGTTATAATAAACGCTGGGGATGGAGACCAGCTTGGGATAGGAGCTGGGCATTTCGTGAACAGCGGTAGAAGAAACATTGACATGACGTTAATAATTCATGACAATGGAGTATACGGATTAACTAAAGGACAAGCTTCTCCTACCCTTAAACTTGGATTGAAAACTAAATCTCTACCTAAGCCTAACATAAACGAGTCCATAAATCCATTAGCTGTAGCAATTGCTAGCGGTTACACTTTCGTTGCTAGGGGTTACGCCTATGACGTAAAACATTTGAAGGAATTGATAAAGCAAGCTATATCCCATAAGGGGCTAGCCCTAATTGACGTGTTACAACCATGTCCTACTTACAACGATTTGTTTACTAAAGAATATTATGATAAAAGGATTTACAGGCTGGAAGAGGTTAAAGGATGGAATCCTAACGTAACAAAAAAAGAAGAAGAGGACGAGAAGATTGCAATAGCTCTAGAGAAATCCCTTGAATGGGGAGACAGAATACCAATAGGCGTTTTCTATAAAAACGAACTACTGAGCACTTTTGAGGAGAGAATAACCGAAAGATCTCCCTCTTATGCTGACAATATGCCAGCACATCAAATAATTGAAGACCAAGGTAAACCTACTACGTTGATAGAGGAGATCTTAAAGGAAAAGGAAGTATAGTAAGCTTCCATTAGTGACTTTCTTTTTTTGGAAAATATTTTAAGATATTTTCTTTTATACTTTATGATAATTATAAAATATTTAGCTATTTAAATTTTATTCATTATTTTAAATATGGCTTAAGTATTTTCTATTAAATAAGACAGACATTATACAAATTCGTGATTTCGTAAACTATACCAAGACTGACGCGGGATCAAGAGCCTTTTTGAGGATTTCGAAAGACCTAGTCAAACGTAAGGGTACTTCCCTATCTGCAAGTATAGTTCCCGTTCCTAGAAACGCTAGACCCCTTACTCTAGAGAGTAGAGTTAACTCGTCACCTAGTCTAGAGTTCAAAATAAAAGTAGATTTCAAAAACGGCATTCCTTTAGTGGATTCACTATAATCCCTAGTAACTTCGTTAACAGCGTCCTTAAATCCACCGAAAACCGCATAGCATTGAATTTCCTCGCTTAGACTATCGCAGATGACTCCCCAAGGTCTCTTTCCTGAAACGGCTAGCTTGAAGGAATCCTTAGGATCTACCTTCACTACTTTTATCGATTCTGGCCTCTTGATTACCTTAATTGTCACGTCTAGATAAACTCCTAGCTTACCCAAAGAGCCAGATAATACTTTCCAAATTTTATAGCCACTGGAAAACTTAGTTGTAACTCCACCAGATCTAATAATTTCCCCTAATCCAGTACTTATAGTTGCACCAAGTAGTATGTCCTTTGGTAAACCAAACCAAGTAGAGTAAGGTGAAGGAAGATTAAGAGAAAAAAGACCCCCTACTGACCCCCAATACATGTGAGGGATCATATACCCTTTTGAAAATAAGAACGATTGTAACTCCTCAAAAGAGGTCCCAGCCCTCACCTTCACATATTGATCTGCCTCGGAAAACTCCAAAATCCCCTTAATGTTCCTTAGTGATAAAACCTCATCTGCATCCATCTTAAGTCGGTTACTATCTAGACCGCGTACGGAAATTTTTCTCTTCTCTTTAGAGGCTTCAGTGAAAACTCTAGAAACTTCCTCGTAAGTAAATGGTTCTAAAATCTGAATGTTGGACAAGGTATTTTTAAATAGTTTGATCTAGTTTAAAAAGTACATACATGTCGCTGGCGGATGAACTTGAGAGCATAGTTGGCAAGAAATGGATTGTTCGCGGAGAGGAGGTTTCATTGTTTGGCGTGGACGGATTTACAGCGTTCAGAGGGGAACCCTCAGCTGTTGTTTTACCAGGTAACGAAGATGAAGCCGTGGCTGTAATTAAAACATTAATTAAAAATAAGAAAAAGATAATTATAAGGGGGTCCGGAACAAGTCTCAGCGGAGGATCAACTCCAGTAGATGGAGAAATAGTTGTAAGTCTGTCTAGGCTTAATAAAATAGAAGAATATCACGGAAATGAGGTAATTGTTGGCCCCGGAATAGCAAATATCATGGTTTCTAAGAATGCACCATCTTACCTCTTCTATGCTCCAGATCCAGCAAGCTACTCCGTATCTTCTATAGGGGGAAACATATCCCATGACTCAGGAGGAATTCACGTTGTAAAGTATGGGCCTACTTTCAACAGCGTGTTGGGATTAAAGGTGATCCTTCCTAACGGAGAAGTGGAAGATCTACTCTTCCACGAGACCGCCATGAACCCGGTTTCAATATTTATAGGTGCAGAAGGGACTCTGGGCGGAATATTAAAGGCTAGGCTTAAATTATTTCCAAAGCCGGAGTCAAGAGTATCATTAGTAGCGACCTTTGACAGCCTGAGGAATGCCGGGAAAGCCGTAGTAGAAATATTCAAAAGAGGTGTTGTCCCCTCGGCATTAGAGATGATGGACAGAAATATTATTTTTGCGATAGAAAAAAGTAGATATAAGGCTGGACTTCCCGACAGCGAAGGACTATTATTAATTGAATTTGACGGTGAGAAAAAACAAGTGGAGATGGAAGCTAAAGTTACAATGGATACTATAGCGGCTTCTTCAGGAAAGATTGTAGACCCTAGAGGTAAGATTAATCAGTTCTGGAATGCAAGAAAGGGAGCATTCCCTTCAATGGGTTCAATATCGCCTTCATATATAACCCTAGACTGTACCGTACCTAGGAGCATGCTTCCAGACGCTCTAGAATCTATACAGAAGATTTCGAAAGAAAGAAACATATTTATTGCAAACGTATTTCATGCAGGAGACGGGAACCTACATCCATTGATACCGTATAACCCCCAAGACAAGGAATCCCTTATTAAGGCTCTAAAGGTTGGTGAAGAGATTTCCAAGATAGCGATTTCAATGGGAGGCGTTCCGTCAGGCGAACATGGAATAGGAATAGAAAAACTTAAAATGGAAGAATATTATTACAATAAAGAGGAAATTAATGTAATGAAACGAATAAAGGAAACTTTCGATCCTGAGAACTTGTTCAACCCTTGGAAGATGTTTCTTCCAAACAAGCTACCTAGAGAAGACCAAGTACTAAAGGTGATGTGGGAGTGGGAATGATAGAGAGTAACGCTGAGGGAGAGATCAATAAGTGCGTGCACTGCGGTTTCTGTCTGGAATCGTGTCCAACGTATGTGATAACTAGATCCGAGGTTCATTCCCCTAGAGGTAGAATAATGGAGGTCAAGCTGAACTTGAAGAGTGATGGAATTGACACTTGTATGTATTGTAGAAGATGTGAAATAGCATGCCCAAGCGGAGTAATATACAGTAGAATTATTACATCTGCAAGAAAACCAGACGTTTTTAAGAAAATAATGTTAAAAACATTAGAAAAACCCAAGTTACTTTACGTGGCAACTAAGGGAATTATGAAGGGAAATGGAGAGTTCTCATTAAGGATAAGGGAATTCATAAAACAAGTGAATCTGCCTCTTGAAATTAACGAGAAGAACGCGAACCTTTACGTTATACCGGGATGCATAATGTCGACGTATTTCCGAGATACCGTGAAAAACGTAGTCTCCTTCCTTCAAAAGAGTGGATTTAGAATTAAGATCATAAACGGATGTTGCGGTTTAGCACACTATTCTGAAGGAGAGGTAAAAGGAGGAGACATTTCGCTAAATGAGCTTGTTAAAGACCTAAGGGAAAAGGAAGCTATTTGCCTTTCCTCTAACTGCACTGCCCATATGAGAGAGAAGGGAATTAAAGTAATGGACTTATCTGAGTTCTTGATAAAGACTGGAACTAAGGTAAATGTAGGTGAACCATTCGTTGTGCATTATCCTTGTCATGCTCACTTAGATGGACTTTCAATTTACCTTGAAGATGCTATAAAGGACAAAGAGAACGAGATGGAAATGGAAGATCCTTCATTTGAGTGTGGGGCTGGTGGTGCATTCTTTTTATTTAATAAAGAGATTTCAGACTCAGTCATAGAAGAAAAGAATAGAAAGGTCAGAGCTAGTAAAGCAAAAGTTGTAATCAGCACAAATCCATCTTGTTCCTTAGCTTTAAGAAAAAGTGGACTTAGAGTAGTTCACTTGGGAGATCTATTACATTAACTCTAGAATGAGTGCCCTTTTGCAAAGTGAGAAATATGCTTTCTAGATTTGAATAGTCTAGACTGAGGCTATCACATTACGTAATATCAAGGTCAACTCTTAATAAAGGATATTTTTCAAGAGTCTAGACTGTGATACTAACAGTCATTAATCAAAAAGGAGGAGTAGGAAAAACCACTACCTCGGTAAACATGTCATATTTACTCTCAAAGAAAATGAAAACTGCACTTCTAGATCTTGATCCTGAAGGAGGCTCTACAGTATCTTTCGGAATCAAGAGAGAACAGAGTGAACTTAAGTTAGGTTCCAAGAGTATAAACATCTTTAACGTAGAAGTTTTCCCTGCTAGCGTCGGGCTTCTAAAGCTAGAATTAGCAGGCGATATCAACGAAATAACCAAGGACATAAAGAGGATTTCCGAAAACTATGACACACTTGTAATAGATACTCCGCCTAACTTAGGTAAGCTTGCGGTATCTGCTATGATTGTAGCAGATAAAATAATTTCCCCAGTGACTCCTCAGCCATTATCCATTGAGGCAGTCAAGAACCTTGATTCCAGACTCACTAGTTTAAAAAAAGGCGCTTACTCTTTTACGAACTTCTCAAAGAAACCGGTCACGCTAGAAGGTTTATCTTCAGTTAAGTTCGTTACGGTAGGCGTTCCACAGTCTAGAGTTTTCATAGAGGCTTCTAGACTCGGAGTGCCGGCATTGAGATATGAAGAAGTAAGATCTAGAAAGTCCAGACTACAGTCTACCTTCGAGAGTCTAGAAAAGGCGGTAATAGAATGAGCGAACTGGACTTCCTACTGGGCAAAAAAGATACCCAACCGACAAAAGAGGAGACAAGGACAAATGATAATGTACCTGAAAATGTAAATGAAAAGTCAGATTATACAAAAAATAAAATAAAGCAAAACATAAATGATGAACCTAAAAAAGATAATATAGAATCTATAATGTCGAAATTTCTAGATCGAGATCCAAAGATAGGCATTTGGAGTTTTCCTTCTTTTATGTTACTCCAATATCTATATAATACAGTTCCTGGGTTTAAAATGAGCAAAGTTGCAAAAGAAGCATTGGAAATAGGATTAAGAGAGATGTACCCTGAGCTATTTAAGAAAGCGGAAGAGTTATATCATTCTCGCATGTTAAAGGAGTAATACCAAAGGAACGTATTACGTTACATATAAGAAATAATTTTACATAATAATAAAAATATATAATGATTGAAACCTACATTTCAGATAATACTGGTCAAACTAGATAATAATAAAAACATCTACATTTTAAATACATTTATGAAATTTGTACTCAGAATTAAGGAGGAAATACCAAGAGACAGATTAAAAGAGCTAGGATTTGATGGAATAATTGAAAAGGATGGAAATACGTTAGTCATTTATGATAAAGACAAATTAAAATTAGAGATTACAGATAAACCGGAAAACGTTGAAGATAAGGCGTTAGTTCTATCGAAACCCTATTATAGAGCTAAGGCCAAGTTTGTTATATTAAGATATATGCCATTGAGTATAAGAGAAATACATCAGTATAAATCTCCAGTTCTAATAGATGGAATAAACGACATTTCGCTATATCCAAAGGTAGAATCAATGAAACCTTGGGGTATAATAACTGAAGACAAGAACTTTGTAGATATGATTAGGAAGATAATAAACAAGTCTAAATGAAATTAATAATGATAACGTCATCCTCGCTCTCTACACTCCAAATGGGGTAGTAACTTTCAAGCCTCACAGATCTAATGAGGTAAGTTTTGAGGAATAATTTTTTAAGATTCTAAGAGATTAGTAATTTGTCACCCGGTCATAGTAGGCGGGAAAACACCCGGACTCATCTCGAACCCGGAAGTTAAGCCGCCTACGTTGGTAGGGCAGTGGATTCCGAGAGGATCCGCAGCCCTGCCAAACCGGGATGGCTTGGATTTCTACATGTTTTGCTTTAAATTGATCTTTAGATTGATAAAGAATATCTAAAAAGAAGCCATGGAACAAAATCAAAAGGAAAAATCTTTTGGAAGGAGTCAATTTGCCGGAATAGCCTTAGTTGCAAAAGCAGAGGATAGGCCTTCTAGCAAGTTATTTATAGAACCAGTAAGCGAAGCCCAATACAGAGACATGAACATTTTCTTTGAAACGTAAAATGCTAGATTTCTACCTTGTGCAGTGCTTTTTTCATAGTCCATATAAACTAACATTCCTTTGTTAATGCCAGCATAAATTGCACACATAGCCCTACCGTCAAACTTAGTCTTCTCCTGACCATTTATATCGCTTAAAATGGATTTAGATACATAGACTGCCTCAAAATGAGCCATTGCACCTGTCTTAGGAGGAAAAGTAATATTAGTTGCATCACCTATTACGAAAACGTTATCGAAATCCTTAAACTTCAAGGAGAATTTATCTGTAGGAATTAAACCCGTACTGTCAGATAGATCCTCAAACTCTTTGTGAACCTTTATGGGAGAATCTATTATCGCGTAGTCGAACTGGACCTTATCACCTTCCTCTGATACCATCAGGTTGTCCTTCACTTCTGAGAGCTTAAATCCCCTCTTAACCTGAATCCCCATTTCCTTCGCTGTTTGACCTAACAAATTCGCCATAGGAACTTGAAGCTTTGGTGGTTGTGAAACTGGGTTGAGCAGGGTAACGTTAGCCTTAGGGTACTTACGCTTAAGCAGAAAAGATATTTCAAACGGTGCAGCTGGACACTTTATCAAGCCATAATAGCCTACAACTACGTTTTTACCGTTAAGGTCTTCCATAGAATCCCGTATTTTCGTTATACTTTCTATATCATGCCAAGGAGGAAATCCAAACTTATTTTTCTCTGTAACCCCAGGAGAGATAATGAGATAATCATAACCTATTTTATTACCGTCATCTGTTACCACTTCATGATTTTGTATATCAGCCTTAATTACTTTCTTTTGAACGAAATCTATATTTTTATATAATAAAGTTCTCGTTTCCTTCCTTATCGAATCTGACGTAATTTTTTCATCAAATAACATATCAACCAAACCAGGCTGATATACATGAAAAGGAGACTTGTCAATTACAGTTATTTTTACTCCTTCGCTTTTGGCAAGCTGATTTGCAGCTACTACGCCTCCGTTTCCAGCACCTATAATTACGACTTTCTTAACAGATGCCATGCATCTAGTTCTCATCTATTTCTTAAAAACTTTACATAAATTATGATTTTATTTAGAATAATTAAATATCTTTTCATCTTTCAATGGGTTATGTAACCTTTATTTCAGTGAATTACATTATATATCTTGTGCAAAAGACGGTGTCGTTTAGATGCTGGGTAAATTTAACTTAGAAAGGCTAAGAAAGGGTGTTTTGAGATACCTTGTAATAGAGTCATTATCCGAAAGACCCATGAGGGTTTACGACATTATTAAATCAATAGAGGAAAGGTTTAACGGTACGTATAGGCCAAGTACTGGTTCAATTTATCCTATATTGAAGGGTTTGGTTGATGAAGGGTTAGTAAATGTAACTGAGGAAGACGGGAAGAAGACCTACGTTTTGAACGAGACCGGTAGAGTGGAACTTGAGAAGGCTAGAGAGAAGTTCAAATCAAAGTTTGCAGATGACTATACTGGAGATAAGAGAAAAATAGCCACTGAGGTGATGGGAATGATAATTGCCTTATATGGAAATAGAAACACTATAAATGAGAATCAGGCTAGACAGATCCTTGAGGTAATTAAAGGTTGCAGAGAAAAAATTACCGAAATAATATCAAATAAATCCAAATAAAAGATCATCTGTTGATACTTATGAATGACAACAAACTAAGTGATTTTTCTACCACTTCTACTGGATCTTTACCTAAAACGAATATAGTTTTCTCTTTTCCGACGTCTCCCTCGTCTACTATGTAATAATGAGATTCTCCATTCCACTGTTCAAAACAATAATCGACCATAAAGTTCATAGTATGTCTTTCCTTCTTTCTAGACTCTTCCTTCTCCAGTCTTCTATCGAACATACATATCTCATGCTTAGGAAGAGAATATACTATAGACTCGTAGTATCTAAGGTCTATTGCACTTCTCATGTTTGAATCATGTCTCATAGCAGTAATTATAACCCTAGCTATATGATCTGAAGCACCGAACTGTGGTGGAAGACAGTAGAATGCCCTATTGAAGGCAGAAGTAATTCTCCCTGGAATCGCTGCAACATCATTTATATCTTTTGCATTAGAAAGTGCATAGCCCAAGTTAGTTCTTATCTCAGGAATTAAGAGATATGACTTGGGATTAGAGACAAAAATATCTGCAGCCTCTTTTAGCTTAAGCAAAACCTCATTTTTTTCTGACTCCATACAAATCTGTTAGATTTTCCACATTAAAGATTGGAGTAACTCAGTTTACAAAGACTCTAGATAGCAGAGTTAAATCGATATAAGGAACGTGCCTATAGCCAACGAAAGTAAGCCGGAGATGAAGATACCATCGAAGGTTCCCATTCCACCTATACTTATCATTTGAGGTCTGGCGTCCTGCAACATCCTCTTCATGTTAAGAATGTCTGCTCCTATTAAGGTACCTAAAACGCTGCTTATATAGGCTGACAGTGGAACTAGGATTGGATTTACAGAAAAGAAAAGAATATAGCTAATAAATGACGAAATTATGGAAGGAATTATAGGAGGCATAACAACACCTACACCAGGTATTACCTTAGCAATTGACTTGCTCAATAAAATGATCATTATTGTCTCTACTATCACTAAAAGAAGAGGAAGCGCGTGAAGTGAAAACAAGAGAAAAAGGGTCGTGATGAGGGGGAGAATTGCACCACCGGCGTTAAGTGCTATGTAAGTATACATCCTTTGTTCGAAGGGTCTAGGAACAACTATGGGAATTCCAAAGAAGTAAACTACGTCTTGTTGAATCGAAAAGACGTTGTTCTCCACCTTTTTTATTACTATATTTATAGGACTTAAGAGAAGGCTCAGGAAAGCTATCTCAATGCCTAGACCGTAGCTCAGATAAATTGGAAGACCTAGGTATGAGAAGATCTCCGCAAAGTAGCTAGTAGCTAAAATAGCAATGAATATCCCAAGGAAAATGTGAATAACAATAGAAGCTATTCCCCTGAAAGGAATCAGGAAAATTATTCTTTTATCATCTCCCATAATATTACTCTCTATTAACAGCTTTTGTTTGCTTGTAAAAAAGTGTTCCAATCATTTACGTTAATCAATGAGTAGTCTAGAAAGACATCCTGGAATGAAGAGAAATACCCTTCATTTCTCCAAAGACTTATCCCAGTAAAAGAGTTAGAAATATCCTTTAAGGAGCACAGAGAGGATTTGCATTCCCTTATTAATACCTTCAATGCATCATTAGTTATGAAGGGTATGTCGCTTGGTACCACAATCAACGGAAAACCAAGCTTTCTTACGACTTTCACTACATCGTTCTCATAACCCAAGCCATCGGTATACAACACATTGTTGATACCTAGATAGTACTTAACAAACCTATCTACAGGATGGCATCTAACTGTAGCAACCCATAGTTCGTAATGAGGAGATAACGACTCTACCATTCTCTGCAAGATTGGCTTTCCACAAACTGTAAGGATTGGCTTAATGATTGAGAGCCTTGATCCCTTGCCTCCCGCCATTATAACTAGTCTCATTATATCAAAGCTTTGTATTACGAAAGCTAAATTAACTTACGTGGAGAGTATATAAGAAATGCTCGCCATTGACATGAAGGATGTATGGAAAACTTACAAGAACGGAATCCAGGCTTTGAAGGGACTGAATTTGCAAGTTGAGAGTGGAGAAATCTTCTCTCTGCTTGGACCCAACGGCGCAGGGAAGACAACAACCGTAAAAGTTATGTCGTGCATCTTGAAATACGACAGAGGGAACGTTAAAGTATTAGGTAAGGAATTACCCGATTCCTGCGGAGAAATCCTTAGAGAAGTAGGTATAATGCCACAGGAATTTCAGGGATTTACGGATCTAACTGTGAGGGAAAATCTGGAATACTTCTCGAAACTCTACGACAAGGAAGTAAACATAGACTCACTAATAGATACTTTTGAATTAAAAAAGTATGAAAATAAGAAACTCAGAGAACTCTCTGGTGGCTATAAAAGGAGAGTCGGTCTAGCTTCAGCCTTAGCTGGAGATCCAAAGATACTCTTTCTGGACGAGCCAACTGTAGGATTAGATCCTAAGGCAAGGAGATCTTTGTGGGATATAATTAAAGGTCTAAAAGAGAAGGGAATAACGGTATTTCTAACTACACATTACTTGGACGAAGCAGAAAAGTTATCCGATACAGTTGTAGTGATTTATGATGGCAGAGTAGTAAGAAGAGGAAAGCCTGGAGAAATTATAGATGAGTTCAAGAAAGAGAATCTGGAAGACGCTTATCTTGAACTGCTAAAGAACTTAGAAGGTGAAAACAATGAATAGTATAAATCATATAATCAACACCACAGTAGCAATCTTAAAGGATAATTTAAGGAATAGGTTCGCATTGTTCTGGATAATTTTCTTTCCAGTTATTTTAGCTATACTTTTCCCTCTAGTATTTGGAGGAATAGGAAACGCAGTACACGTTACTGTAGACGTAAACGGATATAACGCTCAAGGAATAGCTGAAAGCCTTAATGAATCCAATATCTTTATCGGAGTCACTGGAATTAGTTATCAACAGGCTATGAAGCAAGGTTTCATTTACGTAAATGTGACTAACAATGGTAATGAGATAAATGCGTATACCAACCTTCAGGATAAACCATTAATACCTTCGTTAAAGGCTCTAATAGAAGAAGCTATATTAAAGCCAAACGTTAACTTCTCATCACAAGTTACTAGCAGTTATACCTTTAGCGATTACTTAATCTCTGGAATAATAGGCATAGTTTCCCTTTCTAACGGTCTCTTTGGTCTCATAGGAATAGCATCTGGATACTACAGAGACCGAATCGTGGAAAGATTAGCCGCATCTCCCTTAAGGAGTATTGAGTGGTCAATCTCACTCATTCTTTATGTTGTAATTATTACCATAATATCGACCTCAGCAGTATTGCTTACTGGAATCATTTTCGGTTTCTTACCAATAGCTAACATAGCTTTCTTGGGATTTCTAATTGTGTCGACCATGATGTTCGGTGCATTAGGAGCAGTGATATATGGATTAACACCCAAGGAAAAACTATTCGTAGCTCAGAGCGTAGTGAGCGCATTAATCTTTCCGCTAATGTTTCTCAGTAATGCTTTCTTCCCTGTTTCTACATTTCCATCCATTATAAGACCTTTTGTAGAATATCAGCCACTCTCACTGATAGACTCAGTGATTAGGGATCTAACAATTTACGGAGTCATACCAAATTTAACTTTGGTAGGGTCAATTATAGCAATTACCATAGTTCTCAATGTAATTGCAGGTAGGCTTCTTAGGCTCAGGGAAACCGGCTTTTAAGAGTCTTGTGCTTTTAAGAGTCTCGTGAAGGCTGTGTAGTCCATGAAGGTCTATTTTTACTTATGAAAGCTAATATTCCCTCCTTAGCTGTATCGCTTTGAACTTGATTGACTAGATCGTCAAAGGCTTCATACATTGACTCCCTAAGCCTCCAGCTAATGTTCTTTTTCATCCACATTATAGAAGTGGGAGCCATTACGGAGATCTTATCCATTAGCACCTTTGCCGTCTCCATTGGATCATCTGATACATAGTTAACTAACCCTATTTTAGCTGCTTCATCAGCGTCGATCTCCTCCCCTAAAATTGCTAGCCTTCTAACGTTCTGAAAACCTATCAAATGAGGTCCGATACTTACTAATACTGGGGGAAAAACTCCAATCTTACCTCCTGGGGCAGCGAACTTAGTGCCGACTTTTGAAATAACGAAATCCGACACTAAAAGCATCTCCATCGATGCTCCATAAGCTATGTTTTCAGGAAGCATTATAAAGATCTTCTGAATTGAAATTATCTTCTCATAAATTTGTCTCATGTAATTGAAGAATGTCCTTGCAAATTCTAAATCGTCATTAGCCCTCTTTAACTCAGTTATATCTGCTCCAGCACCGAAGTTACCTTCACCCTGAACTAAAACGTACCTAGAACTTCTATCTTCTTCTAAGTTGCTCAATGTATCTATCATATCAGTCATAAATTTAATATTAAATAAATTATATTTAGTACCGCTATTAAACTTTATTACAGAATAAGGCCCATAAGATTCGAGCTTAACTACCATTTCGTTTACACGATATTTGATTAATCTAATTAGATTTAAAAATGTATATAGAGAACATCAACTTCAACTTAAAACTCTGTCTCCAGTCTCCTTAGATATTTCCTGAAGTATTTCCATATTATCTGGGAATCTTTTCTGTTCATACCTTGAAAAGATCATCCTCCCGTTAAGATAAACGTCGAATATCCCTTTTTCTCCTTGAACCAGCAATACTTGAGTATCCTGATAGTAACTTAGAATATCCCTAGCCAACCCCAATGCTCTATCTAAATACCCGCAAGGTCTACAATAGACAATCTTTATCGTAGTAACCATAAATGCTATTTAGACCATGCGGTAATAAACTTTTAATTCAATAACATAATAATAACTATTTTTATTTTTAAAAATAAGAACAAACGAGAGAAATCTACTTAAATAAACTTAAAGCTATCCTCACGATTAATAGAGTTAATGAGAATAGCCGTAACTTATGATAAAGATCAAAATCTAAAGCCACTGGATGAGGCAGAATTAATAGGGATAATTGACGACGAAAAGAAGGAGATAGAACAATACGAAAATGAGGGCATAGGAAGTAAAGAAGCTACTATGGATCTAATATTAGGATTGGATGCAGATGCAATAATAGTAAAACAAGGATTCTTATGTCCTGGTTCATATTATATGTCTTACGGTAGAATAAAGTACATACCAGCGAAGTATTCCAACCTAAAGGAAATACAAGAGCATTATGAGGAAATAAAGAAGCTTACTAAGGAGGAACTTGACGAGGAAATGTATGCCGAAAACGAGTTCTAGGTATAGAAGTATTTCTTAAGCTCCTCTAACAATTCAACTATTTTTCTCTTCTGTTTTTCATCCATTCTCTCATAATTTTCAATAAGATACCTACTTACGAATTCCATTTGAGATACTACGTCACTTATTCCTCCATTTTCTATTTTTTCAAGTTCTTGTTTTCCCTTTTCTGTAAGCTCATAATATTTCTTCCATCCATCTACCTTACTTATTCTAACTAAACCGTCTTCTTCCAATTGATCCAAAGCGGGGTAAATGGAGCCAGGAGAGGGTCTCCACATACCTAAAGTAATCCTTTCTATCTCATCAATTATTTGAGAACCGGTCATAGAACGACCTTTCAGAACGTTGAGAATAACGTTCTTAAGTCCTTTTCTTTGAAACCAACTCATTTAAAAAAAGTATCTTTGACCAACAAAAAACGCTTTTTATTTTTCTTTACCGCGAGACTAACGTTACAGAGGACGGAACTCTTTCTCTACTAAGTCAGCCATCTTATCTGAGCAGTCCTTTATGTCAGCAAGCATTTTGCTCTTAAGTTCGTTATAATCCCTAGCCTTATATAAATATCTCGGCCTTCCTGCTTTGTTACCAGGCTCCTTAATCCTCATAACTAAGCCCATTTCCAAAAGCTTGTTCAGGCTCCTGTTTATTGAAGCCTTAGAGAGCTTTAAGTCACTCTCTAGTTCCTCAGTACCTCTGGCATCTCCTCTCATGAGAGCTAGAAGTACAGTAACGTCAGTCTCGGATAAACCATAACAAAAGGACAGAATATCAACGAGACCGGCGTCCTTGCCCGAAGGCAGCTTTATTCTTGTTCCAGACGATAATTGGGTTTCCGACATTTATATCACAACTTAAGAATGTAATCTTCAACTATAAAAATTTTTTCCGACTAGAACAAGAGAATCTATTGAATCTTTTAAGCTAAAATGAGATGATTATACTTCATTATATGAACGATTCCGAACTTAAGTGTACATAATACTAGCTGAGATTAGTTTAATACTCACTTATAGCTTACTCACTATTTTTTACTGTGTTGAGGAAGATTTATATAGTAGTCTAGTTATATGATAATTTAGTGATCTAAGTGAGTGTAGAAGAAATAGTTAAAGTATCAAGAAACTACCAAGTTACAATACCTGCAAAGGTAAGGCAGAAGTTCCAAATAAAAGAGGGAGATCTAGTTAAGGTAATATTTGACGATGGAGAGGGAGTCGTTAAGATTCAGATAATGAAAGAACCTTGGAAGTAAAATTCCATTACACTTTCCAGTAAACTTTTTTCTTCTGCCTTTTTTATTTTTACATCTTGTTAATAGATGCTCATTCACATATAGATTCTAAGGAATTCGATAAAGATAGAGAAGTTATTCTAAAGAAATGTGACATCTTAGTAGTTGACGCTGGAATAAACTTCGATAATGACCTTACTATCTTAGAACTCTCTAAGAAATATAGTAACATAATTCCAGCTGGAGGCTTACATCCAGAGAATATAGATTATAAGAACTTTGATCAGGAGTTAAATAAAGTACTTGAGCTTTTAGATAAATTTAAAATAATTAGTGAAATTGGATTAGACTATTACTGGATAAAAGAGGACGAGAAAAGGAGAATTCAGAAGACAGTACTTGAGAGATTCTTGAGCGAGGCTGAAAAAAGAGGAAAACCTTTGATCGTACACATAAGAGGAGGAATAAAGGATTTCCTTGACATCATACCTTCTTATAAGGTAATCTTTGACGTTCATGCCTACGAGGGAAACATTAAGAACGCTTTACGCATTATAGAATTGGGCGGATATATATCATTCCCACCTGTAATAATAAGGGATAAACAAAGACAAATCGTCGCAAAGGAAATACCAATAGACAGAGTACTCACTGAAACAGATTCACCATACTTAGGTCCTACCAGGGATAGAAATGAGCCATGTAACGTATCATATAGTATCAAGAAACTTGGAGAAATATGGAATATTGATGATAAGTCTATAGAACGATTAATTGAAAATAACTTTAAGAGATTTTTAGGAATATAAGAATATAACAAAAAGAAAAATAAATACCTTCTATGAAGAAAAAATCGAAATACCTTGATTTAATCATCCCTCTTGCGGAGCGAAGTAGACAAACAAGAAGAATGCGAGAAATCCTATCAAAGCAAATATAGTGAAGGGTAGTACGTAAGGAGTAGCTGCAGCATGAAATGTGATATCGCCTATTTCCCACAAGAGGAGTAATATCGCAAATATGTACCCAATACCTAATAGTTTGAAGAAGCTCACCATTTTACATCACCTTTAAGATTCAACCATAACAGTTCCCCATAAGCTCATTACATATCCCATTTGTTCTCCCGTTAGCGTACTTGACATACCGTCTAAATCATAGTTATAGAAAACGGGGTATATAACTCCATATAGATAAGCAGGAGCCTTAGCATTAAACGTGAATGATATGTGAGTATTATAAGTTAAGTTGGTTGTCTCAACTGGAGTTATAGTCCCGTTCCACCATACTGCGTATATTCCAGCTATTAAGCCCTTATCAGGGTAAGCCTTACCAGTAGTAGTGTAATTGTATAAGTAATTGTGGTCTCCCTTGGGAGTTGGTACGTACATATTAAGGGTTACGGTAGAACCTGCGTTTACCACAAATGTTGGACCAGGAATTGTTCCATTAAAAACATTGTAATCATTTGATACTACGTTAAGTACAGGGGCCATAGTAGTATTCTCGACATATATTGGAGGATTATATGGGTCTCCCACAAGCGCAGAGGAGAATGCTTGGTGGGTAGTCGTTATGTATCTAGAGATATTTGATGGAGAGGAATATCCTGATGTAGGTATAACAATCATGTTACCTTCTTGATAGCTAAACCAAGGTCCGTCATATTCGCCGTTTACAAATGTATAGACTCCAGTCACATTTGGCGAAGGAAATACTGCGTACCCAGTTAGACCAGGAACAATCTGGACATCAGTCACCTTATCATTATAAAGTGGGAAGAAGAAGTTGGTTGTGGCAGTTTCAGGTCCTGCTACCATTGTAAGGTTAAGCCAGTCTCCAGGATGAGCTACCAATATGTTATAATAGAAGTTATTAGTTGTAGACCCATTGATCTGCTCTACGGAGTTTACATCCACACCGTGCTCTGAAAGATTAAAGTAGTATTGATAAGCTGTTACAAGTACATTATCAACCTTTGCGTGAGGAGGAATCTGACTAATCTCTTGTGGAACTCCACCAACGTTACCGTCAAGAGGAGCAGTTGCCACTCCAACTATTACGAAAAGTGCCAGAACAAACACGACCCAAATTAACTCCCATCTCTCTTTCTTATCCATAACCTTTCACCTTTCATGTATGGCAAATAAAACTTTTCTTTAAAAAAACTAAATTGTCTTAGCTGCCTTCAAGGTAAATATCGAAGTAATAACTATACCTAGAGTAAGAGTGGCTATCCATATCCATCCAGTAGTAGTGTAAAAGTTCCCCGCTATGGCTAGAGGTATAGTGCTTAAAACTATGAGTATAGCACCGAGTACTCCTAAAGCCCAGTCCTTCCCCAGTCCTCTCTTGGACTTCGAATGAAATAGCCTTGACATTGATTTAGTTATTTTAATTGAGGATAATGAATCTAACTTAGGATAATAGCTAAAACTCATTGCAACCTCATTTATAAGTTCTGGAACAGAATTCCATGTTTTCATTGGATGGCCCTTCACTAAGGTAAGGACTAAATTAAGGAACCATAAAAGAGTAGCAACGTCGGCGATGAAGGCTCCAGCTGTTGCCATAACTTCACCTTCAGTAACTAACCCGGTAATTGGATAAATCTCTGTTCTTCTCAACAATCCAGAAAATCCAGTTAGCTCAAATCCTATTATTAAAAGCGAAGTTCCAATCATATAACCGATGAAATGTATCCATCCCAATGACCTAGAGTACCATGACCGTCCAGTCATCATAGGTAACATGAAGTAGAGCACTGCAAATGCTGCAGGCACAATAGACCATAAGATCATGGCATGGAAGTGGCCTACAACCCACATGCTATTGTGAATTATGGCGTCAAAAGAAATTGTGGCGTTTGAAATTCCAGTAACACCAGCTGCAATTGCTCCTGCAAATGAGGTCACAGTCCAAGCCGTAATCAAATTGAAATTGACTTGAGATCCTTTAGCAGTGGCCCACAAGTTAAAGAACGTCATCATTGAAGGTATTACTACCGCGTACGTTAGAGCCTCTTGAAGGAATTTTAGATCCAAAGGTAGGTTTACCATATAAAGGTGATGTATTGGAACGTTGTTTGAGAATATCAAATATAAGAGTGCTGAAATTCTACCCATCCTATCACTGTAAAGAGGTTTGTTTGCTAACACGGGAATCAGTAAATACAGTGCTCCTACTGCTGGTAGCCATGCCATATATACTATTGCGTGTCCAAATATCCAGAACGCCACTTGGTTGGCTATCACGTCAAGACCAGTAATATGATAAAACGCTAATACGTCCCATACATCGGCTACTGTAACGCCACTATAGCCTATCATATATAGCAAAGTATCCATTAAGAAGAACACTAAAACAACTGGTAGTTTTTCCTTAACCTGCTTCGAAGCCAAGTAGTAATGATATACTATCCATATCCCAGCAAGATAAGTAAATCCGTCTAAAAGTATCCAACCTATGTACCAAGTTATGCTAACAACATATTGAGAGAAATCTGGAATTCCCAAAGGAGCTAGATAATACCAAGAAGTGGCAGGGAAGTAGTTGTCGAAGCCAGGTTGATTAGTAATTATTATAGGACCTTCCATGAACATGGGCGAGATGTTCATCATTATGAAGGCTATGTTTAGCAACCATTTTGCCCTAGGCTGTATATTGAGCAACTTTATTGTGAAGTATATGAATAAGGCAAACTCCAGTTGCTCGGCGAATGGAAAGAGATCCCTTGCACCATGAAGCGTTATAGATGCAAAGTACTCTTGTGGAGACAAAGGAAGCGTTTGAGTTAGACCCCATGTCGCCTCTTGAATTCTAACCATCAATGCATCTATAATACCTAGAAGCCCCCATATGACGCTCATTACTAACATTCCCATTACTATCCTGGTTGTCCAATCCTTGTCCAATTGGAAAAGCGAGATAACTAAATCCTTAAGACCCATGATGATCTACATTAGTCTCACGCTACGTAAATATATTATCTAGCTCTAAAATACAAGGTAGTCAAAATTAACGATGTTTATCTTAAATTTCTAAAAAGTTTGTTAAGGAAGTTAAGAAAATCTTCCGTTATAAAAATATAGATACAAAACTTTCTAACCTATAGAAGAAAACGTAGAAAACAGGGATAACCATAAAGATTAATAGCGCCAGAGGGAGGACTCGAACCTCCGACCGCCCGGTTAACAGCCGGGCGCTCTTCCGACTGAGCTACTCTGGCAAGCTTTCTAAGAGACATTAATAAAAGACGATCCATTATAGTTAAAGTTATCGTATACGCTAAACACTGCATGAAAGGATAAAGGTAGCATCTCTGAAAACTTATAGAATACAAGAAAAATGAAGACTCTACTAAAGGATAATTTCTTAAAATATCCAATTGAGTATTATAGTGGTCGGGTAGGGTGGGAGTCTCGCCACCTCCTAAACCCAAGGGCGTAAAGTGGGCACCAGCAACCCGTGCTCCGAGGTAGTCTTAGACTAGGCAGTTCCATCCTGAACTATGATAGTCGCCCGATGGGGCCAGATATTCGTGGACTACCTCTCTGGAGAGAGAGGCAGAACCACGTTAACTGGGGGAAACGGTCAGGTCCGGAAGGAAGCAGCCGTGCCCGGGTATCGGCGTTCATCGGTCTCCGGCTTGAGCAGGGATGGGTAAAGGCTGCTAGTCTTTGGCTACACGGGGTATGGGGGCCGACCTTTACGAAAAGTTTTTAATTATAACATGTCTAAAGATTAACGCCGAGGTCGCCTAGCCTGGTAGGGCGTCGGCCTGCTAAGCCGATGGGCGAAAGCCCGCACGGGTTCAAATCCCGTCCTCGGCGTTCTCATGTTATTTATAGTAAACTTTCAACTTTCAGTATACCTATATTCGCCTTGTTACAAGTCTGAAATAGATAAGGAGAAAGAGACAGTCTAAATAAAGATTAATCATTTGTTTAAAAGAAAAAAATAATAAAATTAAATATAACTTTCAAAAACATCATTTCCTTTTTCTTCTATAAAGTAATTACCGTAGTTTGAAGAATAAACGCAGCCACTCCGAACAGAATTTCTATAGCCCAAATTATTGAAACTATTTGATATTCCTTAAATCTGCCCAGTTTCATTATAACATGAGTTAAAGAGTTAGGATATGAATCCCAATAAAGAGTTCCATCCTCTCTCAGCTTACCAAAAGATATACCTTTGAATTTAGTACGAGCCTTAAGAACAAATTCTACAACATAAGGTAAATAAAGCACGGCTAACGCAGTGAACATATATCCGCCTATACCTATTGCACCTATTATTGCCCCCATTAAGTAAGTTCCAATGTTACCAGGAAAAACCTTAGCGGGATATTTATTGAAAAGAAGAAACGCAATGAACGTAAAGTCTGTGACCAACGCTAAAAGACCAGCAAGGTGGGTGGGACCTGTTCCCTTAAGTCCTATTGCTGCTAGCGTTGATAGCATTACTATTCCCATGCCAGTACCAAGTCCGTTTAGTCCTTCCAACATATTAAAGGCATTACTGGTTATAGTCAGAGCCCCTGGAACAATTATAATGTAATACAAGATTCCGAAATTCATTAATCCCACAAAAGGAATAGATATAACTGAATGGCCTAGACTGAACAGAGACAGAGGAACAGCTGCAGCTACTGGCAGAAATGCCCTAAGGGATTGCCTGACGTTAAATACATCGTCTACTATGCCGAGAAACCCTATTAAAAGAGCTGAAAGGAGGATTGCAGGTATAATTTCTTGAGATTGAGAATCTGAAATCATCAATGTGAAAGCCCCTGCTACGAATCCTGCAAGAATCGCTATTCCTCCAAGTTGTGCAACCTCCCTTTTATCAGGTTTATTTATATCTTTCCCAGTAAAGCCTCTAATTGGAGCTTCCTTTATAACCCATTTGGTTGAGAAAAAAGTAACTATAAAGGATAGAATACAAGCCAAAAGAACAAGGAGGAAAACAAATATCAAAGCGTAATCACTTCCTCCTTTTAACTGTAAAGTCAGAGATGTAAACCAATGCATCAATGGCGTCCTTATTCTTGAAATTAATCTCGGACAAGTTTGACAACGCCATTACCTTATATTTCTCAGCTAGATTATATGCATATTCAAAAGAATGGGTCTTTATGATTTCTGCAGCCTTTTTTAAATCTTCGTGGCTCGAGTTACGATTACCTAAAACACTTCTTAGCAGCAAAAGTTCTTCTGAAGAGGCCTCATTTAAGGTCTTTATAACAAGTAAGGTCCTTTTACCTTCCCTAATATCACTAAAGACTGGCTTTCCCAGTTCACTCTCATCCGAAGTAATACCTATTATATCATCCACTATTTGAAATGATATTCCCAAATATAAACCAAAATTAAAGAATTTTTCAAATGTAGTGTTATCTCCACCAGATATCATCGAGCCTATTCCAGAAGAGCACGCTATTAAGTAAGCTGTTTTCTTCTTAATCATTTCCATATAATCGTCTATGGCTACATCGTCCCTGTTCTCGAACTCCATGTCCATAGCCTGACCTTCCGATAGAGTAATGACTGAGTTAACGAAAGTTTCCATGACCTTATGATAAATATCACTGTCAAACCCGGTTAGAGAATCGTTCAGCATTTGAAAGGCTTTAGCGTGAAGCAGATCCCCTGCTAATATTGCCATAGGTTCTCCCCACTTTACGTGAACTGTTGGTAAGCCTCTCCTTAAGGAATCGTGGTCCATTATATCGTCGTGAACAAGAGTGAAAGTATGAAGAGTTTCAATTGCTGCTCCGGCCAAGATGGATCTTTTCCTGTCCCCTCCTAACGAGTCCGCCGATGATACTAAGATCAATGGCCTAAGCCTCTTCCCTCCGGCGGAGAAAAGATGTCTAGAAGCTTCATAAAGGGTGGGAGTATTTGCGGATTCAAGGTATTTTGCTATAGCGTTGTTTACATCATTTATTATATCGCTAAAATACCGTTCCAAGTTCATTAATACCCTCCTTTTCTCACTTTATCGTATGTTGATAAACTTATTCCTCTAGATTCCATCCATTCCTTGAGGCCGCCGCGTATGACAATTGATGCTTTCCTTAAGGATTTGACGTCCTTGGACCCACTCATTAGCATAGCAGCTTGTAATTGAAATAAAACGTCATTAAGAAAACTTCTCACGGAGTTCTTTCCTTCTAGAGAAGCTTCCAAAACCGGCAAAGCGAAACCTCCAACGTCCGCTCCTAAAGCTATTGCCTTAGCTATATCTAAACCGTTCCTAAGCCCTCCGCTTCCTATTATAAATGAGGTTGGGTCGGACCACCTAGTCTCCATTATGGTGGCTGCAGTTGGTATTCCCCAAGTAGAAAATACCGAAGCACTCCTTGACTTCCAATTCCCCCTTCTTTCGCCTCTCAATTTCTCCACGGCGACCCAACTTGTACCTCCTTGACCTGAAACGTCAAAATTATGAAAACCATAACTGGAGAAACGCCTAACTGTCTCGATGGATAAACCACAACCAGTTTCTTTTAGTATTACGGGTATGCCTATCTCCTTTGAGAGGTCCCTTAATTTTGCTAAAGTTTCTTCCCTATAGTCAGTTTCCCCTTCTGGCTGAAATACCTCTTGAGCAACGTTTAGGTGAACCGCCAAAGCGTCAGCTTCTATCACCGATATTATCGTCTTTAGCTCGTTAAGTCCGTATCCCCTGTAAAGTTGAGGTACACCTATATTTGCCACTAGGGGAGAAGTAGGAGCATTTCGTCTAACTACACGAAAAGATTCCTCGGATGATGGGTTTTCTATTACTATCCTCTCACTACCTACTCCCATTACCAGTCCCATCTCCTCCACCACTGAGGCTATTATCCCGTTCAATCTTCCAAGCTCTGGCGTACCTCCTGTCATACCTGTAACCATTATGGGGGAGCTGATCTTCTTGCCAAGAAAATAAGACATGGTTTCTACATCCTCTAAGGAAAAGCCAGGGAAAGCTTGATGAACTAAAGTAATGTCGTCTAGCATTGTACTGGTCAAACGTTCTACTCCACCAAAAACTGTAGCTTCAACGTGCTCTAACTTTCTATTTATTAGATGACGGGGGTCTCTTGTTTCAGTCACATTTACCCACTCTAGTACCTACTCTAATTCCACTCGTTATGCGTAATATATTTTCGTCTCCAGGGTTGGCTATTATCGCGTTTATCCCCGCCTCAAGTATCTTTCTTACTTTAGTCAAGATGCCTCCAGTGACGTCGCTAACGTTAGAATCTATGAGCGGAAATTCGTCAGTAGATTCAACGCACTCTAAAACCTTCCCATCGCTATTCATTATTCCTTCTACGTCAGTTAGGAAAATGGCTTTGTAACCATTTCTAGCTATTTCTATTGTTATATCGTCTCCTGAAATTACCATACCATTAGCCAAGATATCCCCAAATATTACTGGGATCATTCCGTTGCTTAGGACATCATTTACAGCGTTCATGGAAAAGAATCTACCAGGGACAGTGTACGTTGGTATATTTTGATCTCTAAGTACAGAATTTACAAGAAAATTGAGAGTTATCATTGAATGTGATGTTCTAGAAGTTCTAGAGGAATCTGAAATTGATGCTTCATAATGTCCGAAACTACCACCTCCGTGGACTAGAACTACTTTAGACCCTTCTGAAATTCTCAATATTTGTTTGGCAATGTTATTCATCACATCCAATCTAAAACAGTAAGGAATATCCTTGCAAGTTATTACGCTTCCTCCCAGTTTGACAACCCAATCAGAGACGTGCCCTCCAGATCCCAAACCCACTTCACCATAGATATTGACGTAATAGGTACGGAATACGTCGCGCTCCAAATTCCATTTTCAAAATCCACTAATCTGATAACTTCAGGGTTACTTAACTTTCTACTAATCTCTAGAGTAACTACACCAGCTAGATGGGTTAAAGAATTATCAAAGAAATTTGGTTTATCTCTATGCCAGAACAAAATAGTCCTTCCAGAGAACTTCTGTTTAACTATAATAGGCTCATCTCCGCGTCTATATATTATCGGTTTGCCTAAGTAGTTACTAGTCCTTATAGCACTTAAAACATCCACATCTTCGGGAAATAGAACCGAATCTATTTCTTCCGCTATCTCATTCATCTCTTCCTTGGTCGCAGGTACTCCACATTCTAGAAAATTTTCAATTATCGTGTCAGTAGAGAAGACATAAGATGAGACCAGCGGAGCATCGGATAGACCTAAAAAGGTAACTTTACAGTCGAATCCCGTTGCTTCCTTTAGTAAGTCTAGAAATTGTCTTGTTCCTGGTAGAGAATTATAAATTACGTTAAATGTAGAAAATTGAGTTAGAATTGGGTTGTTAACTTTAGATATTGGAAGACCTGAGAAAGGAATGGGAAACTTTACTATGCGGTCACTATGATTTAATCTCATTTTTCTTCTTTCTCCTCTTTATACTTTCATACGCTCTTATCTCTATGTCGCATGGGTTTTCCACTTTTTATTACCTTTTTAGTATGCATTAAAAACGAAATCAAGAGAAACCATGAACTCAATTGAAGTTTGCTGCCAAGTAACCTACTACTGCAGATTTGTCTCCAGAGGTGTCCCCAGAATTAGCATGCTTTAGAACATTAGCCTTCTTGCCTCTCTTTGAGGCTAGAATCATAGAAACCATAATCGGAGAATACCCGCAAACGGTAACGTCTTTGTTTATAATTACATCATATAAACCTTTGTAATCCATGGAGAGAATTTTCTCAATTACCATCTCATCTTTTTTATTGGTTATATCGTATGGGTCGTAATGGTTAAGATCACTGCTAGATATTATAACTATATCCTTTCCGCTTTCTTTGATGTATAAATCTATCACTTCAGCTATCTTCTCCGACGTTTCAGGGAGTTGTAAGGTGACAGAAATTGGGACGAACTTGAAGGAACCAAAGAAATATTGTATAAATGGAAGTTGTACCTCTATTGAATGTTCATATATATGCGCCCTTTCATCTGGAGCTAGAACATCAGAATTGTCCAATAAGAACTCCACTGCTTTACTATCAACTTGAACTTCCCCTAAAGGAGTTAACCATTCTCCTTGCGGCCAGACTGAAGCTACGGAACCAAGGCCATTATGATCTGGACCTAGAATTATTATTAAGTCTGGCTTCCCTTCAGATGCCAGCTGAAAATAAGAATGAGCTGCTACTGGACCGCTGTAAATGTAACCTGCGTGAGGAACTATAAAAAACTGAGTTTTACGCTGTTGCGAACCTACCTTGGGTAAGGAACCAGGACCAACCGGGTGAAGAAAAGACCATAAAATTCTTTCCTTTAACTGCGATGAATCGGACTCGTAGAAACTCCCAGATACTGCTGGGAGCCTTCTCATTGAGCTAACTTCACCTCAAATTCGTCAACTGATACCGGAAGATCAGCATCAACAGCTAGCTCTCTTCTCTCTCTTAAGATCTGCCTTGCTAATATCCAATAAAGCAAAGCTAAGGATTTCCTTCCTTTATTGTTTGCTGGTATTACTAGATCTACGAAATCTATCTTTGCATCGGTATCTGCGAACGCGACTATGGGTATTCCCATGTCTGCTGCCTCCTTTATTGCCTGCGTATCCGTTCTAGGATCTGATATTACAACTACTTGGGGTTCTATATATGAATCTAAGTAAGGATTAGTGAAAGTTCCTGGTATCATTCTTCCAGTGATTGACTTAGCACCAATAACTTCCGCAAATTTCTGGGAAGGTCTAAAAGCATAAGGTCTGGTTGCAGTAACAACTATAGAGGAGGGATCGAACCTAGCTAGAAATTTCCCTGCTATTCTTAGACGCTCGTCTATTCTTCTGACGTCCAGCACGTAAAGTCCTTCTGGTCTAACTCTATATACAAACCTCTCCATATATTTGGTAGAAGTATGAGTACCTATGTGCACTCCAGCAGATAGATAATTCTCGAGTGGAACAAGAAGCTCTATTACGGCTCCCTTCTCCCCTAACTTTAACTCCTCCTTCTCAGCATCACTTAGCTGAGAACCTTTTTCATCTCTCATGCTCATATTGATCACCATTATACAGGTCTGGTATAATTAATTACTTCCTGAATTATGTCTACATGTGATAGGAACATTCTCCTGCAACAATATCTCCTTACACCTAGGTCGTCCAAAACTTTTCCAGGCTCTTCTCCAGCATGAACCCTACTAGCATATGCTGACCATTTATCAGCAATTAGGGATCCGCACGTAAAGCATCTAACTGGGATTATCAAGTAGATCACCTATAGGCTTTCTGCCTCCATCTTCTTGCGCTGTATCTCATCCACTTCTCGGATTCCGTTGACCTTGGATCTCCAGAAAGCATTGTCCTGTCGTAAGCTTTATATATCCTCTTAAGATCTTCGCTGTTCGTATATTCAATTAAAGCTCTAGCTAAGGACATTCTTGCAGCTTCTGCCTGACCCATCATCCCACCTCCAGAAGTATATATCCAACAGTCTAAAGTAGATCTTATCTTATCTCCTGCTAGCAACAAAGGCTCAGCTACCTTTAACCTTACCACTTCATTGGGATAAATGTCCAAAGGTATATCATTTAGGAATATTCTTCCCTTACCTTGCTTTATATAACATCTAGCAGTGGCAGTCTTTCTCCTCCCATAGGAAATTATAGTGGACTCACTCATTCATTCCACCCTAAACTTTTAGATACTTCGTAAAGGGTTACGAACTTACCTTTAAGTCTAGCTCCATCCGATGTCAAAGGCTTAACCTTCTCCTTGTCCTTTAGATGCTCTGGAACGCCTATGTACGCCTTTACCATCTTGAGCATCCTTATACCTCTGAGGCCTTTAGGTAACATTCCCCTGACAGTCCTCTTGAATATTCTCTCGGGGGATCTAGGCCTTATCACACTATTCGTATAAGGATTAAACAAAGTCTTAACGTCAAACATTAGGGTATAAGAAGCCAAAACCCTATTCATAGGTCCACTCAATATAACTTTTTCCACGTTTACGATTTCTACCTTCTTTCCTTCCTTTAGGTATCTTACTACGTTCGAGGCTAGTCTACCCAAAATTTGCCCTTCTCCATCAATTACAACAGTGTTAGTCTGAGACATCACTTAATCAACCTCACACTAGTATTTTTAAAATCTTTTATTTCCTCCATTGCCTTTTTCAATGATAATATCTTACCTCCAGCCTGGACTATCTTCTGCTCTGCGGATTTAGAAAATGATAATGCTGCTACGATCACTGGATGATCTAAACTTCCAGTGCCAAGAACTTTTCCCGGCACTACAACTATATTATTTGCCTTAGTTAATTTATTAATTTTGAATAAGTTCACTTCAGCTCTCTTCCTAGTTGGAGTATCCAACTCCTCTGCTACATAGTTCCAGAAAGGCTTCTCATGCTCCCTCATGGAAACTAAGAGCCTCCTTACATTTTCGTCTGTACTTCCAGTCCTTCTCATGAAACCACCTGATCTATCTTCTTTTCAAAATCTTCCAACTTCCTTAAAATGCTATTCCCTGCCTCTAATAAAATTCTCTCTGCCTTAATAGAGCCTACGCTTTCAACCTGAAGTATAAATTTATTCTGATCGTAGGATATAGATATCTTGTTTCCACATACTTTTATACATTCCTCACATAGAGTGCAGGCCATTTCGTTTCTCACTCTAAGCTTTCCTCCCTCTATAGAGAAAACTCCCTCGGGACAAACTTTGTAAGCTTCATCACAATTTTCCTTGACTTTCACTATCGGAAAGTATCTACTAACAGCTTCTGACACTGGATTAAATTTGGCATGTTCTTTCCCATAACCTAGCCTAACCTTGGCTTCCAAGGATATCTTCTGTTTAGCGCCTAACATTACTATTGGAATGTCTCCGCTAACTGGTGTAACGTTAGGATCGTCCGATTTGAGTTCGCTTGTATAAACCATCTTAGGTGAGTCGTCAGCTTCGGATTCTAAATAAAGCTTGGTATAGCAATTTTCGCAGCCACTAGAGCAGTCTACACACTCTTCAGGTCTCTTATATATGTCTAAAGCTTCGTCTGAACGTAATGGTATCATAGCCAATCTATGAGCTATCATTTCATCATACAGAGGACTACTGTTGTCTAGAAAGTACACCTCATCCACGGCCATGACCGGAACTTCGGTCATCAAAGCTCTCCTAATAGAGTTAACGAATTCTAGAGGATATCCCTCTATTACAAGTTCTAACCTATTGGGAGAACTAGCAAGTTTACTGATTGACATTAAAAAACATCCCCTTCTTTCGGATTATACCCTTCTTCCTCTTCTTCCTCCTGGTCTCCTTATGCTATCGTGAGGTACTGGAGTAATATCTTCTATTCTTCCTATAATGAAACCAGATCTTGAAAGTGCCCTTATTGAAGGTTGGGCCCCTGGACCAGGAGTCTTACTGCCATATCCACCAGGTGCTCTAACCTTTATATGAATTGCCATTATCCCCTTATCTAATGCGTCGGCTGCAGCTCTATTTGCTGCTAACATTGCTGCATACGGTGAAGGCTTTTCTCTATCCGCTTTAACTACGTTTCCTCCTGAAGCTCTAGCTACTATCTCTGCGCCAGTTATATCAGATATAGTAAGTATAGTATTATTTTGAGATGCATATATATGGGCTGTACCCCATCTAATTTCACGTCTACTGGACATTCTCACCACCAGCTTCTACTTGTTCTTGTTTTTCAGACTGATTCTGAACTACTGTAGGAGGTCTGTCTTTAAAAGGTGATGTTGGATAGAACTCTATTGCAGTCTCTTCATCAATAGAAACTAAAAAACCAGGAGAAGTTATCCTTTTACCTCCGATAGATATGTGACCGTGCACTATTAGTTGCCTAGCCTGATACACTGAACGGGCCATGCCCTTATTGAACACTATAGTTTGAAGCCTCCTTTCTAGTACGTTCTTTTCATTGAGACTTAATATATCGTCTACAGTACCGTTCTCATTTTGTATCAGACCTAATTTATAAACTCTAGTTATTAACTGCTTTTCCCTTACTGTTCTCTCAGCTGGAGGAAGCGCTAACAGAGACCTAGCTTGATGTCTTAAATTCCTTGTGAAAGTTCTGGCTAACCATAACTCCTTCTTATTCCTTAAACCATACTTACCCATCAGGGACTGCTCCTCCGAAAGGGTTTGCCTTATCCAGGGGTGACCTGGACCTTCCCATTTTCTAGTGCTCTTCTTAGGATCGCCCATTTATATCACCCACTTTTCTGAGAGGAGCTACTTGAAGTTGGCTGTGTGACCTTTTTCCTTGATACGCCTATCGTATATCCAACTCTTCCAGTTGTCCTGGTTCTCTGTCCCCTTACTTTTAGTCCTATTGAGTGCCTTACTCCTCTCCAGCTCTTGCTCTTCTTCTCTCTTTCGATATCGTTCCTTGCATAGAATATAAGATCTGAAGTTACTAAGTGCATGTCAGTTCCGCTTTCGTAATCCTTCCTTCTGTTGTACATCCACGACGGAACGTTACTTATTACCTTATTCTCTAACTGTTGTTCAATCCTCTTTATATCGCTGTCAGAAAGTTCACCCAATCTCAAGTTAGAATCTAGATTCAAGTTACGTATTATAGCTCTGGCCGTGTTGTAACCTATGCCTTTTACCGTTGCCAGGGCATAGGGGAGCTTCATAGTCCCATCTATGTCTTGCCCAAACATTCTTATTACGTACTTAAACTGTTGGCTCATTAAGTATCAACTAGATCGTCTATGCATTTCCTGTTTTTAAGTTTTTCAATATCTCTTCCTTCTTCCTCATTGACTCTTTGACTGCCTCATTTACCTTATTGTGTATTTCAACTAAACTATAAGGAGACCAATTGCCTATAACTTTCTTTAAAGGTGTGTAAGGGCTTTCTCTAAAGTTCTCTTCTAGAGGTACTCCATCTTCAGATATGATATCATGCCCATTATATTTATCGACTGTGCCTATTACATCTGCAGTTATTCTCTCTTCTCGTAGTGAGCCAATTATCTGATCAGGAAACCTAGTAAAAAAGAGGATGGAGTCTATTGAAAGACCTAAAGGGTCAATGTTAAGCTGATAAAGCATGTTTTTCACCTTTGAGTTAATCAAAGCCTTAAACTTAGCAATGTTTACCTTCAACGTCACTTTGCCGTCATTTCTACCTGCGTTTATTTCTGACGAAATTGACCTAATTCCTCCATTTGTAACGTCAGTGACTGAATCGACTTTGTCTGCAACTCTATCTAAAACCTTGCATGCCAAGAGATCCTTTAGATTTAAGGTAGAATCGACTATTTCTGGCATTCCATGGAAAATTGCAGTTGTCGCAATGGTTCCTCCACCGTTACCTTCCGTCATCACAACGTATTGGCCTTCTGATACATTTGTTCTTAGAAACCTCTTCTTACCTATCTTACCAACTGAAGCTATTCCACCACTTATACGTTCGCCTATTACCATATCCCCTCCTATTCTTAACGTACTACCAGATAGTATCTTTATACCCATAAAATCTGTTACTGTTGAAACTCCAGCCTCGAAGTCTGTTAGCATACCTATATCGCTATCATCAGATAAATGTATGTCAACTATTACACCTAGAGGCTTACCTCCCTTAACCATTATGTCCCTTAATGTAGCCCTTGTAGCGTGAAATCCAGCCAAAAAGGGAAAATAGCCTAACCTAGAATGTATTCCGTCAACGGAAACTATCACATCGTCTTCTATACCCGCATCATCGAAGGAACTTAGAGGTCTTCCGCTAATTTCAAAGAGAGCTTGATGAATTATATGGTCTCCTATACCTCTTGAACCTAGTCCTGAATCTCCTGCTTTTATCCCGGTTTTAACATATGTAAATCTACCAGCTTTAAGAGATTGAGAGACTTCCTGAACGATCGCAGAGGCAACCTTATCCACCGGGTATTTCTCATCCTTGTAAAATCTTAATTCTTCAATCAACTTCTTCCTGGCATCTTCATGACTACTAATGAGTTTCCTCGCGATGCCTTCTAGATCCATGTTATATCATCTTGACTTATATTATAGAGAATAAAACTTAGCGGGATAAAGGTTGAAGGTAAAAACTTTCTTGCTAACAGTTAAGACGTCCACTAAATTCCAAAGCATAGATATAACAGATGAGGTACAAAATAAGATAGATGTAAAGGAAGGAGTTGCTTACATTTTTTCAAAGCATACTACATGTGCGGTGATTGTAAACGAAGCTGAGAAGGGCTTAATGAGCGATTACTTAGATTGGGCTAATAAACTAGTTCCTCCTGAGGGAGATTTCAAACATAACGTAATGGATAACAATGGTCATGCTCA
Organism: Sulfuracidifex metallicus DSM 6482 = JCM 9184; assembly: GCA_032834875.1. Classification (NCBI taxonomy): domain Archaea; kingdom Thermoproteati; phylum Thermoproteota; class Thermoprotei; order Sulfolobales; family Sulfolobaceae; genus Sulfuracidifex; species Sulfuracidifex metallicus. Next base: position 2,087,640 of record CP135238.1, read on the forward strand.
CGTCATTTCTTCAATTATAGGTAATTCCAGAGTAGTTCCCATCTCAGAAGGTAAATTAGATTTAGGTACTTGGCAAAGAATAATATTTCTAGAGTTTGATGGACCTAGGACAAGAACATTAGCTATTAAAGTTTTTGGTGAATGATCGCTTTTTTACCAGTGAAACAAGATTATGTAGAGTAATATTGCCACCTAATCTAAGACCTACTCCTTTTAAAAAACTATCTGAGTGCCAAGATAGGCAATGCGTAAAAACTATTGTAAATGAATATTTGATGTCTCTGATGAATGGAGATTACAGACACGTAAACGAGGAGCTAGATGCCGAGGACGAAAACGAAAAGGTTGTGGCTAATTCATACGTTTTTACGGAGGAATTGGTTTTAGCTGCTATGATGAATGAAATAGACCTAGACCTAATTTATGAAGACCTGCAAAGTAGACTTGGAGAAGAGCATCCTATCATACTCTTTCTCAGGCATCTGATGGAAGAGTCATAAATTAGAACTATTTTTAATCTGCTTCTTTCTTTTAGTCTTGGGGAAAATCATAATGAACCCTAATGAAAGATTATCCTTGATTACAAGAAACCTAGAGGAGGTCGTCACTTTAGACGAATTAAAAGCTAAACTAGAAACAGGAAATCAACTAAAGGGATATATAGGATTTGAACCAAGCGGATTGTTCCATATCGGATGGCTAATATGGGCTCAGAAAATGAAAGATCTAATAGATGCTGGAATAAAAATGAACTTGCTGGAGGCTACTTGGCATGCATGGATAAACGATAAGCTTGGTGGAGACCTTCAGCTAATAAAGGACGCTGGAAAGTACGCCGTCGACGTACTTGAGACCTTTGGCGTTGATATGTCTAAGGTTGATGTTGTGGATGCAGAAACCTTAGTGAACGATAAGGATTATTGGAAACTAGTTATAAAGATTTCCAAAAATACTAGCCTAGCCAGGATGAAGAGAGCAATGACCATAATGGGGAGAAAGTCTGAGGAGGCTGAAATAGATACTTCCAAGCTAATTTATCCTGCCATGCAAGTTGCAGATATCTATTACATGGATTTGGACATTGCGTTAGGAGGTACAGACCAAAGGAAGGCTCACATGTTAGCTAGAGACTTATCAGAGAAAATGGGAACTAAGAAAGTGATATCCTTACATACTCCTCTATTAGTAGGCCTTCAAGGCGGTGAAAGGATGACCGTAAGTGGTGACGAAGAAGATTACATGTCTTCCATAAAGATGAGCAAATCTAAACCTGAGAACGCTATTTTCATTAATGATAGCCCTGATGCAGTTGAATCTAAAATTATGGCTGCCTACTGTCCCAGAGGGGTTGTAGAAAACAATCCTATTCTTCAAATTAACAAATTTATAATTTTCCCTAGATTTAATTCATTAAAAATAGAGAGAGAACAAAAATACGGAGGTGACATAGAGTTAACTAAATATGAAGAATTACAAATGTTATTTGTAGAAGGCAAACTGCATCCAATGGATTTAAAGAAGGCTACAGCAAGAAAATTAAATGAAATAATAGAGCCTATGAGACAAAGGCTCAATAGTAGAACCGATCTACAAGATATAGTAAACAGAATTACCAAAAATATAACCAGGTGATAAAAATTGAAATATAATATAAAGCTTAAGTTTCAAGTTGATGGAATAGTCGAAAAAACTGACGTAATAGGTGCAATATTTGGCCAGACTGAAAACTTATTTGGGGATGAATTTGACCTTAGAGAACTTCAAGATAAAGGAAGACTTGGTAGAATAACGGTCGAGATATATCCAAAAGGTAATAAAGCGGATGGAGAAGTAATAATACCTTCTAATCTAGATAGAATAGAAACCGCACTAATAGCCTCAATGGTAGAAAGCGTAGAGAAAGTTGGTCCTTACAATTCCAAGTTTGAATTAGTAGAAGTAGAAGACATTAGAGCCGAGAAGCTGAAGAAGATAATTGATCGTGCTAAAGATATACTAACAGTATGGAACAGAGAGAAGAACTTAGATATAAAGGAAGTACTAAACGAGATAAGCTCCGCTGTAAAGGTAGGGGAAATTACCGAATTTGGCCCAGATAGGTTACCAGCTGGACCTGACGCCGATAAAGATCCCAACCTAATAATAGTTGAGGGAAGGGCTGACATAATAAACTTGTTAAGGTATGGATATAGAAACACAGTTGCTGTAGGTGGAGCTAACTCTCAAATACCAGACTCTTTAGTAACATTAAGTAAGAATAAGAGAGTGGTAATAGCTTTTTTAGACGGAGACCATGGAGGAGACTTGATTCTAAAGGAGCTAATTAGTCACAATGTAAAGGTTGATTATGTAGCCAGAGCTCCTGTAGGAAGAGAAGTAGAGGAACTCACCGGAAAAGAGATAGCCAAGGCATTGTCGAATATGGTTCCATTGCAACAATACCTAAAGAGACAGGAAAGCAGTAGTGCTACTCCTGTGTTACAAATAAGCGAGCCAGCTCAGGTTGCAGTTCAGACTGTAGTGCAACAAACAGTAGAAAAGAAGCCAGAACAGATTTCACTATCTATACCGCCTCAAATACTTGAGGAAATCAAGAAACTTCCAGGGACGCTGGAGGGCGTAATGTACAATGAAGCTTGGGAACCAATAGAGAAAGTCCAAGTTAGAGATATTATTCCAAAATTAGAGAGCTCCGAAGACGGTAAAGTATCATACATAATTTTTGATGGAGTAATAACCCAAAGACTTCTTGATTTGGCTAGCGACAAAAATGTGAAGCTTCTAGCTGGGGCTAGAATAGGTGGTGTGAACAAAAGACCAAAGAACGTAACTTTACTCACATTCTCCGATATAATCACCTCCTAAAGTAATTAGATATATCGAATCCTCCTTCTTTAAGATCTTTTTCTTTTATTCCTAAAGGCTTTAGAACGTGCATAACTATTGGTATTATCTGCTTATCTACATAAAACTCCTTATCTATCCTTTTCTTGTCTTTAATTGAAAAAAATGGTTCCACCTTATCAGACAACCTTACTCCTCCTTCGCATATTACGTACCCTACCTTATCTCCCTTGTTTACAACGAATCCTTGCTTATACGCCTTCATAGCTGCTACAACGAAAAGTGGATAGGGCTGCTTGTACATGGAAAATTCTTTATCAAGTTCCCTCCATATTATCATTTCCTTTATGTCAAAGTCTCCCCTTCTAATTCTCATCACTTCCTGCCTAACGTCCTTCAGAGCCGAGTCTACGCTTTCCCTCAGTAACTTTCCCGTAACTCTCACGTAGATTCTTTTTGCCACTTCAGACCAATCTCCATAAGGAAAGGCTAAAGAGATAGGATCAGCAACTCCACGCTTATCTATCCCTATGAAGAAATCATCACCAATAACGACCCTATTGTATTTTACATTTATAGCATATGGAAATTCGTCTATACCCTTCACAAGTATCGTATTACCTCTAGCAAAGAGAACTGATGCACCCTTTCTTTTTAAGTCCTCTATGTAGTTCTTCATCGTATACATAATCAATTTGTCCAAATTTTTCCCGCATTGTGGACAAAGCCACCTTGAACCAGACCAAGAGAAATACCCTGTTATAGTATTAGCTAAGGTAGCTGTTAAATCCTTTGATATTCTGTCTCCAAATCTTTCTTTTAGCTCCCTCTCAACCTCACTATAAATGGATGGTATTACAGACGGGAGAAATCCTTTACCGTCAAAACTGCCATCAATGGTTTCAGGACTTATGTTATAAGATTCTAAGATAGATGGTGGCAAAGAGTTAAAGAAGAGACCCAAAACGTCGTCATGAAGACCAATTATAGGGTCTGTTAAATTGGTCTTAGGGTCTATCCTCACATCTGCGTCCTTCTTATTCGGCACTAAGATATTTCTCTCTACGCTCTTCCTTACTAAAATCCATTCTAAAGCTGAATACATGCTTGCGGAAAACAATTGATCCATAGGCATACCGAACTTTCTAGACATAAGTATACCCAGCTCCATAATCTTGTTCAATAGATTCCACTGTAAGGGGCACTCTGCAGACTGATTTCTCTTTACATCAAAATAAGAGTAAATATCAATATTATCACTATGTTGTTCATAATCTATGCCTAGGATATTACGAACAAATTTACCTATATTAACATTAAGTCTACCAGGTGAGGAGTAATGCCCATAAGTACCAGTTGATATATCTGCTCCTTCTTTCCTAGATACATCAAGCTTTATGTTCCTAAACGAAGCACGCTGTATTATATAATTCCATTGATACGATCCTAGAGTTCCAATTATATCTGGGTCTTCTTCTCGAACGACGGAAACGAAGTCCTTTATTATCTTCGAATCGTCTATGCCGTCGCTTTCGAGAATCTTATAAGAATCATTTGAAATAATACAAATGGATAATAACGGGTCCCTCCTGGGATTAATAGAACCGTACTTATTATTAACATTAATATCAAAGGAAAGAAGCCGTAGCGATGGGACCTCCTCTTTATCTATAGGTCTCAGAGATTTGACTCTATAAACTTCGTCCACAATAAACCCATCATTGGGAATCCGTTCTACGTCAGCTTCTATCCATGTAAAAGGTGGAACTCTGGAATCGATTGAAAACCTCATGGAAAAACGAATATCAGCTTCAAATATTCCCTTTACGTCCCCCATCTTAGATATTACGTCCCTAAAGTACCTTATTGAAGTAGGAAGAGAACAAGCTACCTTAAGAACGTCCAATTCCTTTCCTAAATAGATCTTTTTATCATTAGAAACATCTTTTATCTCGTAATTTTTACCAGATAATTCCAATATTTTTTCTTTTAAATTAGAATCAGATCTAGGTAACACATAAAAGTATGGGTAAAAATCATCCTTTATCAGAAGACTTCTTTTACCTTCCTTTGATATCGTCCACATGTAAGCCTTGGGAGATGGATCATTCTCGTAAGAGAAATCTATTACAAAAAACTCTTTAATCATAGGAAGGCTTAGCTATCTCAAGAAAATAAAACCTATTATAATTCAGAGCAGATGTTCTTATTTTATATTTTAATGTAGACTAATCAGTATAACACGCAACTGTGAGAGACTTTAACATTATAAAGGCGTGCCTATTTCTCCCGTAATAGTTTTTCCTGGTATACGATATTAAATAGCCCAAATGTGAATAAAAAAGGAGAGCGTTAGCGTTTTTGGTTTCAACTTCCAAGTAAGAGTAAGTAGCTCCGCAGGCTAGGAACCTCCTTTCTAATTCTCTCAAGATCGTTGAGCCTATCCCCTTGCCTCTGGCTTTAGCTCGAGTGGCAATTGAAATTACATGTCCTCTAATCTTGTTTTGAGTAATACCTATTGCATATCCTTGTACGACGTCGCCTTCCTTCGCTACTATGTATAAATTCCCGGAAAGTATAAGATAAGCCTTTAGTAATCTAAGCGAATAAGGTTGATCGAATGATTCTACCTCTATTTCATAAATTTGTTGTAGATCCCCTTCCGTTGCGTCAGATATAACTACCAATTTTCCAATCATTCTTATTGTGAGGATATTAGAATTTAATGAGAAACAAGACTCTTTAACGATACATGTAGAAAATGAGGATGATCTTTGGCTTCTCTATACCATGCTCAAGAAAGACGATGAAGTGGTTGCGAAAACTCTCAGGGACGTGAGCATAGGTGATAACAGTAGAAGGGTTCCTATGATAATTAGGCTGAAAGTTGAAAGAAAGGAGTTCCAGGAATTCACCACTAGACTTAGAATTCACGGAATAGTACTGGACGCTCCTGAAAGGTATAGCGTGAAAGGTTCGCATCATACAATAAATTTAGATATAGGCGATGATATAACAATTATAAGAAAATGGGAAAAATATGACTTAGATAAAATATATAAGCATGCTCAGAAAAAATCTAGAATTCTGATATCAATAATAGATATTGATGAATGTTTGGTGGCTATACCTATGGAACAAGGTATTAAGATCCTGTGTGAGAAGAGCTTTAACGAACCTGAAGAGAGCCTTCTGGAGAACGCTAAGATTATTGCAGATGAGATAGAATCTTATGCTAAAACTTATTCGCCTGATGCGATCTTAATCGCAGGACCGGGCTTCTTTAAACAGGATGTGGCTAAGCTACTTTCAAAGAAGTATAAGGTATATACTGACGATGTGAATTCCCCTGGCAGAACTGGATTAAATGAGGTAATGAAGAGAGATTTGATAGACCAACTAATAAGGGATTACGAGATATCTGAAGGAACAAAGGCTATGGATAAGTTTATGGAAATGCTAGCTAAAGGGTCTAGAAATATAGCTTACGGTAAGGAAGAGGTGAGGAAAGCCGCCGAAATTGGAGCCATCGATACAGTATTAGTACTTGCAGAACTTATAATAGGGCAAGAAAACGACTATCCAACTATATTAAATGAGGTATCGGAAAAGGGAGGGAAAGTGATTTTGGTGCCTAGGGATTCCCCTTCTTACTATCAAGTAAAGAACATGGGCGGTATTGTGGCCTTACTTAGATTTCCAATCTAAGTCTGCAAACTATATTTCATACAAATACAATAAAGTGGGTCTGTAAGTATAACGTAAATTACTATGGCTCGAAATTGGACTTTAACACCTTCTCTGAAACCTTCAACCTTCTACTGTCTGGGTGTTCTTCGACTATCTTCAGTTCGTCTATATCAAGCTTTTTCACCAGCTCATCTGTAATACCTGGAAAGACAGAATATACGTTATCGCCTATTTTCTCGCCGTAAAGTATGTCTAGATTTTGATTTGTCCTAACTATAGCTCTTATCAAAGTACCCTCTCCGGTGAAATCCTCGTAAGGTTTAGCTGATACTCGTATTGTACGTAAGAACCTTGTCCTAGTTTCAACTACGTCTTTATACACGGAACTGCAGTAATGCACTGTGATTCGTGACTCTTTAAATTCCTCAATAACCTTCTTCGCAGTCTCAAAGCTCCCCTTAACACCGGTTATCCCATGGGAAACGTTCATTCCCCTTGAATTTAATTGAAAGAAATTCCTTTCATTAAGTTCTAGCTCATTTAAATTTACAAATTTCACGCCTTCCTTTTCAGCCCATTTTATTAGCTCCAATATCTTTTCCTCCTCTCCTGGTATCGAAGGGATTTCAATGCCTACGTCCATGTCGTATTTCATGGCTTTCTTCAAGGCTTCTCTATATTCCACCTTTAAAGGGTGGAACCTAATTTCATCTAGCCCAACTTCGCTTAGCTCTCTTAATGCATCATTAGTAGCGTAACGCCCAGAGGTGTATAAATGGACATGAAATTTTTCTCCAAACTCATTCTTAAAGATTCGAATAAGTGATGTTACCTTGTCAATGGCTAATATTGGATCGCCTCCTGTTATTCCAGCCCCTAGAGCTCCCATTCGATAAGCTTCATATATGTAATCCATAAGATTACTCACTTCAGCTTCATTCGCAAACATCTTATTCTTATTAAATCTCTCTGAGCTCACTGGGCAATAATAACAAGAGTCTCCACACTCTCCTGATATAAATACTACCAACTTAGAGCCTAACCTGCAAAGTTCGCAGCCCTTCGGTAAGGGATTGTTATACAACGTTATCTCGGGGTTTCCTGAAATCGTCAAGTTTTTTCAGTATTATTTCTCTTACTTCTGGAGTTTTAACGTCATCTAAGAGTTCTTTAAGCTGGCTAACAGAGTCCTGGTACCTGCATGACTTGTTGCCTTGTATCTTAGCAGAACCTTCATTTCCTCCCTCCGGTATATACCATACCTTAAACCATGTGAAGCCTGCGTTAAGCATAGAAATACCTAAGGGTGTCTCCACAGGAGAATAGCCTCTTAAAATCAACCTCTCTGTATCCTTGTCTTTATCATAAGTGACAAACAGTTTCCCGTTGCAGTCGAGTATTTCAAATAATAGTTTGAAAAGTTCGGGCTCAACTCCTTCTCTCCTTAACCAAGGATCATAATCTAGCTCAATCCAAGGTGGGTAATATTCCCTGCCCGTAAAGTAGGACACCTTGGCGACCTCCCTTCCATTAGCGAAGAGTACGAAGTAGAAAAGCTCCCTTATATGGGTTCTTTTAGGTTCCGAGCTAGAAATCTTAAACTTGCCTATATTTCCACTAATCATCAGAATAAAAGTTAACTCTAACCACTTTTAAGACTTTAATTACGGGGTTTCTATAACCAAGACTTTTGGAAGAGATTTATAGTCGTCGAGAACGAAGTAGTTTGATATGATAAGCGTAGAAATTATAGCGTTCATAGCCATCTTCATAGTAGCATGGATATTACTTTATGTATCAAGAAGAAGACTCGAAAGGTTCGGCGTGAGCGTGCCTATTCCTTTCTTTGTTATGTATAAATCTAAGGTTAGAGACGTATGGTTTCCTTCAATATCGATGAGCAAAGCTTACAGATATTATGAGAGAGCAGCGGTTGTTCTTTCTATAATATCCATGATAGGAGGAATAGTGCTGATTTTCTACATAATCTCAGAATTCATAATACCACATCCACCATCCGAGAAACCAGCACTTTCGCTTACTCCCATAATACCAGGGATAACAATATCGTTATCTCAGACTCCTTTCCTCCTTTTGGCCCTTGGAATATCTGTAGCATTGCATGAAATAATGCATGCACTTTCCGCAACTTCAAACGGGATAAAGGTAAGAAATGGCGGCATTCTACTGTTGGGCATATTCCCTGGAGCTTTCGTTGAGCCTGACGAGGAAAGCTTCAATTCAAGCGCTTTATCCAAAAAGGTTAAAGTAATAGCTGCAGGCATAGCTCTAAACCTTATATTGGCAGCTATATTCTTCCCCATCACCTACTTTTTCCCTAACTTGGTATCTCAAGGTATATTAATAGAGAGTGTTGTAAAAGACTCTGCTGCCTATAACTCCTCCCTCACTTCAGGAGATATAATAAAGGCAGTTGATGGGACTTCAGTAAATAATCCTTATCAGTTAGGAAATTTTCTACAGAAATATCGGACAAATACTTACACCATACTTCTGCCTAACGGAACAGAAAGAGAGGTAACAATATCTGCTCCTTCCCATTTTCTAGGAGTTTATGTAACTTACTATATTCCATCAATTTGGCTTGACATTTATACGTTCGTCTTCTGGATGTTTACGATCAACTTTAGTCTCGCCTTGTTTAATGGAGCTCCTTTAATAATAACAGACGGAGGTAAAATATTTACGGAACTACTTAAGAGAATAATGGGAACCAATGGAGAAAAAATCTCTCTCTACTTCCAAGCATTGTTGATATTAACTTTCGTATACTCCATCCTGCTATCTAATCATCTTCTTGGATGAGCTTGGAGCTAATCATTGGAAATGGTATTACTTCCTTTATGCTTATATTGTCTGTAGCAAGCATAGCAAGCCTATCTATTCCTATCCCTAAACCGCCAGTTGGGGGCATTCCATAACTTAAAGCCCTTATGAAGTCCTTATCGTAAGGATGGGCTTCTTGGTCTCCTCTCTTAAACATTTCTTGCTCTTCTTTAAACAATTGGTCTTGTAATATCGGATCATTAAGCTCCGTGTAAGCGTTTGCTATTTCCATTCCTGCTATATACAATTCGAACCTTTCTACTAGACCGGGCTTTTCCCTATGGGGCTTGCATAAGGGAGTAGTTTCTAGAGGGTGATCTGTAATAAACGTAGGTTGGATTAAGTTAGGTGAAACCAGTTTATCGAACAGCTTCTCTATCATTAATCCTCTTACATAATGACAACCCCTTGGCTTTAGCTGGTTCTTCTTTAACAAGTTTTTTAGTTCATCGTTAGATAGTGAATCTATATTCTCCCCTAAAGCTTCGGAAAGTGAGTCATGCATCGAAATTCTCTTAAAAGGTGAATCAAGTTTAATTTCGTTTCCATTATATTTTATTACATTAGTAGATAGGATCTTCTTGAATACTTCTCTTATTAATTCCTCAGTTAGGTTCATTATGTCGTTATAGTCAGCATAGGCCCAGTAGAGTTCTAAAAGACTAAATTCAGGATTATGGGTAACGTCTATATCCTCGTTCCTGAATACCTTACCTATTTCAAATACTTTATCGAAACCGCCCACTATAAACCTCTTCAAGTAAAGCTCTAATGCTATCCTAAGAAACCAATCTTCCTCTAAATAGTTTACATGAGTCTTGAAAGGTTTAGCTAGAGCACCACCGTAAACTGGCTGCACAATGGGCGTCTCTACTTCTATGAAACCTTTAGAGTAAAGGAACTGCCTGATCTCTTTCTCCATTGAAAATCTAATTTCCATTGCACTCCTAGCTTTATCATTGTAAAGGAAATCAACATACCTATGGGCGTACCTAAACTCGGGTGTAAGGGTGGTCCAATCTGGGGGCTCTATCAATGCCTTACTTAGGAGCTCAAAGTCCTTTACCATAAGTGAGAGCTCCCCTTTCATGGTATAGAACAAGTCACCCTTTACTCCTATTAAGTCTCCTCTACCTATGTATTTCATGAACCATTCGTAGCGATCCCCAAGCTCATTCACCCTTAAATACAGCTGTAATCTCTCTCCTTCATCAAATATGTCCACGAAGGCCGCTTTTCCATGTCTTCTTATATTAGCTATGCGCCCTACCGTTGAAATGTTAAATATAAAGGGATCATGAGAAGATGGATTACCTTTCTCTTTTCCTATATCTCTAAGCTCCTGAATTGTATTGGTAAATGTGAACTTATGAGGATAAGGATTTATTCCCTTTTCTTTAAGCTCACGAACTATTTCTACCCTTCTTTCGTCCCACTTCATGACTTACTTATATCCCTATATCTAAAATTAAAGAATGTCTGCTGTCTTCATCTGAGCCTTAGTTATCGCTCAATTTACACGAAAACTAATACAGGAAATACCTCAGGTTCATTGTATTCTTAAATAATATGGTGATACCATGCGTCTAGTCTCTTTCAACTATATGAAAAATATAATTATAGGTATAGAGATAAAATAACTATAATAGGAAAGTAGCTAAATAAATTTTTAAATGAAGGATGATAATAGGTCTTAGCGAATGATCGGTAATGGGCCCATAGCTCAGCCAGGTTGAGTGCTGGGCTCCAGATAGCATTGGGTCTAACGACCCCTCTTGGGGGATGAATTATATCTGGAATGGAGAGACCCAGTGGTCGGGGGTTCAAATCCCTCTGGGCCCATTATATTTCTAAATGGTTTTATATTATTTCAAATTTTCCTTACTTTATATCTAGCTGGTAGTTAATTTTATTCATAAAATAAACAAAAGAACTAAGACGGTTTATATTGGGCGTCTTTTTTTAAAAAAAGTAGGAGAAAATATAGGCGTAATATCCAGCAATACAAAATAATCTTAATAAGGATTCAAAAAACTATAACAATTATTTTAGCTCTTTCCTCTTAGTTCATTTACTCTCTTTATTACTTCGTCAAGAACGTCTTTACCCTCGCCTGGATCTACTATGGCTACTGCGGCAGAACCAACCTGAAGACCTGCAGCTTCACCTAATGATTTCTTTGAACTTACGTACACGTATGGTATCTTCTTCTCTTCGCATAGAAGAGGTAGGTGTGCTACTATCTCTTCAGGCTGTACATCCTCAGCAACTACCACCAGCTTTGCAAGTCCTCTTTCAATTGCCTTAGTAGCCTCGTTTGTACCTTTCTTTATTTTTCCTGATTCTTTTGCCTTTCTTACTGCTTCTAGAGCTTTATCCCCTAATTCTTGGGGGACTTCAAATTTTACATATGAAGGTTTAGACATGGCGCTCATCCTCCTCTTTTTAGGTCGCGCATTTCATACCTATCCTCTTCCCTATATAAGTTTTTCAATCATGGGAATAGATAGCTACGATTAATCCGTTACTTACTTCGTCTACCCTTACGAAACCGTACCTGAAGAATTGTACTATATCGTTTACCTTAAGGGAAGATACTGACAATTCGCCGTAACCTTTCTCAATAGTTTCATCATTGCCGTTGTATTTCTTTAAGACAACAGGATAACTATCGGATTGCTTTACCCACTGGACTATAGAAGCTTTCTTTACCTTTCCTTCTTCAAGGGTTTTGCTATCAAAGATTAGTTCATTACCTTGAACTTTAACGTTACATAACTCCATCAACCTAAGGTAAGATCCTTCTTTTGCATCGTCTGAATCAACCATTATTATGTCACCCTTACATACCTCCACTTCTCTGTAATCCGATGGATTAGAGAAGTTATACGGTATTCTAGCCTTAATGCATTGGGGCATATTATCTCCTGTAATTTTCATTGTCTTCGCCTTATTTTCTGGAACGTACATTAACCTCCTTGCAGTTTTGTCCAACTTTTTCCTATTAATTGCAGCTATATTCTCAAAGCTTATCGTAGCGTCAGAGACCTTAAGGCCAACTTCTATTATGATCTCCCTGACGGTTTCAGGCAGTATTCCTCTCCTCCTTAGTCCAGCTAACGTGGATAACCTAGGATCGTCTCTGGTCACGCCTTTCTCAAGTATTTCTTTTATCTTAGATTTGCTCATCATGAATCCCTCTAGCTTGAGTCTGCCGAATTCCATAACTGTGGGGAACTCCCATCCCATGTAATCAAAGACCCACTTCTGCTTCAACGAATTCGACATATGCTCCTTTGCTCGAAATACATGAGTGACTCCTTTATCATGATCGTCTACCGAATTGGCAAAATTATATGTAGGGAAAACTCTGTATTTATCTCCAGTAAGTGGATGAGGGGATCTCTTGGTGTCGATAATTCTAAACATAACCCAGTCCCTTTGAGAAGGATCTGGATCGTCTAGGTCTGTCTTTATCCTAAGTACAGCCTTTCCTTCATCGTATTCTCCTTTGAGCATCTTCCTCCATAAACCCAGGTTTTCATTTGGATCCGAACTCCTATGTAAGCATGGAGGTTCGCCATTCTTTTTGCTGGTAAATTTCAGAAAAGTGTCCTTATCACAAGTATCCACGTATGCGTATCCCTTTTGAATCATGATCTCAGCCACTTCATAGTATCTTTCAAACCTAGATGAAGCGGCAAACTCTTCCTTCCATGAAATACCTAACCACTTTAGATCTTCCTTTATCCAATTATAGGCTTCTTTCAGTGGTTTCTTGACTTTAGGATCAGTATCGTCAAACCTAAGTATGAAGTCACCATTATACATTGAAGCGTATTCATAGGATATAATTGCTGCCCTTGAATTACCTAAATGCAAAGGACCGTCTGGATTAGGAGCGAATCTTGTCACTACCTTTTTACTAACGTTAGGTAAAGGTGGTAATTTCTTCTCCTTAGCCTCATCGTCTTTTTTCCTCTCAAGAAGTTGAGGAAATTTTGCTTCAATTTCTTGTTTCTGTTGATCAAAAGTCATAGAATTTATCTGAGTTACTACCTCATTTATTATAGGAATTATCTCCTTTGCTTTACTTCTTAGGTCAGGCATCTCAGCAAGTATTTTGCTTATTACCGACCCAACTTGGGCTTTCCCGCCATGAGCGAAAGCATTAGCTAGTGCATATTTTCTAGCAAGTTCTCTTATTTGATCCATGCAATGCATTGGCTAAACTCGAAATATATTCTTTTACACCTTCTCCGCTACTTCCTTTGGTTACAACGTTAGCAATTGCCTTTAACTCTTCGTCTGCGTTGGAAACTGCAACCTTGATAGCTGCCAGCTTCATCATGTCAATATCAGTTAATGAGTCTCCTATTGCAATTACGTTTTTCCTATCCACTCCTAGCAAACTTAAGAGCCTATTTACGCCCACTTCTTTACCTTTATCATTGTAACTTAAATGAAGAGCGTATCCACTGGTCTTCAAGTAAAGTCCTCGATAATTGGCCCACGATATCATATCGTCTTTTAAATCCGGAGGATAGAAACCGAAGTCATACCTTCTGTACCGATTTTGCCAACTTCCCTTTAGGTTAAATTTTCTCTCAAACTCTAAAACTAAATTTGAGTCTATTTCTTTACAAAGAGATTCCTCCTCATCAAAGTAAATCACACAACCATTTTCTGCAACAACTCCATCCAAACCTAAGTAAGTAGCCAGCCCCCTTGATACAGGGTAAGAATTTCCAGTTACTATAAATACTCTTACACCTAACTTTTGAATATTCCTTATTTCCGAAATTGCTTCTAGGTCAAGAGAATAGGTATTTCTATCCAGAGTTAACGTTCCATCCAGATCAAGAAGAATGACAACGTTATTGTTCAAGGTATAACTTCCCTCGCTCTGCTAGAGTAAGGTGCGTCAACGTATATACGATTTATTGAGAGACGAGACGGAACGGATTTAAGCAGAAATCCGACGTCGTCAACTGCTACCTTACCACCGTTAGCTTTCACGAAGTTAATTCTAGTCTTGTCTATAATTGAAATGTTTTCTTCTATGGGATATATTGATGATCTGGGTATGTTTGATGATTCTAATTTTTCCAGAACTGAATGCAGAGAATATTTATTCGCCGCAGAGAAAGGTTCGTCATACACCATTTTCGGTCCTCTTCTATTTATTAAGTTCCATATTTTCTGCTTTAGGACATCATTACTTGTAGTATAATAGCAGCCGTAAAGTCTGGAATGGAACCACTCATCATCCCACATAAAGATGTTTCCAGACTCAACAATTTCTCTAAGTTCTGAAGGTGAGCCTGGAACGTCACATTCATCTATCATATCCGAATATATCTTCCTGGCAAGAAGTTCATAACCCAGAATTGTCTTATGATAATATACCGCTTGGTACATATGAAGTCTGGCAATGAAGAAGTTCTCTGCACTATAAAGACCCTTTTCTGAGATATCTACCTTACCTTGTTCATAGGAAACACTATCCATTAACCTTTGTAGGTCTATATTCCCTAGTTGTACGCCGCTATACTTAGAATCTCTTAAAAGATAGTCCATTCTATCAACATCAACGTCACTATCTATAATAGGCCTAAGCGGACTTTCTCCCCAGAGAATATCCTTTATTTCTCGATAAGGATAGCCACCATTATTCAATATGTCCTTTAGATCTGTAGATGATATTAACATATCTCCAAAGTCTGAATTTGAAAAATTCTTTGACATAAAAAATCCTCCAATTGAATGTGAAAAAGGGAACTGCCCTACGTCGTGAAGCAGTGACGCAATTCTCAACTTTCTTGTTTCTTCATGCGTTAATATACCCTTTTCTTCTAAGATGCCTCCTAAAATCGTGGTTATATGTAGTGTCCCTAATGTATGGCTAAATCTGGTATTTACTGCCCCTGGATACACCATGAATGCTAAACTCGTTTGCTTTATCCTTCTTAACCTCTGTAACAGAGGGTGATCTAATATCATTACTTCTAAGTCGTTAAGTGAAACATAACCGTGTAGATCATCGAAAATCCTTTTCATTAAAGCAATTTGAACATAACTCCTATAAAGCCATCCCGGTTTGGCAGGGCTGCGGATCCTCTCGGAATCCACTGCCCTACCAACGTAAGCGGCTTAACTTCCGGGTTCGAGATGAGTCCGGGTGTTTTCCCGCCTACTATGACCGGGTGACAAACTACTAATCTACCCTATCTTTAAAAAGTTATTTATTTTCCTTAACTGGCGATACTGCATATATTCCGGCTATGTAAAGCGTCCCTCCGTCCTTGCTGCAAGAACCAACTTCCTTAAGTACAAAATCCCCTTCAGTAAACGGACGTGTGGTAGTATAATCACATGTTCGGCACTTTATCTCAGTTATTACCGTCAATTGCTCCTTTTGCTGTTGAGATGACATTACTGAGCCACCCCAGAAGTGTTTCCTACTCCTACTACTACTACTATATCTCCTGGATGAGTTCTTTCCTGTATTATTCTCTTCAACATTTGCATTATTCTCGACGACGCATCATAAACGGATTTCCTCATTTCAGTTATAGCTTCCTCCATTCCCATTTTAACTATTAACGCGTCTATAGGAATACCGTACTTTACGGCTATTCTCTCTATAGCTATTTTCTCAGGACCTGGGTCTCCCATCGCAACTCCGGTTCCCTCCGCTACACTCCCTGTTTCCTCGCCTTCTAACTTCAATGCGGCATCTACGGTTATTATCCTCTTTATGTTACCTTTGTACTCTTCAACTACGTTAGCCACTGCCTCACCCGGTCTTCCCACAGTAGCCATAGGGCCTTCGGCTTTCACTACAATTAGTTTCCTTCCCTCGAATTCCACTTCTCCTGCAATGGTATCCCTGCTTGGGTTCCATTTATTTTGAGAATTCATTAGGAGGTTAGCAGCAACTAAAGGACCCAAAGAATCCCCAACCGGTATGCCTTTCATAAATGTGCTCATAGCCTTAGAATATGCCTCAGATATCTTCACCAATTGAGGGACGACCATTTGCAACTGATAGAGAATGAAAACGCTATTTGTCTTCTTTGCTGAAATGAGATAGTGCCTAATTACCTTGTGTATCATGTTCAACGAATTAACTACTTCCGCGGAAACCTCCAATTTACTCCTGGTTACTGGATCTATATTTGGAACTGCTAACTCCATTATATCCCTTATTTTGTCTTCCGTAGTTCTCATCATCAACCTCATCCTTCCTATGATATCTGTGGGTTCTACTGAAACTGGATCTATAGTAAATATTTCCGAGATTCTATCTATAACTTCCTCTGGTTTCTGGACTCCTTTAGAAGAGAGTACGTCATGCATCTTTTTCTTGGAGTCCTTTAGATAGTTTTCAATTTGAGCTAGTTGAGCCTCTATTCCTCTAGAAAGGAACATCATGCTAATTTTTGTACCAGGACCTGGAAGAGCGAGTATCATGTAAAATAGAAATATTCCTACAAACAATAGGGTATCTAGGAAAGTGTAAGAATTCGAAGATATACCGCTAGAGGAGGCTAAAGCTATTAAAATGCTCATGTTGTATCTTAACTCTTCTCTCAGTTCTACAAATTAAACTTTATTCAAGAATCATTAATATCAGTGGTTACTATCGATTTATCCTTCCCTATGTATATTGTATGTTCGAACTGAGAAACTACGCCGCCTCTAGCTTCGATTAGAACAGGGTATCCGTAGAGTCTACCCTTTTTGGTTAAGGAACTCAGAATTGACCTAATCTCATTAGCATCTCCCAAATTCTTTAACCATCTTTCATTAAATGGCAAATAATTGAATCTCTTAAAAATTTCAGTTAGATACTTAATTTCAATATCGCTTAAACCTTTTTGGTCTATATTTCTTACTGAGTATATCGTGACTTGCTTTCCTTCTACCACAAAGCCTGCTCCATCTGTTGCAAATGGCTCTATAGCATATGTATTACCTTCTTGAAGGAAACTTGTGTTCCTTTCATGAATGTTGGGTATGAATACACCAGCATGAAGTTCATAGCGTCTTATCAAGTGACCGCCCAAGTTCCTGATTGGCTTATATCCCTTCATTTTGATTGTCTTCTCTATCATTTTGCCTATATCTCCTATACTACTACCTACCCTAGAGTTCATTATTGCTACTTTTAATGCGTCCTTAGATGCATCTAGAAGTTTTTCGTATCTACTGCCTAAACTTACGGTTACTGCAGTGTCTGAAATATAACCGTCTATGTGCGCTCCAATATCTAACTTTACTACCGCATCTGCAGGTATTGTTTTCTCATCTTCTATTAGAGGACTATAATGTGCTGCCTCAGAATTTATTGAGAGATTACATGGAAAAGCTGGAAAAGCACCAGATTCCATTATTATTTTTTCTACTGCCTCGCAAATATCTAAGACTTTAGCTCCCTCTTTAATTAGCCTTGCACCTTCATCTCTAGCTTTTGCCCCTATTTTTCCTGCCTCAAGGACTTTCTTTAGTTCCTCGTCATTCATGCTCTTTAATTGGATTACCTAAACTTTAATCTTTGTCTTGATTCATTTTATAACAAATGCTAACGATAAGATGGTTAGGTCATGCAGCAGTTGAAATAAAATTTGATGGATATAAAATTCTCATAGATCCATTACTTAAGGATAACCCAATGAATAAAGTTCCGATTGAAGAGTTTAAAGACATTGACTTGATAGGTATAACCCACGATCATTACGACCATTTAGGAGACGCTTTAGAACTTATGAAGATCAACCAAAAGGCAAAATTGATAGCAACATGGGATTTGGAAAATTTCCTCAATAAAACACATAACATACCTTGGGAAAGAATGATACCTGCCAACGTAGGTAGTTATATCGACGTCGATCAGGTGAAGGTAGCCTTAACTAAGGCTGTACATTCTAGCGAGCATGGGGATCCAACCGGAATAGTGATAAAGTTGGGCAGCACTACATTATATCACGCAGGAGATACTGGGCTATTTGAAGATATGAAACTTATAGGAGAACTATTTTCTCCCGACTACGCAATGTTACCGTCAGGGGGCAGGTTTACAATGGATCCATATCAATGTGGAATAGCGGCTTCAATGATAAAACCGAAGAAAGCTGTAATACCAATTCATTATAATACTTGGGACTTGATAAAGGTAAATATATCTGACTTCGAAAAATACGTGAAAGAGAGAGGGTTTAAGCCTTTAATTCTCTACCCTGGACAAGAAAAGGAGCTGTAAAACCATGTTAAGCGAAAAAGAAAGAAATATTGTAGATTACCTTTCGAGTAGAGGACAAGCGACCTCAGATCAAATATCTAAAGACTTAGGAATGGATTACAGTTCTGTACTTAGCCTGCTTGAATTGCTTAAGTCTAAAGGTATAGTGGACATCGAAGTTAACGAAGAGGAAGAAGTTGAGCTCACTGAGGAGGGAAAGGAAAGGGCAACGAAAGGTTTACCTGAGGAAGTTTTAATTAATGAGATATTGAAAGGAAAAGAGGTCAAGATTAACGACGTTAAGGATAAAATGGGAGAAGACTTCAAAATAGCGATAACTTGGGGTAAGAAGAAAAACCTGATTGAGGTTAAAGGAGGAGTTGTAAAACCTAAGGTAGAACACTATGTTTCTCCAGAGCTAGAAACTCTCAGAAACCCAAATCCGAATTCTCCTTTCATCGACGTTCTTGTTAAGAGGGGGCTCCTAAAGAAGGGCAAGAAGGTAATAGCCAAAGTTACGTTATTGAAACCAATAGCTAGCCAGACAGAGATGATAACGACGTTAACGCATGACATATTAGTTAACGAAAGCTGGAAGAACAAGGAGTTTCGCCCCTTCAACGTTGAGGCTTTTCCTCCCTTTTTCCCTTTAGCTAAAAAGCACTTCTTCAAGGAATTTCTAGACAAACTGAAGGACGTAATGGTAGGACTTGGATTTAAGGAAATAGTAACTGACTACATAGAGATAGAATTTTACAACTTCGACCTCCTATTTCAGCCACAAGATCATCCTGCAAGGGAAATCCACGATAGTTTCTCTATAAAAGGAAATGGTAACGTGAAGGATAGTAATCTCATAAGCAACGTAAAGGAGATGCATGAAAAATGGTGGAAATATACATGGAACCCAGATATCTCTAAAAGGCTATTGCTGAGGAGTCACACAACTGCTACAACTGCAAGGACATTAGCTAGTAGACCTACTCCACCATTTAGATCCTTTACTATAGGAAAGGTTTTCAGGCCTGATGCGATAGATGCCACACATATACTGGAATTTCATCAACTAGATGGATTAATAATAGAGGAAGACTTCAGCTTCAAGGATCTGTTAGGGGTCTTGAAGGAAATCTTTGCAAGGATAGGCATTGAGAAAGTAAAATTTAAGCCAGCTTACTTCCCCTTCACGGAACCCAGTGTAGAGGCATACGGCTTAATAGGAAAACTTGGGTGGGTTGAGTTAAGCGGAGCTGGAATGTTAAGGCCTGAAATTCTAGAAGCAGTAAAAGTGAAAGGAAGGGCGGGAGCTTGGGGTTTAGGAATAGAAAGATTAGCTATGCTTTACACTGGAACAGACGATGTGAGGAAGCTCTATTCATATGACATAGAATATCTTAGGGACAGAAAGGTGAGCTTAAGATGGTAACTATAAATTTAAATAGAGAAAGATTATTAAAAAAATTAAATTTAAGAGAGGATGAGCTAGAAGATTTATTATTTAACTTAAAGTCTGAGTCTAAAGTTTCTGGAGATTCTATAGAAATAGAAGTAAACGCTGATAGACCGGACCTATTCTCATCTGACGGACTTAAGAGGGCAATTGATGGGTTAAAGGAGAGAGCAGTCGGGGAACCTAAGTATCCCGTTTTTGAATCAGACTATGAATTAAAAGTAGAAGAGGTTAGGAAAAGACCATATGCTATAGCTGCCATAGTTAAGGAAATAAAGCTAGACGAAGAGTATTTAAAGGAAATAATTCAGTTACAAGAGAAATTACATGCCACAATAGGGAGAAAGAGAAAGAAAGTAGCTATAGGAATTCACGACTTAGGTAAAATAACTAGCAAAACTATCGTTTACAAGGAAGTTCCGTTGGATTACAAATTCGTCCCATTAGGTGAAAGAAGGCTACTTGAGGTTAAGGAAGTATTACAGTCAACTAACCAAGGAAAGGAATACGGTAACATTTCAATAGACCAAGATAGGGGAACTATGCCTGCTATAATGGAAGAAAATGGAAACGTAATGAGTATTCCTCCTGTAATTAATTCGGAGCATACAAGGATAACCCAAAAAAGTAAAGATCTTTTCATAGACGTAACTGGAACCTCTTTACATGCAGTTCTTCAAACGATAAATATACTCATATCTAATTTGGCTGAGGGAGGAGGTAAAATCTATTCAGTTAAAATACATTCTAGAGACAGAATTGACATCATGAAAAGGGAAGAGTTAGTAATCGATAAATTAAGGGTACAAAAAGTATTAGGTCTAAGATTAGATGAAAAAGAAATACAGCACCTTTTAGCTAAGGATAGAATAGATTATTTCCTTGAGTCTAGCTCAATAATAATACCTCCTTACAGAGTAGACATCATTAGAGACGAGGATATTGCGGAAGATATAGCAATGATGTATGGATATTCCAAGATAGAGCCACAAAGATTTGTTAGCTATAAATTAGGAACGTATGATAATATCACATTAATAGAAAGAACTATTAAGGAGTTGAGTATAGGTGCCGGATTCCAGGAAGTTTTCACATATGTATTGACCAAAAAGGACAACTTGATTGGAGATTATGTAGTTATAGAAAATCCTATTTCTGATGAATACAATGCAGTTAGAAATTCACTAATACCAGTCATATTAGACTTCTTATCTAAAAATCAGCACTCTAGATTTCCTGTAAAAATATTTGAAAGCGGAGATATTGTAGTTAGAAACAAAGACAATGAAACTGGATATAAGAACGAAAGAATGCTTACCATTGCATTAATGGATTCTAAGGCTGGATACGAAGAGATACAGTCACCATTACATCAGATTCTGCTCAATCTTTCAATCCAACCTAAATATTCAAGTAAGGAGTCGCCTTACTTCATTAAGGGAAGAAGTGCATCGGTGATAATAGGAAATAATGAGGAGATAGGTTCCTTGGGAGAGATAAGGCCAGAGCTGTTAAAGAAATTCGATATAAAATACCCCGTTGCTATAGCTGAAATATCTCTGAATAAAATTCTACCCCACGTTTATTGAGGAGAAACTCCAAACTTTTCCTTAATTTTTTCTTCTAATTCCTTTCTACAGCTCTTAACTAAATCCACTATTTTGTCCCTTGAAGGCGAGCTTCCTGCAATTTGAATTTCCAATTCTGGATCTAACAATTCTCTTCCTTTTGGATGAGATTTTACATAAAGGTTATATTTTTTTACTATTTCCTTAATTACTGACGCTAATGAAGATTCCCCAACGCCTTTAATAGTAAAGGATTCCTCGTAATAGAAAACGTTTGGCTTAACCTTTAAGTGAGTTAAAATAAAATTCTCTAAAACATTCTCCATCTCCCGCGGTACTCCAGGCGTACAAAGGAATTGAATACCTTTATATTCAAAAGTTACACCCGGAGCTATACCCTCGTCATTTCTGACCGGCATTGCCCCGTGAGGTAAATATGCCATCTTTTCCCTTTCTTCAGTGAGTGGAAGACCTTTCTTAGAGTACTTTTCTTTTATCATAGCCAGAGCTTCTTGGTTAATTTCCAAGCCTAGATTCAGCGCGTTCCCTATGGATTCTAAAGTTTTATCATCGTAAGTTGGACCTAAGCCCCCAGAGGTAACTATCAGGTTCGGATTCTTTCTAATAGAATCGACTATAGTCTGTTTGATGTCCTCTTCATCGTCTCTGATAGCTATTATCCTTTTTACCATAAATCCAATTGAAGTTAATCTCCACGCTATATGTGACGCATTTGTATTGATGGTCCTTCCAATTACTACTTCATTTCCTATTGTTATGATCTCAGCTATAGCCATTTCCACGGATTTATAAACTGAAACTTTAACTAAAATATTCAATGGTTAACTATCAATCTTTCCTAGGAATAGAAACGTCCCTCTTAAAAAGCTCTGAGATCAGGGACTTACTTAAGTTAACTGAGGGTAAAAAAGTCATAAGCCTAGCAGGAGGTCTTCCAGATCCGTCCACCTTTCCTTCAGAGGATATAAGAAAGATCACCGATGATATAATAAGGGATGAGTCAGCTCAAGCTCTACAATATTCCACTACTTCTGGAGTTATGAGCTTCAAAAAGGAACTAGTAAACCTTTCTAAGATGAGAGGAATTTCCTCTATAAATGAGGATAACATTTTCGTGACAGTAGGTAGCCAAGAAGCATTGTTCATGATATTTAACATTTTCATAGACAAGGGAGACTATATAGCAGTAGAAAATCCATCTTATTTAGCTGCTCTCAATATATTGAGGGCTAGGCAACCTAACTTCATAGGAATAGATGTAGATCCACAGAAAGGAACTAACTTAGATCAACTTGAAGCCAAACTTAAGGAGTTAAAAAGAGAAAATAAAAAACTAAAAATGTTTTACGTCATACCAACAGCTCAGAACCCTGCAGGTACTACAATGAACTTTGATGACAGAAAGAGACTGTTAGATTTAGCTTCTGAGTATGATTTTATAATAATGGAAGATGATGCATATGGTTTCCTAGTGTTTGAGGGAGATTCTCCTGCACCCCTTAGAGCTTTAGACAAGGAAGGTAGAGTTATATATACTAGCACTTTTAGCAAAATACTCTCTCCTGGACTAAGGCTAGGTTGGGTGGTAGCTGAAAACGATGTTATAAAGGAGCTGGAAATATACAAGCAAAACGTAGACCTCCACACACCTACCCTCCCACAATATATCGCTAGGGAAGCAATAAAGAGAGGCGTGATAATGAACAATTTACCTAAAGTAAAATCTACATACATAGAAAAAAGAGATGTAATGCTAAGTGCTATTGAGGAGAACTTCCCTAAGGAGGCTAAGTGGAGCCATCCCGTGGGCGGGATGTTTGTGTTCTCCTGGTTGCCAGAAAAGATAAATGCAACGAAGATGCTCGAGAAGGCAATGAATAGGGGTGTAGCATATGTGCCTGGCGCCAGCTTCTATCATGACTATAGCGGAAAGAATACCATGAGATTAAACTTCAGCTATCCCTCAAAGGAAGAATTGAAAAAAGGTGTAGAAATACTATCTAAGGTAATCAAGGAAGAATTCTCAAATTCTTAAACGCCTCCTCTACCTTAATTATCGTACCAATAGTGCTAGAAGGTATAGAAGATATTATGTCGCCTGAAAATGGAATATTTTCTTCTAATATTTTTCTTCCTATTTTCTTTAAAATTAGGTAATCTTCATCATTGATCTCGTTAATGGGAACAATTTCTATATCTCGACTTAAAATCAACGGCCAGCTATTCATTATCTTTGGCATGAAAATTTTTCCTGTGCTTCTTAAAAGTCTAGGTGCAACCAAGCGTGCCCATGATCTAGTAGTTGAAATAATAATATTATCCCACTTTTTATCAAGGTTGCTAATTATCTCCACACCAAACTGCTTAAAAGGTAAGACGTTCCCCTCAGTAAATACTCCAATTTCACTTACATAATCCTTTAAAATAGCGGATGTAATTAGAGATACTAACCCCCCTCCAAGCATCAGTAAGGTTCCTCCATTTATTCTTTCTTTTACCTTTCTAGCGAAGCTAACAAATGGCAACAATAGAGCCTCTTCTTGAACATCTCCTGGAATTACTTCAATTGAATCGTAAGGCACATTAGCCTCCTCCGATAGAAGTCCGTTCAATTCCGTTCCTATACCTCCATAAGCGGAATATGGAGTAACGAGGATCCTCCTACCCCTTAAGCTAGGATCCACCTCTAAACCCGTGTCTTTTACTTTACCTATGCCAATACTACCTATGATAGTAGAAGGTTTTATCCATATAATTCCTAAGTAAACTGCGTTTTCAATACCGTTCAAGAGAACAGAGCAAGGGTGTAGAGCAACAAAATCCTTGTTAATTTCTTTGGGCGGAAGATCCTTTGCAATAATACCTTGATCGAAAACTACCGCCTTCATCCTGAATCTTAAGACCCTTTATTTTTAAATTTTTCACTTTAAAAAGAAGTTGTGGAAAGGGTTTTTCACAACCTAAGCAAGGGTGCGAGGTATGACATTCTCTCCATTCTTCTTGAAAGACGGGGGAAAAAGGAATTAGCTACAGAGCTCGGGGTTTCCCCAGCACTCATAACAAAGTATATTAACAAGGTAACTCATCCTAGCGACGAGGTAATGTCGAAAATTTATGAAATATCTCAAGAGGATGAAAGGAAAAGAATAAACAGGATAATTATAAATGACATGGTTGAAAGCCTTCTGACTCTGGTTCAGAACGTCGACATAGAGGAGATAGCCGACAATGAAGAACTCAAAAAGTTAAAAGAAATTTTAAGTCAAATAGAAAACCATAACTTGTTAAGATCTTTTAGCTTCGTATAATGGACACGCTATACATAGCTCTGGGAACTTTAAAACCGAAATCCTCTTTATGCCGGTTTGTTCTAATGTTACTGCTTCAGCTGGGATGCCAAGTTTCTCAGGCTCGTTTACGTTCCATGCGGAGCATGCATCATTTTCCATATGTCTGCACGTCCTGGACTTCCACATTCCCTGAGATCTGGCAATGTTCAGCCACGTGATGCTCTTAGCTATGTTGTCTATCTTTTCGTTGAGTCTGGAGTGATCTATGTCGTTGTTGTCCCTTAGGCTCTTTATCTCTTCTTTTAACTCCTTTAATTCTAACTCCAGATCAGATGCAGACAATAGTACAATACTAGGTTTTAGATTTTCTTCTAAAGTACTCATGACATTTGTCTTAACTCAAATCCTTTTTAAGTGAATCAGCATATAGATGAGAGATTGTCATGGTGAAGGACATTTACAAGCCCAAGGTCAAAGCACTAACAGATATATGGAGTATAATAATGCAGAAACCAGATTCTTATAATAGAGAAAAAGCAAAAATCCTTTTAGAGGAAAAATATAAAAAAGAAGGTATTTTACCATTTAGAGGCTTTAATGCAAACGACGTTTATGAGAAGGAGTTATCTAGCCTATATGTAATAGGCAAATATGGCCTAGGCCTTGATGAGGAAGCGGAATCTCTGTTTTCTAGAGTTTTTTACGTAGAGGAAAATTACGAAAAGATAGAAACTATTATAAGGCATGGTAATCCTAAAGAAGCTTTCGAGGCGGCAGAAAGGAGCAAGGATTCCCTTGCTAGATCTCTCAGGCTCCTTTTCACCATGGTGGTCTTCTCCTTAGCTGAGGAGGATATCTTACTGAATGACCTTAGAACACTTTTTAATTCAGATACTGACGAAATAAAACATACTGCTAAGAGCTTTTCCAGGTTTTATACTGCTTTTAGGCTTGCTGAGGGCATAGCTGAAGGAACAATAAGAGATAAGTACACATTTATTGCCAGTAAGAAGGCAATTTCAATAAAAATAGGGATAGATTATCCTTTACCCAGAGAAGATTACGTTGCTCTGATATCATCTAACGTGTTTGACGTCAAAGATAAAGTTATCAACAGAGTATTAGGAGTTAAGGTGCCACAAAGAAATTTTTAAGAAACTAACAAATTATAATTAACGATGCAAAACCTATCGCCAACCCAGAGGGAAATACTACTAGCTCTAGTGGATTTATACACGAAAAAGAAAAAGATGATAAAAAGCAAAGAAGTAGCAGACGTTATAAACAAGGACGAAGGTACCGTAAGAAACATCATCCTGAGTCTAAAGGTTCTGGGACTCATAGATTCAAAGCCCGGTCCAAATGGAGGATATATGCCAACTCTGAAGGCTTACGAGGTTATTAAAAACCCGGTAATCACACCAATGTTGGATAAGTTAAGTCTGTATAAAGGTATGATGGAAACTGATATAAAAATAAATCATATAGAAATTCTAGATATTACAAATCCAATGGCAAATAAGGTATTGTTGGACGTTGAAGGGGATCTAAGGAAACTTAAGGTTGGAGACCCAGTAAGGTTAGGTCCTACTCCATACAGCAGACTAGTTATTGAAGGAATAGTGCTGCATTCTGACGAAGAAAGCAGGGAAATAATAATAGACGTTAAAAGAATGATAAGCATTCCCAAGGAAAAGGTTAAGAATCTGATTTCTAAGAAACTGGTCGTCCTGAGACCTTACTTTACTCTAAAGGAAGCGTCAATTAATCTATACAAAGAAGGAATTAGAGGAGCGCCCGTTCTAGGCGAAAAAGAAGAAATACTAGGAATACTAACAACTGCAGATATTATAAAAGCCTTCTTCGAAGGAAATTTCGAAGCCAAGGTGTCAGACTACATGAAGAGACAAGTAATAACAATATCTAGTGAAGACGATGTACTAGACGCTATAAAGAAAATGATAATATATAACGTTGGTAGACTAATAGTTCTAGATTCCGATGGAAGGGCTGTAGGTATAGTAACTAGGACCGATATACTGAAAGCAATTGCAGGTTTAGAAGGATTATGGGTACCTTAAAGGAAAAATGTGGAATAGTTTCAGATAACGACATCATAGAAATATCTAATTTAGGCGGAATTTTTGAATTTCAATGCGATCCAGTAGAGCTATACAAAGCACTTCACAGGAGGGAGAGGATCATAGCTTTATTTCATACTCATCCTTTTAGTAAATGCTGTTACCCTAGCAGCACTGATAAAATAGGAATGGAATTATGGAGAGTACCTTGGATAATAATTGGGGAAAAGTGCATAAGGGCATTCAGATTAGACGGAGGTGTAGTCGAGATTGACATCAATACCCTTCTCTCGCAAGAACTCTACAACAGACTCATGAAGCTTTTTGAGTAATTGACGTTTATCTTCCGCAAGAACTACGTCGTAATGTTCCTTCAATAACATTGAATGAGAGAATGGACTAGGTATGCTATTAGGTCCTATAACTTTGAGCTCTATTTCGTTGTTTTGAATCTTTTCTAAAACCTCCATTGCCCTTGTTATATCCATATGATCTTCCAAGATTTCCCTTATAGTCTCCTTTAGAACTGGAAATCCGCCTAGTTCTTTTACTATCCCAAGTAGAACTTCGGAGTTAATTTGTCTCCTCTCAAGATTAGTCTTACGACCTTTATATCGCCTCAGTAACATGAACGACCTCTCAGCAGAATGTCTAAACCTTCTACGCATCATTTCAGTCCTCAATATTACGTCACTGAGTTCCTCATAAAAAGTTTCCAATTTTAACTTTTGAAAGACGCTAGATATATCATAGTCAATTTTTTTGGTATTGTAATTATAAATCCGTTATCCAGAACCGAAAGCTTAACGTCCTCTTTTAGATCTTTTGTTACTATTTGAGCTACTCCTCTAGATATAGCATCAAGAGCCCTTCTACCAAAAATTGCGTGAAAGATGAAATTGCGCCTACCTTCCTCGTCATCGAAGATTTCAATTAATACCAACTTATCCGAAGGTATAATTCCATTTGTGAAATAAAACATTTCCAAGATATAATAGTAAAGAGAAATTGAAGAATATTTATTTAATTTTAGTGACTTACTTATCCAGTCTACAATTTCCTCCCTGCTAATACCCGATTCTATCATTTCCTTGACTGTCCTTCTGAACTTTCCTATTTCCACTGCTGACTCGTAAGCTAAAGGCAACATTTCCGAGAACCAACTAGGAACAGTGGGTCTTTGACCTTCCGCCGGTCTCACTATAACTGATAGACCTTTGCTAGATAAAAATTGATAAGTTCTACCTCCTAAGACGAAGACGTCACCAGGAGTTAACATTTCTACAAATTCCTCCTCAAGATTTCCTACATATCTACTGTTCTCAGTCATTACTGGAACTACTGCCTCGTCTGGAATTGTCCCGCTATTCATATAGAAAATCATTCTCATGCTCCCCTTCGGTTTAATGTTACCTTCCTTATCTAAGGAAATCTTAGAGTAGACGTTCCTTTGTTCGAGTCCATATTCCCCTAAAAGGTAATTTAGAACAAGTTCATAATCTTGTTCAGATAAGGTTGAATAGGAATATGAATTGCTTAATATTTCGTATAACTTATTCTTGTGAATTCCTTTTGATACTATTGTAGCTGCAATTATAGCTTGAGAGAGAACGTCCAAAGGATTTCTGGGAATGTGAACGGCATCAATCTTCTTTTCCCTAGCTAGCTCGGCTAAAACGCTACACTCAACCAAGTCGTCCCTATCCACAACGATCATCCTTCCCTTGCTAATTGACCTTATATGGTGACCTGCCCTACCTATACGTTGTAATAACCTGCTAACACTCTTTGGGCTACTTAAAAGAATAACTACGTCAATATAACCTATATCTATTCCTAACTCCAGACTAGTAGAAGAGATAACTACCTTAAGTTCACCTCTCTTCAACTTCTCTTCCACTTCTAACCTTACGTCTTTACTCAAGGAGCTGTGATGAGCCTCGATGGCGTCCTCTGAAAGTATCCCCTTCAGTTTAGCTATTTTCCTTAACTTATACGAGACGTTTTCCGCTGCGTGCCTAGTATTAGTAAATATCAGAGTTGTTCTATGTTTTTGAACCTCTTCAATTATTGAATTATATATTCCTTCTTCAATTTTACTTTCAGATTCATGAACCAAATCCCTGACAGGTGATATAACCTTGAGATCTACTGGTTTCACAAATCTAGCGTCGATTATTTGGCAATCGTTGTTCTTACCTACAAGGAATTTAGCTATATCCTCTAAAGGCGACACTGTTGCGCTTAGGCCTATTCTTGTCACTTTGTTCTTAGCAATAAGATTCTGAAATATCTCTAACATTGAAGATAAATATGAGCCCCTCTTACTTCCAGCTATTTCATGAATTTCGTCTACTATAATCCATCTAACATCTTGAAGATTTTGACTAAACTTTGGAGAAACCATAGATATTGCAAAAGATTCTGGAGTAGTAATTAGAATATGAGGAGGAAGTTTGACCATCTTCTGCTTCTCGTAAGATGATGTATCACTTGTTCTAACCCCTATTCTAAGCTGAGGTAACCTAGGAACTTTTTCCTTAAGTTCGTTTAGAGGTGATAGTAAGTTGGCCTTCATATCGTTATTAAGGGCCCTTAGGGGAGAGATGTAAATTGCATAAACCTTATCCTCAAGTTTGCCCTCCTCTCCCAACTCAAATAAAGTGTCCAAGATGCCTAGAAATGCTGACAATGTCTTTCCACTACCGGTTGGGCTTGAAACCAAAACATTCATACCTTTCTTTATAAGCGGTATGGATGCCTTCTGAGGAGGGGTAAAGGAACCATATTTCTCCTTAAACCATGAAGCTACATAAGGCCTTAAAATCGAAAAGACAGTTTCATCGTCCTCAAACTTCGCGTAGTTGACAGTCATTTAAAGAATCCCTTAACTTGGGGAAGTTATAAGTTGATATTCTATTATTCTTTCATATAAGAGAAACTAGTAAATATATACCCTGAAGAGTAATAGAGAAGCCAAAGACCAACTAAATAGTAGTGAGATAAAATTAAGAAGAGACCGCCTAAAAGGAACAGAATACCTATCAACATAACTAAAGATACTATTAGGTAATATTTTCTGCTAACGCTCATTTTCTTCCCCTTAGGAGTAACAACGTAGGTTCTCTTTCCTAAAAAACCCTTAATTAAACTGAAAAGAATAAAGGGGGATATGGCTACTGTGTAAGCTGAAATCTTACCTAAAGATCTAAGTGAATCGAAAATAGAAATATTAAGCTCCCTAGCAGATCTAACGTAAATTATTGCATAAAGTGATATAGAAACGAGCCAAAGTATAAATAAGGGAGAAAAAAGAGGGTCTGGCAAATGTAAAAATGGAATAAATGGAAGTAATATTGAAGCTAAGAACGTAAGCCCTATAGGGAAATATTGCAAAAGATACAACATCATTTCTATTTTCTTATGAAACTTTAGATTAGAATGAATGATGTAAGTAAATCTGTTCTTAAGAACCTCAGTAGTTCCCATAGCCCATCTTGTTTGTTGAACGTAAAAAGAAACAAAATTGTTAGGAACTTCCACAAATATTGGAGAGTCACTGGCACATATCTTGTAACCCATGCTAGTCAGTCTAGTTCCTATTTCCAAATCGTCCTGAATCATATTATAATCCCACCCTCCTACCTTATTCAAACATCCCCTTTTATAGAGAGTTCCAGAACCTACTGGAAATACGTTAAATCCTGCGGCATGTCTACCTAGAAGCATTACCATGCTACCTAAATTGGTTGATACTAGAAGGCCCTTAACTAATGACGAAAGAGAGTCCTGAGAATATCCCATCCACTTTAACGATACAGCGTCGCAACCAAGTGTAAGCATTCTAGAGTATGCTCTATATATAGAGTCAGGATTCAACCTGGAGTCTACGTCTAATGTAATAATAAGATCTCCCTTTGACCT
Source organism: Sulfuracidifex metallicus DSM 6482 = JCM 9184 (assembly GCA_032834875.1). Taxonomy (NCBI): domain Archaea; kingdom Thermoproteati; phylum Thermoproteota; class Thermoprotei; order Sulfolobales; family Sulfolobaceae; genus Sulfuracidifex; species Sulfuracidifex metallicus. Next base: position 2,118,599 of record CP135238.1, read on the forward strand.
CTCTAAACCATATGAAAGGGCGCCGCTCTTAAAGCCTAGCTTTTTTTCCCTCAAGAACACTTTCACTGAGAAGGGAAGCTCTTTAGTTGATAACGAGTTCTCTAGTTGCCTTACAAATTCTTTGTCATCATCGGATACGATAATAACTTCTATTCTTCTTAAGTCCCATTTAAATTCCATTACATTATCCAACAGTCCAATTATAGTCGAGATATTCTCCCCTTTAGTTGGAACTATGATAGAGAGAAACGGAAATTCCTTTATATTTACATTACTTGATAATATTTTCTCAGCTTTCTTATACATATAATACAAGAATATTTGATTTAGAAGTATCAATGATGGTATCAATAAAATGAAGATCTGTATTACGAAATCTATTAAAGGCATTCAACAGAGATTAAATATTTGGGAATAATAAAGTCATATGTGTGCCTCGTGCTCTTAGGAGGAAAAAGTAGTCCTTTCTTGGCTATCTCTAAAACATACTCTTTAGTTAATATAGGAGGCTTAAGTCCATGTTCTTGATTTTTCTGGACGCAGAAGCCTATGCTACTTAGATAGTTTTCCAGAGAATCCAGTTTCCAATAAAGTGAATAGAGATTATCTTCGCAAATTCTTATTTTTTCATATTCAGCACAGAACTTCCCTTCAGATTGAAAATTTTTTATTATGGTTTTAGCTAATAACTCAGGAGAAAAATATCTTCTCCAGCCATATACTTTAACCGTTGGACTATCATAATCAACTAACATAACGGGTATCCTTCTGTAACCCAAGGACCTAAGTGCAGCTAGCCTATGGTGCCCATCGATTACTAAAAGTGTTTTAGAATCAACAATAATAGGAGAAACCTTTTTAGATTTTAATATTTCCTGAAGAGATCTTTCAAAATTTTGATAGTTTATATCCTCATGTCTAAGTAACTTGTCTGCCTCAATCCTAGTTACCCCTTCTCTTGTAAAATTCACAGCAATAATTAATAGGACACATAGAACATAAAGGTTTATTTGACTTACATGTCCTTCTTCCGTGAGTTATTAGAAGGTGATGAGCCCTTAGAAAGTCACAATCTTTAAAGAAAAGCTTTAACTTTGATGAGACTTCCTCATATGGATCTTTCTCTTTCGATACTCCTAACCTAGCTGCTATTCTTCTAATATGTGTATCAACAGGAAAGGTAAGATAATTTCTACAAGTCAAAAGTACTACGTCGGCAGTTTTACAACCTACTCCAGGTAACGACATGAGAATTTTCTTTGCCTCATCTAAGGGTTTATTTAAGACACACCAGAGATTACCATTGTACGTGGAAATAAGTATTCTAGAAATTTCTATTAAACGACTTGCTTTAGATTTATTTAGTCCTGAAAACCTTATACATTCTGATACTACCTGAGAGTCTGCTATAGATAGGCTCTCTGCACTGATGCCTACCCTTTTCTCTAAAGTGACATATGACTTATATGTGGACCTATCTGTGGTATTTTGAGATAATATTGTGGCCACTAAAACCTTGAAAGGGTCATGAGTCTTTAACCAAACATCATATGCTACGAACTCTTGAGGTTTGATATCAGAATAATAAGAGTTCAACTTGTTAAATATCTCAGCACCAGAACAATTATCCATAAGGCAGAAAAACATCAATTCCACTTTATGTTTTGCGTTTCATATAATCTCCATTGTAAATTGAAAAAGCAACACTTTGCAAAAAGCCTTAAAAGGAAAAACTCGCTAAGATCGAAATTGATGTACGAAATAAAGGTAGTATTACAATCGATACGGGATGGTTACGTTAATCCTGGGGATGTAGTTGCTAGATCAGGTTTACCAAGATACGAGGTTCTTTCAGTTTTTCATGTTCTAGAGGGGCTTGGGTTAATAGAGACAATATATTCAAGAGGTTCCCACAAGGTGTACAAACTGACGCATAAAGGTGAGGATATCTTAGAGGGTTTAGAAAACGGGTATAAGATAAACCTTGTAGTAGATAAAGACAACCAGATGGATTCAGACTTTAATGCATCCTCATGATCTGTTAGATGAAAAAACAAAGAGATAACCATTAGCACAAATTCCTAGAGTAGTGACTGTTTGATTTTCAGGTACGACTGAAGATAGTCTTATCATCCCATCTGGTCCTATACTTAGAGAAACTGGAAATGATTTAGAATTTAAGTAAATTTTGGTAATATTGATAGGGTAGTTTCCATAGTTGTATATGAAGATATGGTAAGGATCATTTCCTAGGTATATAGTATTTAATTTAGTATGTATAATTACTTCATCTTGTGTATAATTTTTTTGAGATAGATTAACAGATGAATTATGAAATTGATTGTAATATATCATTAATGGAGGTATTAGTGATAGCGTAATTGCTATCACTATTAAGGTTGAAAAAATTGAAGATAATCCCTTTGTATTGAAGATCATCCTACTCCACCGTAGCTGGTACATTTTCCGTTTCGCTGAAAGGTTGTCCTGAAGATGTAGTACCCTCAATAGTCACAGTGTAATAACTTCCAGCAGCATAAGTTCCAGTTAGAGGTATAGAGCCTTGTACCGATTGACTTGGGTTAAGCGTTATTCCACCAGATAAAGGAATAGAAGAGCTGTAAGCCGAACCTCCTTGTATTATTACCTTGCTAAGAGTAACTTGGATGTTGCCATCGTTTGTAAAACTGTAATCTAAATAACCGTTACCTGATGTGGGATTCACAATGAGCGTTATACTGGAGGAGACGTCAACTTGATGGGTTAGGTTACCGAACATTCCAGTGGAGTAAGCATAGAGAAGCCCACCTAGAACTAGTGTTATTGAAATAACCATTATTGTACCTAACATGGAGGATATTGCCTTTCTTGACTTCATGGTTCACCCGAAAAAAGGGCATAATTAAAGCGAAAGTGGGATAAACGAAACTATTAGAGTAGTTACCGTTGTAACCAGCAATAAAGGGAAGTTGAAGATTGTAAGCCTCGATATTTTAGAGTAAAGTATTTCTAAAGTCAGAACATAGATCCCTATTACATTTAATAGGAACTTACTGTTAAAATTTAAGAATGAGAAAGAATATAAGGAGAAATGGAGAATCAAAGGAGTTAATACAGATATGAAAGTGAAAAGTTGAAGATTTCTTTTCATCGAATTCCTCATGTTTAAGATATCTTGAACTGTAGAAGACATCTCTATGAATACCTTCTCGTCAATGAAACCTAATATGTTAATCCTCCTTAGTGCTTCAAGAAACGCATTAAAGGTCCAAGAAGGAGAACAGATGAACTCATCTTTTTTGTCCAAAGTTTTGACGAAAGAAATTAGGTAATCTTTTGTTATATCATTGGAAGAACTCTCGATGATCCTTAAGATAGATCCCCTTAAACTGTAGCCCACCCTCGTATAATCTGAAAGTCTATCAAGAAGTGATGGCAACTTTTCCATTAAAGAGTCTGCCTTCCTCATTTGGAGATAAAACGGGAAGGACAAGAAAACCATAGCTAGCATGATAGCATAAACCGGGTATCCTAAGACAAGAAGCGGAATAGCAAAACCTATAGATAAAGCAAAAAACGGTATGAACTCTCTAAGTTTAAACTTTATCAAATAATCTGAACTTGGTTGGAAAGACGTAATTGCAAAGTAAAATAAGGGCGAAACTAATAAAGGAGCTATTAGTTGAGTAACGTTTAGTCCATTGTTAAATGCTAATTGAAATGATATTAACATTATAGGTAATAAAAGGAAAAATGAAAAGAGTATCTCAGATAGGTCAGAAGACCTCTGTATGTAAGTTGAATAATTCTCTTTGAGCCGGTTCATCACCTTCTCGAGGGTCTGTCTAGCCCTCAAACTTAAGGATACACCTATTGATTCAGAGTCAATAAAATCGCTGTATATTGAACCTAAAATGTTGCGTTTGTGTAGTCTACTTCTATTAACTATTGCCCTTGAAGTAGAAATTCCATTTAATTTAACACTCTTTTCCAGGAGAACCGCTTCCTTGGAGATTCCTTTCAAAATTTTAGAGCCTTTAATGCTTTCTATGCACTGGTAAAGAGATTTCCCCAGGATACTATCTATATATAGCAACGTAACGAATATTGGAATTTCCTTTTCGATTTCTTTAATCAATTCTTCTTTTTTACTCTTCTCTAAAAGAATTGGATGAAAAATTATGAACAATGGCAGAATCAAGGTGAAGAGAAATATTAATTCAACCATAAATGAAAGAAATAATGAGATAGAGACAGTAATAATAGATAATATTAAATATTTATCAAATTTTTTACAATAATTATTAATATCGTTACCAGTTATTTTCATATCTTCGTTAAGTTTTTTGCTAAAAAGATTGCATATTCTAGAAGTTATTGCTTCAAGCATTCCAATCACCTAAATAGAACTTTCTTACAGACGCTGATACTTCAGATGAGGAAGAGATATTGGAATTCTCTAATTCTTCAAGAAATTTCAGTCTCTTTTCCAATTCTCCCCTTACATCTTGGTTTGAATAACCAAACGTCCTTCTTATAAAGCTTAGCCTATAGGACGAACTGATTAAATCTTCTATTGAGCTAGGAATTAATCCTTTGTCAGCCTTCCACGTGAAAACTTTCTTGAACTTCACTTTCCTCTTTTCTGTAAAAGCCTCATAAAATGAGACTAAAACTCTATTATTTATATTATCCTTCCCCTTTCTAACTCCTAGGACAGCTAATCCCCAGAGATTTTGCAGGAATAGCTTTGCCATCTCTGGAGTAAGTAAACTAGAGATTCTAGTTACTGCCTCGTTCGGGGTACCAGCATGAAATGTAGCTAAAGACCCATGCCCAGATGCTGAAGCGTGAACTAGTGCCTCTATCTCCCTACCTCGAACCTCGCCTATTACTAAATAATCTGGCCTATAACGTAAGGCCAACTTGGATAGTTCGAAAAGTGATACATCAAAGCTGGAGTTTATACTAGTTCTGCTAAATAACCTTACCCAATTATCCTTAGCCAAGTTGATTTCTGGCGTATCCTCAATTGTAATTACCTTAGATAATGGATTAACCATGCCAAGTAACGAGTTAAGAAAGGTTGTTTTTCCAGTACCAGTTGGTCCAATGATCATTATAAAAGGTTTAAACTCCAATAAAAACCATATATAAGATAAAAATAATTTAGAAAATACATTATTTTTCATTAAAGATATGGAACTAATCGGTGAAAAGGGAAACTTCCTTATATCAAAGGTAGATCCAGGGAGACTTATTTCCTTAGATATAGTTGATGCTACTCTATGTCCTTCTGGTAGAGCAAATTCTAAGAATGGCCTAGCAAGATTAACTGACTTATCGGATTTATTTGCAAGTAGCTCTATGACATTTATTACATCCTCTTCAGATTTAAAAGTAATATTAGTATAAATTCTAGGAAATTTATTAATTTTTCTATGAACTACTGTTAAAGGCTGCCCAAATCCCCTACACTCTATTTCTTCTACATCAGGATCCAGAATAGGTACAGTAAGCGGGCCGTACAAAAATTTCTTTTTAATATAGTATAATATTTTATCATAACTTTCTTGACTTAAATTATCGTAATCCGATAAAATAGATAATATGTCCTGCATGTTAGTGACCTTGGAATCCACATAAAATTTCCTCATAAGCTCGTCAAGAATTCTAGCCTCCGTAGGAGTCAAATTCGGCTCTTTAACTATATATCTAGGGATTTGATCGTCCTCTATCTCAACTTCTACATCAAGTACCTTATAGCTAAGAAGAGAGCCCATGTGAAAAGGGTTAGTAAAAAAGCTTTCAGACTAAGCCGAAACTTTCTAGTTCTTGTTGGAGCTTCATAGAATTGTATATAGCTAACTGAAAATAAGACTCAGTGGCCCTGACTATAGTATAAACATGATCCCAATGGAGTCCCTTATCAACAACGTTGATTATTAGTTTGCTACATTCTGGTATTATTGGAAACTCAAACTCCTTTTGACTTCTAAGTAATTCCCTACGTTCTTCATCGCAATAGATAATTTCCACAGCAGATTCTCGAATTACCATTACATTAACGTACATGAGATTACCAGAGATATTCACATGTATATCTTTTAGTGGATCGGAAATTCCAACAATCAAGTATTCTCTAATATAGTTATTACCATTTTTAACTAATACCTTTTCTATGGATTTATTCACATTAATTATTTTATTATCAATTATTATATTATTGCCGATCCTAGCATAGACTATACTGTCATATTTTTCAGTATTTCTTGATATTAATTCTATTTTCTCAAACTTGTCTATCTCGCTTATCATCTCCTTGTAAACAGTAGAATTCCTTACAATCTTTACTATACTAGATCTCTTCTGTGATACATCAGCTATCTCGCCATTAACTACGAATTCCTTGCAAGGAAATGAGGAAACACATAACTTAATCGTCTCAGGCTCAGCGTTGTCTATAAGCAGAGGTAAAAATAGATCCAATGACTGTGTACCTTTCTTGAGATCGAATTCAAAGGAACTCTTGCCTACGTAAATTTTAGCTTTAGTTTCGAAAGGTACACTACATTTCAACTCTCCTTTCATGTACGCATTGCAATTAGGATAACCCTTTAAATGATATCCTGAAGGGGACAAAAGAATATGGGTGTCTTTTAAGGAAAACTTTGGTGGTTCAATATCTACTCTAAAAGATCTTTTAATACTAAAGAAATGAGATATTATATTTAATTCTATATTGCCATCTAAGTCATAATTTGTTGGATCTATTTCGACTATCTTTCTATCTCTATCTATTTTCCTTATTTTCCCATTAACTGGAATTACATCTAAGAGGGGTAACGAAGTCAAAGATATGGAAAAACTTGATCTAGAGTTTATCTTATCGTTTAAAACCTTAATTTCTTCTTTTGAAAATAAATCTAGTATACCATAATATCCATTTTTATTGATCAAAAACACGTTTTTATATGAAACTGTACTTGCTAAGACACCTTTAAATTCAAAAATCTTCGAAAGATTAATGTCGTATATCTCCAGCATCTCATTTCGCAACAAGGCTAAAAGTTCTCCACTTGCTTTAACGCTAAAGGAGTCTTGGACTGTTCCTAGATTATACCATGAGTTTTCAGCAAAATACTTTACTTCGTTTCCACATAAAATGAGCAATTTTCCGTTTAATTTTCCGAGATATTCCACCGAACTGCTTTTACATATTCCGACTAACTCGTCATCGATATATATTCTACCTTTATAGTCTACGGCTACGTTTTGAGATTCGTCCAAATGAAATAATTCGTCGTTAAAGCTTCTCTTAGAGCCCGTAAATAAATTTAGAACTAAATTCTGACTATTATATTGAACAGATATGATTCTTTTGTTCAAAAGATAATTTATCGGCTCATCCAAGGTATACGTTTTACCATTAACGTTAATTAGCAATTCTTTATTTCCAATTAGAACAAGAGTATCGAAGGACCGCTCAATTTTTTCATAAGTTGTATTGTCTACTTTTAATTTCTTACTATATCTTTTTACAAAATAAATTTCTTCATTTTCATAAAAGGCGTCCAAAACGTCGAAGTCTAAATCTTTGGAACTAATTAACTTTGAACCGTTGTAAAAATTTAATTTCCTATTTTCCATAATAATCCATTCGTCTTCTGATATTTTCTGCAAATCGTTAGAAGGATATCTTATACAAGGAGCTCTGATAAACGTTTGATTACCTAAATTAAGCAAATCTATTTTGATCTTCGGATAGGATATTTTCTTTTCAAAAAGTAACGAAGGAATTTCCACACTGCCTTATGGAGATTAAAGAAGCGAGTCTGAAAGCCGAAATTACTGCCTAAACTGAAATTTAGAAATATAAAAACCATTAGTTCCGTCCAAATGTGGAAAAAGTCTGGTAGATCTAGATCCTAGAGTAGGCGAATATGCCGATGAAAACGTCCTCCTTAAATTTACAGAGAAATCTGAATATTCTTCCGTTATATTCTCTCCCTCTTCAGGAAACAGAGAACAGACTGAATATACCATTAAATCTGGCTTAAATTGGGAAACTTCCTGCATAATTTTTTTCTGTAAATTAGAATAAAATATTACTTTAGTCTTATCTCTTAATGAAAAGATAATTGTTGGATCGTTATAAATCATGCCTGAAGATGAACAAGGAGCGTCAAGCATAGCCTTCCAACCTTTTGAAAATCTTGATAAACCCAAGTTAGATGAGTCCTGCTGAATTAACGATACTTTATTTAGATCTACCCCAGCCTTTATAAGGAACCTTTTCTCTTTATCAATTCTATCTTCCTCAACATCTATAGCTATAGCTCGAAAATCGTTTTCTGTTAACATTGCATATAATGATAGTTTATTGCCTGGAGAAGACGATAAATCTACTAGGAAATCGCCTTTCTCCGGACCCAATTCCTCCACTACAGCTACGCTTGCCTTATCTTGTATTATAACTTCTAGGTTTTTAACTAAAGGTAAGGAAGATACATTAACTTTGGTCTCTATCACTTTGTATAAATAAGGAAAGTCCTTATCTTGTTCTATTAAAACTCCATGTTCTTCAAGTTCCTTCTCTGCCTTTTCATAAGAAATTTTAAGAGTATTTACCCTTATCCATAAATTTCTTTTCTTAAGAGAATTAAGAAGGCATTTAATATCTATATACCTCCTGAGCTCTTCTTCCATCCATTCGGGAAGGAAAGGTTGTAAATGATCTTTATTTTTAAGCCAATAGTCTACTTTTTCCGTCCTTTTTCTGCCCTTTAACGAAAAATATGATAGGAGAAAAGATCTAGCTTCCTTCTCTAATTCGTTCCAATCGACTTTCTTCAGTTTTATATCTTCTTTGGCTTTCTTGATTGACACTTGAAATGGATAACCATTTTCTGCATAAAATAGAAATGATTTTAGGAATCTTTTTTCCCATCCGCTCAAAATTCTCCCCGATCTTACCTACAGTTGATGTGACTTTATCATACCGTCATTATTAACGTTTATAATTTATGTAGTAAGGCACCATTTTATATATGAAAGATATAGCAATAGCGTTGATGCTAACTATAGCCTCATTACCTTTAGCTAAGCTAAATATAAGCGAGGCTTTGTTCTTACCGTCAATATACGTTCTTATAAGAATGCTCAGAATTATTTTTAGTTCATAGTCATATTATCTGAATACTATCAAAATTTATTGTACAAATCTTTTTTTTGTAACATAATTCAAAGAAGTTTTTAACGGATTCCCTTCCTTTTAATCCTAACTCTTTTGAAAACTTCCCGATTACTCCTCTTTCCTCTTGAAGCCTAGCGGATTCCCTTATTATCACCTTTAACTTACTTAGGATATTGATATCTAATTTCAGCGAACCTATTAAATCTAAGATAATAGGACAGTCTTTACAGTGTTTTTCCCACAAGGAATCAATACTTATATCATAGCCGGAGAAAGATATAGTAGATTCCCCAGTACATTTCTCGGATTCAGATATAATAGGACTGATTTTTTGAGAAAGCATCATCTTAATGAAATAATATTCTGTAGAATTACTGCCTCTAACACAAATACTACTTATAGGATCTTTATTTATAATTCTCTTTATCCCTAGACGATTTACAATGAAGGCACCGTTTGACAATAACTTTACGCCACTCACAAAGTTAAGCAATGGTAATGGCAAAAATGATAAATCTAAATCGTTAATCTTAAACTTTAGCTCGTCACCCTTCACCTTAATCGGTGCTAACTCAATGTCAGATTTAACTTCTCCTTTTAAAACGGGAATAATGGGAGAAAGTTCTTCATCTAAGGAATAGCCTATTTGTAGTTGCACAACTTCAAAAGAAGGAAAGAAATTAATAAATTAAGTAGAAGATGAAAGTTCTGATTCTCGGTTCAGGTTATGCAGGATTAAATGCTTATTATAACCTTAGCAGCAGTTTCGATAAGGAACTCGTATCAGAATCTAATGAATTCATTTTCTACACTGCATATTTTAGACATTTAATGAATAAAACAAACTATATTTCTAAAATATCCTTTATAAATCAAAAAAAAGTTAAAGAGATAGATTTGAAGAGAAGAGAAGTAAAATTTACAGATAACTCTACCGAAAGTCCTGACCTATTAATAATAGCCTTGGGCTGCGATAAGAGCAAAACTACATCTAAAATAAATGAGACTTTCTCTGCTAGCGAAATATCGCTAGGTTCGGAATCATGGAGAGACGAAATGGTATCTATACAACTTGCGTTCTATCTGAAGAGAATGGGTAAAAAGGTCAGCTATTATGGCGACTTACTCAGATGGGCAGGAGAAAAAACTAGTGACTTAGTAAAAAAAGAGCTGGAAAACGCTGGAATAACAATTGCTGAAAAAGCTGAAACTATAATACCTGAATGCAGACAATGGGAAAGCATAGGAGAATTTAATTATTCTAGGAATTTCGAAATAAGTAAGGGAGTTTATGCGATAGGCGATATAATAAAAGGTTGGCCTAGAGTCGGCGAGTTAGCAATGAGGAGCGGTGTATTTCTAGGACGTTATCTGAGCGGAAAAGAAAAAGGAGACTTTATACCAATTCTAATTAACATTTTGGATACCGGCAGAGGAAAGGCTATACATATTAGGAGCGATAAGCCTTGGGGAGGAAAGTATGAATCTGTAAAAGTATCTAGAGTTAGATCAATAATGAAAAGATTTATAGAAAAACATTATGTCAGCAAAAAGGGAAATATGGGATTTCTTTATAAACTTTAGGAGATACCTAGGGACCCGGGGGTATTCAGGGGGCTTAAAGCCTGAAGGGACCCTAGGTATCTCCTTAGAAAATATATAGAGTATTGGGGTTAAAGTAGTTTGTTATGTAAACGGTATTCCTAATGCTATGTCTATGTCCACCCCTAGCCCTAAAACTATAGAAGAATATATGTTGTAATAGAAAGCTCTTCCGAAATCTCCTCTAGAAGCTAAATAGTAAGCATAAGCCATGATAGCTCCGTGAAGTATAGTAGATACGAAACCTATAGGACCTAAATTATACAAATAATCCGCTAAAAAAGCTAACGTGACCGAGCCTATCTGATTTAAGCCTGCAAACTTCAGAGCCTTAGGACCTAACATAACTGCAAAACTATGAAGGTTCATTTGCTTGTCAAACTCAGCATCAGGAATGTGATTATATAGATCGAAACCTAGAGCCCAAAATACTGTTGAAATAACAAAAAGCCAAGGAACATAGTAAAGTATAGTAAGTAGAGAATTATAAACTAACCCAAGTGCTGCGACCGCGCCGCTAAAGACTGCGATGCCTTGAATAGAGGCTAAATGGTAGTTGGCAAACGCCGTAAATCTTTTCATATAAGGGTATGTCATAACAATAAGAGCAACAAAAGGTGATAATAAAAACGCCCATATATTTACTAGATATGCTGATATAAAGAAACCAGCAAGACCTACGATTATTAATAACTTAGCATCCCTGACTGTTATTACTCCTGTTACCAATGGTCTTGTTCTCGTCCTAGGATTTCTAGAATCAATTTCTCTATCTGCTAGATTGTCATTTGTCATTCCTGCTATTCTAAGAAAGAATAAGGCGGAGAAAATCAATATCAGTACCGATATTGAAGGAACCTTTCTCAATACCACAAAAGCTCCTAAGTAAGCCATTGGAAGGCTAAATAGAGTCTGCTCTATCCTTAAAAATCTCATCAAAACATAAAGCTTACTTGTATTCTGCGAAGCCCCACCAGGATCCCAATTCACACTTCTAAAGAGGAGAGGGCTCCTTTTATTTTCTTATTAACTTGAAGGTAATAGTCTAATCCATCTATTAACGCTAAAACAGAAGCTTCTATTACGTTAGTGGACACACCTTCAGTCTTCCATACCATTGTGCCATCTGAGAACTCTATAGTAACTCTAACAAGGCTCTCCGTGTTTTTAACTTCACCAGGTAGTATTACTCTGTAATCAGTAAGTTTTATTGAACTTACCTCAGGGTAAACTTTAGTTAAGGCTGAACGGATAGCTTTGTCTAAAGCGTGAACTGGACCGACACCCTCGGCTACTTCTAACTCCGAGTTAACCTTTACTACGGCTATAGACAAACCACTACTTTCTCCTATAACCTTCCAATAATCAAGCTTAATAAAAGGTTGGTAAATGCCTAGAGCCTTAAATACTATCAGTACTGCGGAGGATGGAGCTATATCGAAACTATATCCTGTATTTTCCTTTTCCTTTATCATTTCTAACGCTGTTTTAAGCCTAGGATCCTTTTTATCTAGTTCTATCCCTAATTCCTTCAAGTATGAAACTAAGTTAGAAGTTCCTGATACTTCAGATATTACAAACTTCCTTCTATTTCCTACCATCTGTGGATTTATATGTTCGTACGCTCTAGGTATTTTCATAACAGCATCCACGTGTACACCTGCCTTGTGTGTAAAGGCATTATCGCCTACATAAGGCTGATACGGATTAGGATTTATACCGGCTAACTCATAGACAAGCCTAGATATCTCCTTTAATTTAACCATGCTTTTCTCTCCGTTTAATATATTCATTCCCATTTTATAGAATACTGTAGGTATAATTTGAATTAAATCGGCATTCCCTGTCCTCTCTCCTATCCCATTAATTGTTCCTTGAACGTGAGTGGCACCGGCCTTTATTGCAAGAATTGAATTAGCAACTCCACATCCTATATCATTATGCATATGTACACCTAGTCTTACTGATATTTGTTCTGATACAGACTTTGTAATTTCAAAGACTTCGTAAGGCGTCGTACCTCCGTTAGTATCTGCCAAAACTATAACATCTGCTCCAGCATCTTGAGCTGTTTTTATAACCTTTGTAGCATATTCGCTATTCTCTATATAACCTTGATAGAAATGTTCAGCATCAAATATAACGGATAACCCATGACTCTTTAGATAATATATACTATCATATACTATCTCTAAGTTTTCTTCTAAAGTCGATTTTATGACATCTTTTACATGTAAATCCCATGATTTCCCGAATAGAACTGCTACCTCTACGTCAGAATCTATTATAGAATTCAAGGAAACATCTCCCTTAGCACTTATGTCTTTCCTCCTAGTGCTGCCAAATGCAGCTATCCTCGACTTGGATAATGATACTTTCTTTATCATTGAAAAGAATTCTTTATCCTTCGGATTTGAACCAGGCCAACCACCCTCTATATAATCTACACCTAATTGATCTAACTCTAAGGCAATTCTGATCTTATCTTTTAAAGTAAAACCTATATTAGCAGTTTGAGAACCATCTCTTAATGTTGTATCTAATACCTCAACAGTGGATTTCTTGAACACCGAACATAGGTGAATGTAATTGAAGAGATTTATAAAATTTAATAATAAAGAAAGGTCATCCTCGCTTAAAGTAGTTGGAGCGGGAATAGCTATATTCCTATTCTTGCTAATACTTTTCTTGACTATCCCGTTTTATTATCCCAGCTATTCAACTGTAGAAAACGTTTTTCATTCTAACTATAGAGAAATAAGCCTATCTCCAGACAAAGGAATATTAGTTAGTAGTGTCAACCTCACTAAATCAAACGATACTTTAATAGCGTTCGTAACGGAACAAGGTGAAAACGTAAACATCACAGTGGTGGGAAATGGTAATACGTTGACAGACTCTAGATTCTTCACAGAAGAGTTACCTCCAGGAAATTATTCTATTTATCTGTTAGATACATCAGGAATGCCATACAACGTGACTTTCACTTACGGGGTATTCCCTGCTACTTTCATTGATAGCTTCTATTCAGGACTAGGTATATATCAAACAGTCCTAGAGATAGGAATGTCTCTAGGAATTGTTATAGCCATTATTGGAGGGATTCTCTTCCTCTTTTCCTTGAGAAAGAGAGCTTGAAAGCCAAGGTATAACTCCAGATATAAAGCTAGGTCCTACATGTGCTAAAAAATCACCAGCCGTGAATATTATTTTTTTCTTTAGAAGCCTTTCTAAACCTCTATTTATTAGGTTTCTTCTGAATCTCTCTTTTTCATAATCTGTTAATCTCTTAGGTTCATAGATAATTATATCTGGATCCTTGATAAGAAGTCCATTATCATCCGGAATTGGGTATGAATCGCTTGAATCTGAAAATATATTTCTTGCGCCTAATATTTCAAGCGCATGATTGATATGAGAAGGAAAACCAATTGTAATTGGACCTCCTAGATCGAATTCGATATAGACCTTTAGAGGGGGAACTGTAGATCTATACCTAAACACATAATTTAGAAGTTCCTTATGAAGAGACGATGCACGCGAAAATTGAGCTAAAACGTTCCCTATTATAATTACGTTATCTAAGATAGAATTCACGCTCAATGGAACAGGAATTGGATAAACTGGATATCCATCCTTCCATAACCTTTTAGCTAATTCTTTTTGAGCTCCATAGGAAGTAAATATTATATCTGGATTTAGTTTATCTAAAAGCTCTTTATTGACATGTGTATAGCTCCCTATTTTAATTAGTTTTTTAGCCTCAGCTGGTCTATAGCTGAAGGCATCTGTTGCCTTAATTAGATGACCTAGACCTAACATGAAAATGGTTTCTGTTGTGCCTGGATCTAAACTAATTATAGAATTGAAAACATGATTTAACTCTATATAGTCATCCAATAGAGGGTTATATACTTTCCTTGCCATTGCTAATCTCTTTCAACCATAAGATAAAAATAATCCTTGTTTTCTAATTTTTGAGCGTGTACCTATCTTATCCCTAGGCAAGTTATTACACCCATTGCCCTCTTGGTAGGATTTAAAAGAACCTTACCTCCTTTTCGCCTAAGTATTTCCTCACATATAGTCATGTAATCCTTTTCGTTAGCTACATAGGATTCAACGTCCAATTTGCAGACATTAGATCTCAGAACTGACGCCAGTTGAGCTATTACCTCTTGTTTTGCAAATGAAGGTACGAATATCTTATCTACTCTCTTTTCAAAAAGAAATATTGATTTCATTGTAGTAAAAATAGAATATACAATTGTCTCAGCCGGCGTAGATGCCGTAAACCATATTGGGAAAAGCACTTCCCTTGGCTCCAATAGTAATTTCCCTCCATCGAACTTATTTTTCTCATTCCTTTTTGTTATTATTATATCTGCATCGTCAGGGTTCTTAACAGCTTTATAAGATTCGTCTAACTTTAATTCTAGACATTTATTTTCATTAAATATAGAAATATTCTCGCCTTGTCCTAGTTTATCATTAATAATTTTTTTCTTTCTTGGATTTATAGCTTTTAATGCATTAGTCCAAATGAATTCATCAATTGTGTACAGAGCATTCTGTGAGGAATAAGAAGTTAGTACTAATTCAGCTCCAAGAAGATCTGAGATTAAACCGCCTAACATTGATCCACCTTTCTCTTCCTTTAGCAAAGGTATTACGTAAGAACCGTCCTCAGATATCAAAATAAGAACGGGTTTTCTTCTCCTTTTTAACCCCTTGACGTATTTTATAGCGAATTCTGCAGAACCAATAGCTATAATTACGTCTGCTATAATTGGACTTACTATTCTATATCCTAGCTCTGTAACGACTTCATGAATGTTTTTTGTTATATTGTTCCTTTCGTTCCCCACTATTGCAATCTCAGAAATGAACAATGCAAAATACGTTACAGTTATTGCTTTTTAAGCATCCTTATCTTTTTTCTTAAATAAAGGAAGGAAATCCAAAAATAATAAGTAAGGAATATCCTAAAAGGATAAAAGGTATAACTGGAACTCCCCATGCTACCCAAATTTTCTCATCTTCTCTTACTAGACCTTCTTTGAGCAATTTCTCATATCTTTTTCTCCACTCTGAGTCGTCTTCTTCTATAGAAAAAGAAAGCCTCACTTGTCTAGACCCGTTTTGATCTATCTCTGTCAGTGGAAAAACAAATTTAGAATTAAGAAATTCCTTTATAGTCATCTGTCTACCTGAAAACGCCAAGGTCGTCCTAGTCTTAAGACTTAGATCCTTGGGAGTCTTATGTAAGTTAAATAAAAGGTTACCAAGACCTACTATAACAATTGGTATCAAAGAATAAATAATTACAATTAATGGTTCCATGCCTGAATTAATGAAGTAACTATCTCCCAACAAAGACCTTACATGAGCGTTAGCTAAGTTTAGGATTAACAATAAAAATAAATCTGCACCTCCTAATAAAGAAAAATAATAAAAAATGAATATTAGAATTGAGCTTATTATGTATGAATAGAAAAATAGAAACAAATTTAGTCTTTGAAAATTAATAAAGAAAAATAATATTAGAGGAGAATAGATTAACCATATTTTCGGATTCACTTCCCTATACTTTATGTCAAGATATGAAGTATGAATCAACATTACAAAAGATAGAAAAATTTGCAATAAAATTAGCCCATCCATTGGAAATCACGGCAGGAAGTCCTCCTCACTCACACCCTCTACGAGGCAGTCTGAGGACCAGATACCCCTTAAACTATCCTTTTCCATATATTTAAAAAATTTATCTAATCTCGAAGGTGTGGCGGGCCCGCCGGGATTTGAACCCGGGGCCTACGGGTTTCTTCCCTTGGTTAAAAGCCCGCCGCTCTACCTAGCTGAGCTACGGGCCCAAGCTCTTTCTTTCTTTATCAAATTTAAACTTAATGCCAAAGAAATCGATCGCCTGCAGTTAGCCCAATAGCTAAATTATAAATTTTTGAAAATGATAGATTAAAGAATCCATGAAATTCGTATTTATCTTAAAATATTCAAAATAATTATATAAATCCTATAGTAAAGACAATTAAATATAAATAAAAATTTTACTGTTTCTTTAATAACCTTGAAACGCCCATCAATTGCATTTCGTTAGTACCCTCAGCTATCTCCATAACCTTGGAATCCCTATATAGCCTTTCTACCTTTGATCCTCTAGTTAATCCATGACCACCGTAGATATGAAGTGCTAATCTCGAGACTTCAGCTGAGGTAACAGCAGCATAATACTTTGCCATAGATGCTTCGGATAATGCCTCCTTTCCTTTGTCGAAAAGATATGCCGCCCTTAAAGTTAACAGCCTAGCGGCTTCTACTTTTATGAACGCATCAGATAAATTAAATCCTATCCACTCCTGATCTATCAGTGATTTCCCGAACTGTTTTCTAGCGTTTGCTCTGTTTACAGCTTCGTCCAAAGAACCCCTAGCTATTCCTACAGCAATTCCAGCGTAACCATTTCTGCTTACCATCAAGGCCTTTATAGCACCCTTGTATGCATCTCCTTCCTTACCAATAATTGTATCCTTAGGAACTCTAGCATTATTAAACTTCACATAGGATACTCCTGCACCTCTAATTCCCATGAGATCTAACTTATGTATCTCTACACCCGAAGTTTTAGAGTCTATCAAGAGAAGCGATACGCCTTGTTTATCACCTATATTCCCACTAGTTCTAGCTAAAACTACCATCTTTGTGGAAAAAGAACCCGCACTTGTGAAGATCTTTTCTCCGTTTATTACAAATTCATTTCCTTCTTGTTTTGCAGTGGTTTGAAATGCACCAAGGTCTGAACCAGCTGCAGGCTCAGTCAAAGCTACAGCATATATTTCTTTACCTTTACTGCCTTCTTCTATCCATTCCTTTGCAGTATCACCACCTACTGATAGTAAAAGCTGCAATGCATTTAACTGGGTGTGTAGACTATGAGATGCACCTCCACTTTCTGCACCTAATTCCTCAGTAGCAATTGCAAAGGCTGTTTCTCCAAGACCTAGTCCTCCATAATTTGGAGGTATCTTCATTCCTAATAATCCCTTTTGACCCATATCTTGTACTATCTTTTCTCCTCCATCGTTTGTCTCATCCATTTTTTTGGCGTAATCTTTTACCACAGTCTGGGCATACTCTCTAACTTTTGCTTGGTATTCTTCCACTTCCTTCGATAATTCATACATGGAGATCAATTATATAAAAAGTATAAACAACTTTAAAGTTTAGCATCTAATGACAAAGAACCCTAACCCTAATTCAAGCGTAAATAAAAGATATTCTATAAAGAGAATAACTTTACACCTAAAATAATGTATAAAACCAATATATATAGAATAATTTCGTAAAACAAATAATTTTTATATATAAGCTTTTAGACAACGCCGATTCAATTATCCCTATCTGAATCATTTCACACTACCGTATTTCCCACTTATGATTTCTATATCTCAATTTAGCTAGATGATGTGTATCATTTCTTGTTCCCGTATAACAAAAACAAGATGTAGCGGAAACCCACAAAATGTTTCTCACGAGATCAAGGAAGTATTCTGGTAGATATCTATGATGAAACTGTTAACTGATTTCGTATTACTAATCCAAATATTAAATAAAATCTAATTAAGGTTTTAAAACTTTGAAACTCCACCGTAAATTGCAAGGCTTTTAGGAATTTATAATCTACTTAAGATTTATCCTCAATAACAAAAGCCATAAAACAAGATACATTACAACTTCATGAAAGGTGTGGCGGGCCCGCCGGGATTCGAACCCGGGACCTACGGGTACCTCCACCTAGCCAGATTTGGGTTAAGAGCCCGTCGCTCTACCTGGCTAAGCTACGGGCCCATAAAAGATTGTAATGCTAATAGTATAAAAAGTAAACCTTCATATACGTGGATTTTGTATCCAAAAAGTAGATGTCATACTAAATGAAGAAAGTAAAGAAAAAGGCAAAACAAATAATCTCTTAAAGGATAATATATCAGTCTTTTTACAGATTTGAACAATATTCTATCTTCATTAATTTTACGCTAACTAAATGAAGCAAATTCTTACAATATCAGACGAACCTTTAACGCAAAAAATATTTACTTTCTTTCCTTCTTTAAGGCATCAAATATTAACTTTAAAGTATTTCTCTTGCTCTGAACCTTTCTTACTACTATTACACCCTTGATTTTCCTTGACCTTGGATATTGCTTGTCTCTTAATTCTTCGGGGTCCAGTCCCAAATTTTTGCAGATAGATACTATTTCTTCTAATGAAGGCTTAGAACCCTTAGGAAATCTCCTACCAAACTTTCTACTTTCAGCCAAAAAATAGCTGGGCCATATTAAAATTCTTTCGCCTTTAAAATCTCTTATACTCATTGCTTTATCAGCACAGCATTTATTACTCCGTCTTGACCAGGGCTTGATGTAACTAAAGCCTCTCCTATTTCTGTATTAATTCTAGATCCCTTTATTATTATTCTTCTTCTTGCTAATTCCTTATTTGCAGGTGTTGAAATTACTCCCATAACTTTAACTTTCTTAGCAGTATTAGTAGAAGGATCTACAACATTGGCGTATATTGCATATCTCAGCTTTACTTTTGTATTTCCTCCCATAGTTCTCTCTTTAATTCTTACTTCTTCATCAGATAGAACAGTATAAGTTGGAGAACTTCCTAATTCTCTCTTCTTTTTATCTCTGGCTTTACCTTTCATACCACCAGAAATTTTCCTGAAATCATTACCTTGGTAAAAACCCATGTATTCTCAGAATAACTAATATCTATGGTTAATAAAAATTTAAGCCCCGTAGTTACGTTTTCTTCTTTGATATGATCTTATAGCTCTCCACAAATCTATCTTTCTAAAGTCTGGCCAGTACGCATCGCAGAAGAATAGCTCAGAGTACGCCATATGCCATAACAGAAAATTCGATATCCTAACTTCCCCTGACGTTCTTATCACTAAATCTATGTCACTTAGTTCACTATCATAGAAATATTTCTTGAAACTTTCCTCGTCTAATTTAATTTCCAATAAATTAGATGACTTATACTCCTTTAGAAGCCTTGCCACTGCATCTAAAATCTCTTGCCTTCCGCCGTAACATATAGCTAATGTTAACTTCCTCTTAGAATACTTTGAGGTTCGTTCAATGACATCGTCTATCATTTCAATCATATCTCTAGGCAGCAATTCGAGTTTCCCTATTGCATTGACTCTAACCTCGTTTCTTTCTATAAGTTCGTCATGAAGCAGATCTTCTAAACCTTTCTTTATATATCTCATAACTATATTTAGCTCATCTCTATTTCGTCTTTCACAATTTTCAGTGGAAAGGGCAAACACACTGATATTTGTAACGCCCATGTCAAGAAGCCAAATTAAAACCTCTCGAAGCTTCTTGTAACCATTGAGGTATGCTTCCTCTAGCTGAGCACCTCTCAATCTAGCCCATCTTCTATTTCCATCCGGTATTATTGCAACATGAGTAGGAAAAGGTCCCTTACTTATCTGTTTCCAGAGAAACTTCTCGTAAATATCGTAAATAGGCTTCATTAAGATGTCTTTCCTAATCTTTTCCATAGGTCCTCCATCGTCCTAACATATGCTAAAACCGATATATATATTTCTTCCAGATTTATTTTTTCAAAGTTAGTATGTTCTAACTTCGACTCCCCTGGTCCGTAAGCTAGTATTTCTCGTGTTATTGCAGTGAGTATATTCATATCGCTAGTTCCAGCTTTTCTTACTAATCTAGGTTTAACTCCTAATGTTAACAATGACCTCTGTAAAGATTTCACTAAATCGTTGAGCTGAGTTTTCGCCGGAGGAACGTACTCCACTAAGTCTACTTTGCAGTCTTGAAAAGTAGCCTTTATTCTCTCTAAAATCTCATTGAAATTAGACAATACTGAAAATCTACAATCTAAATGAATATAACACGAAGAAGGAGTGACATTATAAGCTTCACCGCATTTAAGTATAGTAGGAACTATAGATGGAGCGTCGTAGCTAGAAGGTAGCTGAACAACGTTTCTAAGCTTTTCATTTGTTTGTAATATTATATTGTCCTTAGAAGAAGATGCATGCTCGGCTATCCCATTACAATTTATATCTAAGTGGGCCACGCCTCTGTATTCTACTACTATGTCTGTTGTATTTGATGGTTCGCCTATAATAATTATGTCAAATTTTTTACCAGAACCCAACAACTCCCTAGCCCCTCTACTTTTATTTTCCTCATCTGCTAGGGCAGCCACAGAAACGTCTATGCCTTCTTGCTTAAGATACCATGAAGCCAATATCATTGCTGTAAGAGGACCTTTAGCGTCTACTACTCCTCTTCCCCAAATGTATCGGTCGTCTTCCTTGGGTTGTATGAAACCAGGAACAGTATCTATATGAGAAGCTAAAAGAAAGGAGGAACCTTCATTCAGATAATATGAATTAGATTCAGTAACTTTAAGATTCAAAGATAGATCTTCAGAAATTTCCTTCATAATTTCCTTTGCTGAGGCCTCGCTACCTGAAGGTGTATAAACTGAGGCTAACTTAAGAAGAATTTGCCTTGCTTTCTGTTGCAATAATTCCTTTTCTGGTTGCATCTAAAGCCCACTCCATATCCTCTTTTGTGATTAAGTAAGGTGAAAGGAACCTTATTGTAGTTAAGCCAGCCTTTAACGATAGTACCTTTTCGTCTTGTATGACCTTTATAGCAAGGCCGGATTTACCCTTAGATCTATACCAATCATTAGACCTTTTCCTCTGATTTCTCTGACTATCTTATATTGTTCCAGTTCTTCACTAAGCATTTTTATAAACATATCTCCTTTTGTAGCTGCCTGCTCTGGTACACTATCTTCTTTCAATACCTTAGCCGCTGCAGTCACTGCAGCTGCGGCTAATGGATTTCCTCCATAAGTGGTACCATGATCCCCTTCTTCTAATTTCTCCGCAATCCAATTTGGTAAAAACACTGCGCTTACGGGGAAGCCACCGCCTATTGCCTTTGCTGATGCAACAACATCTGGTACTATTCCATAATGTTGATATGCCCATACTTTTCCTGTTCTTCCAAATCCAGTTTGAACTTCATCAACTATCATTAGCGCTCCTTTCTCCCTAGTGATCTCTCTTATTGCCTTCATGAATTCATGATCAGCTGGTATTACACCTCCTTCTCCTTGCACTGGCTCCACAATTACTGCAGCAACTTCTTCATTAACTGCCTTTAACGAGTCGAGACTATTATAATCTAAAAATTCCACTGGTCCCACAAGTGGCTCGAAGGGTTCTCTATATTTCTTGTTCCAAGTGACTGAAAGGGATCCTGCAGTTCTACCATGGAAAGAGTTCTTAAATGCAATTAATTTCTTCCTCTTAGTTAATTTCTTAGCTATTTTCAAAGAAAATTCTACAGCTTCAGTTCCGCTGTTGAGTAAGAAAACAAAAGGCATATCATCAGGCTTTAATGGATCAAGTTCTTTGAGCATCTCTTCTCTGATGGGGGTATCGAAAGCTGTAGTTAATGCCATTACTTCATCTAGTTGTTTTTTCAGATAATCTACAACTTTTTGATTTCTATGACCTAAAAACGCGACACCGTAACCTGCATGAAGGTCCAGATATTTATTCCCGTCCTTGTCCCATGCGTATTGATCCTTAGCATTTGATATTGTGATGCCTCTTCCTTTATATAATTCTAGGTACTTCATCATTTCTTATACCACTCACTTAACTTAGTAATAAGGTATTTTGAAACGTTAAAGCCAGTGACCCTTACTGTATTTTTAAACTCAGGAACGCCGTTTACTTCGTCAATGATATACCCTCTCTCTCTATCTTCAAATATATCGACACCCAAGAAGAAACCACCTATTTTTTCCTTTACTTTCAACGCTAATTCCCTTAATTCTGGATCTATTTTTAAGGGCTCTGCCTTGGCCCCTAATGCAGTATTAGTACGCCAATTTTTCGAATTAACCCTATAAATTCCAACTGGTGCTTCATCTCCTATAGCGAATATTCTTATATCTCTATCAGGCTTTTTCACAAACTCTTGGACGTAATACATGGATTTATAATACATAGAGGTAAATTCCTGATATTCCATGTAACTCCTTAATGTATCGTCGTCAATAGCCTTGGCTACCATCCTACCCCAACTTCCTTCTATTGGCTTCATGACTATAGGATATCCTATCTCCGTTGCGGCTGCAATGGCTCCTTCCTTATCCATTGCTATTGCAGTCCTAGGGGTCTTTATATCTGCCCTAGAAAGAATGAAAGTCGTGAAGGCTTTATTCTCGCATTTAATAAGAGTCATATGGTCATTGAAAACTGGATAACCTTGGTTTTCTATTAAAAACGAAGTCATTAAAGCTCTACTATGGGAAACATTTCTCTGGATAAAGAAGTCGGCATCTAAATTCACTTGCTTATCAGAATAAAAAATTGCTTGTTTTGAATAAAATGGAACTGGCTCATGACCTTCTTTCTTTATTTCCTCAATCAAGTTCTTTTCTTCCCATCTTGGTAGGTCATAAGCTATACCTACCTTCACTCTCCCCAGTCCTCTCCTACTTGCTCTGCTAACTTTAATGATAATGTACCATTGTTCTTTACTACTTCAAGTTGAGCACCGCAATCATGCTCAACCAGCTCTCCTGGGAGAGCATCGTCCTCTACCGTTACATCTCCTCCACATACAGGGCACTTTAAGACAACCATTTTAACCCAGATAAAGGAAAACGTCGGCTAGAAAAAGCTTTTTCATAAAAAAGAGTTTTTTCTTAGAACCATGTCCTTAGTATAATCGTACTATTCGTTCCCATTACGCCCTGGATACTTCTTATTTCGTCTATAGTTCTATTTATTGCGGAAATATTTGTGCCACGTACTACTACTATAATATCGTAGTCTCCGGTTGTTTCATAAACCACTTCAACTCCTTGAGTCTTTGCTATTTTTTTGGAAATTTCTGGAGTAGGTATCTGAGGAGAGGACTTTACCATAACAATAGCTTTGACTTCATTTGCAAGTTCGTAGTCTATAGTAAATCTCTTTATTATGCCTATCCTTATTAGTTTTTCTATTCTCTTTCTTATTGCTGCCTCACTTACCTTTAGATCCTTAGCTATCAATGTATAAGGTGTTCTCGCATTTTTCTTTAATATCTCTAAAATTTTCTGATCATTCTCATCTACGTCAGCCATTATGTATCACCGTACCATTTTCTAGTATGGCGTTAGATATAGGGTCATTAACGTTCCCTGAGGAAATGATTACCTTCCTAACACCATTGCTCACCGCATCAATTCCCATAAGTATTTTCCTGTTCATACCAGGACCTATCCTCTCCACAATTTCTTTGCCCTGAGAAACTGGTATGTCCTTTAGGACTTTGCCATTCAATTTCACACCTTCTACATCTGTTAACAAAATTAAATATTCTACCTTTAGAGCAGTGGATATGGCATAAGCCATTTGATCTCCGTCTACATTAAGCATTGTACCTTCCTCTGGATCTATCGCTATAGGAGATATTACAACACTATCGAAAATGTCTAATAATTTAGCTAATTTTTCTACATCAACTTTGGATATTCTGCCAGTGTAACCGCCCTCAATCATCATTTTTTTGCCTCTTTCGTTAATGATAACTATCTTTTTCTTTCGGCTAGCTTGGACTATCTTTCCATCAGAACCTGCAATTCCTACAGAAAATCTACCTAACTTTGATAATTGTGTTACCATTTTTTTATTTAGCCAACTCATTACCATTACGAAAACATCCAACTCGTCCTTAGACGTATATCTACTCCTTATTCCCTCAGGAGACATTACGAAAGTTGGCTCTATTCCAAGCTTCTTAGAATATTCTGAGACGATATCTCCTCCTCCATGTACTAGAACGAATTTGCCTTCATACTTTGACAAACTAGTAATTATATTGTCTAGATTATTTTTTATTACCCTACCTCCAGTCTTAACTACTAACATTTCATGCAGGCCTCAAGGGAGGTAATCTTAAGCCCTCATCCTCTTCTAATCCTATAGATAAATTAAATGCTTGCATAGCTTGTCCAGCTGCTCCCTTCATCAGGTTATCTATAGCTGAAAAGATCGTAAGTCTACCTATTCTATGCTCTGTAGCAAAACCTATATCAGCGAAGTTACTACCGATTACGTATTTTGGATCAGGATATGGATGAATATTACCTCGTATAATTCTAATGAACTTCTTTCCACGATAGAATGAGGCTATATTCTTCCATACTGTCATATCATCAAGATCGGCCCATGTATGAACTGAGGCTAAGGCACCCCTAACGCTACTGATAGCATGAGGCACGATGCTAACCTTCACTCTTCCTTTAGCTAAATTGGAAAGTTCTTGTTCCGCCTCTGCAGCGTGTCTATGTCCCTCAGCTTCATATGGTCTAATGGCGTTTTGCCTCTCTGGATGATGGCTACCCTCTGATGGTTGTGCTCCTCCCTCACTACTACTAACTTTAACATCGCTGATAAACTGATAAGAATCGACCATTTTTGACGATACAACTGGAGCTAAAGCTAGGATAGTAGCAGTTGCATTACAGCCTGGCGATGCTATTAACTTAGTACTTTTCAACTCCTCCGAATGTAGTTCAGGAAGACCGTAAACAAACTTTTGAAGCAAATCTGGATATGGATGTTCATAGCCATACCATTCCTTATATAGTTCAGGGTTCTTTAACCTGAAATCGGCGCTAAGATCTACTACTCTCATTCCTCTCTCGACAAGATCAGGAACATACTTTACGGAGACCTTATGGGGCAATCCTAAGAATACTGCATCTGCTTTCTCTGAGATCTTGTCTATATTAAGCTCAGAAAAATTAAGTGAAATTATACCTTTGAGGTTTGGATGAACCAAAGAGATTGGTTTTCCATTATATTCTCTAGAAGTGACTACAGTAAGCTCAAGTTTTGGATGAATTGCCATCAAACGTAGCAACTCTCCGCCAGTATAACCCGAACCTCCAATTACAGCTACTCTTACTTTAGATTCCATCGATGAAGTATAGGTTATAAATAGTTTTAAGTATTAGTATATCGTTGAATGGAATCCGACATTGAGGAGCTGAGAAAGTTTTTAGAAAACAAGATTTCAAATCTGCGAAAGGAATTAGAACTTTACGAGTACTTGTTAAGCATTTTAGAGTCTGGATATATGCCTTCTATAAAAGGAACTAAAGGAACTTTAGATTACATAAAGAACAAACGGGGGGAAGTAATAGCAGAGATATTATATACACCCCCACTTTTAAAAATAATTTTAAAAGGAAGGCAAAATATTTCAAAAGTATACATTACTGCCTTATCTAAAATTTTAGATTCTGAAAAAATTCTTAGTAAAATAGATTATGATATTGCTGTAGATAAGGACGAATTAAGAGAAATAACAATAAAGGAAGTTAATAATGATATTCTCTATAATAAGATAAAGGCTGGAATTCAATCGATACTAGAAAGAGCAACGTCGCAATAATTTATATGATTATTATTTTTTATCTGCAAAAGTAAATAGTGAAACTAGAAGAGGCCGAGGATCTCCGAGGAACCTAACCATGGCTTCACCTTGTCCAAAGTATTCCAATACATCATCTATATCACTCTGTCTAACATTAGCAAACCTTTCAATTTGATTCCAATATCCCTTATCTCCATTATTCATAACAACTAGAAGGCCTGCGTTATCAACATAGATTGGAAGATTTTCTCCTAGATCTTCAAGGTTCTGTGAAGACATTACTAGGGATATTCCATGACCTCTTCCCTTCTTAATTATATCTGCTATCAAGGAGTACGTTGAACTTTCATCCTTTAAGAGCGTCCACGCTTCGTCCATTATTATAGAGATTTTATTTTCATTATCTTTTATATCCAATGAAAATCTATTATATATTCGCGTTATAATAGAATAAATTATATATTTTCTTAGTTCATCTGATTTTATAAGCGTAAGATCAATTACATTAATTCCTTTTAAATCTAAATATTCCAATATATCTTTTGAATTTTCTTGAAACGGTTCAAGATATTTTATCATGTCAAATATTCTCAAAAGTAAATTCTTAACATGAAAATCCTCTACATTAGTTTGAGTATACTGTTTAATACTCTCCCACGATTTTAATCTATCACAAAAAGAATTTTTTAATACAGAATACAAGACTGTGCTATGGACTCTATTTAACTTAAAGGAAGATGAAATTATTGATTCTAGCTGAATTATTTTTATTTCATTGGGAATATTCCAATCACTAAAGGAGCCTACAGTATAAACTAATGGATTTAGAACCTTAAAATCAATTTTATACTTTCGTAATCTTTTTTTAATATCTCCTTTTAAATCGAAAAATATCACAGAAGAATTCATTTTTATATTTATTAAAGTACCTAACCAAAGCAGAAACTCGGTCTTACCAGACCCTGAAGGACCAATAACTATTGCATGCCTATTGTTAGTCTCAAATGGATTCCAGAAAACTGTCTTACTATGCAGAATTTCCTTTCCTAACGGTATTCCATCTTCAATAAGTTCATAACGTGGCTCCTTTTCTATTGAAAAAGGCGTCATAAAGGGAATATGAAATGATGTAGTGATTTTAGTTTTCCCTTTAGATACTGGTAATATAAAGCTTGACAAAATTGAACTAATCTCACTATCTTTAGCTTCTCTACATCTAATTCCTATAGCTTCTAAACCCGTCTTAATTGCCCGCCCAGACTCAGTAACGCTTGCCATGTCTTTGCCAGAGATCAGAAGAAACATCTGATATCTAAAAGGAATTTCGCCTTCCTCAATTTTAGACAATATAGTCCTTAGTATTTCCATTCTTCTTTTTGCCTTCTCGTTAGAAGGATCATTCTCTATAATTATTCTTAAGTTTTGTATCTCATTTAAAATAGAATCTATATATTTTAATTTATCTACTGGAATTTTTCTCAAAATTATATCAATATTATTTGATGTACTTATTACTTTGTAGAACGATGCTATCTTTGATCTTAACGTGGATTCACTAAAGTCCCTATAATCAGCCCTTATATCCTCGACTAATAGAACATATCGATAAAAATTATTATTGAATTTAATAATATTCTGTTCTACTAATACATTTCCTGGACTATTATGATGAGATCTTAAAAATATTACCATTATAATAACAAATACGGCTAGTACTAAGGATAATATCCTATATATAAAGAACAGCGTTACTACTAGTACGGAGATTATCATAAAGATAGCAAAGAACTTATCCGCCCTTTCTTGAAGCCACATCAGTCCTAATTAGTTAAATGTAAAGTACAGAGTACTCATTGAAAGTATTAAAGAATAATTAAAACTCCAGACAATATTTACATTTACCAAAGTTAGAGACAAAAGTATAAAGTAAATTTCAGTGTTTAGAGTTCAATGTTTGCATGAACTAGCCTTAGATCTTCCTCAGTCTTCTTCAATCTAATCATTAAATCAGCCACTATACCGTCTAAAAATATTTGCGTTGTATCTTCGAAAA
The DNA here is from genome assembly GCA_032834875.1 of Sulfuracidifex metallicus DSM 6482 = JCM 9184. Classification (NCBI taxonomy): domain Archaea; kingdom Thermoproteati; phylum Thermoproteota; class Thermoprotei; order Sulfolobales; family Sulfolobaceae; genus Sulfuracidifex; species Sulfuracidifex metallicus. The sequence goes on from CP135238.1 coordinate 2,146,977, forward strand.
GGGTACCTAATGGAGCCAAAGGTTCTGTAATACCTAGAATTTGTCTAGTAAAGTAATCTTCTCCCTTTGAGTATTTTGTACGGCCAGGTATTTCAACTACAACATCGGCAACCCTTGCCAACGGGCTATCTGCATAGCTTGTTATTGCAATTAGCTTAGCCTTAGCCTCCTTGGCTGCTTCTGCAGCGGTATAAATCAGCTTGGTCCTTCCAGATCCAGAAATAGCTACCACTAAATCCCTATCGCCTATAGCAGGAACAATGGTTTCACCTAATACATAAGCATTATAACCTAAATGAAGAAGCCTCATCGCGAATGCTCTGCCTACTAAACCGCTCCTTCCAGCCCCCATTACCAAAACTTTTCTATCATGATGATTCTTATAGAAATCCTCTAGCTCTGATACCATCTTTTCAACTTGGTCTGCCTTTATAGAACTTGCAGCCCTTAATATGAACTCTGCTATATCGTACATAGTTTTGGTGGCTAAAGGAGTATTATGAGAAGAATCTGACAAAACCTAACCGCCAGATCTATACTCGCTATTAAAAATTTAAAGTTTTCCTGAGAAGAGGCAGTTGTGTTAAATATTCCCTGAAGAAGTTAATACCTAATGTCTAATAGATGGAATCCTACATGGAAGATAGTTAAGATAGTGGTTGATGATAAAGAAACTGAAGTTTGTTATGACGAAAGTTCTAAGCTGTACGTATGTCCAGAATGCTCTCCTGAATGTAAAAGGGGAGTTCTCCCTACTTATAGCTCCTATTTCTTTAATGCTGAAGATTTAGCTAGACATTTAAAAGCACATAAATACGCTTTATGGACTAAGAAGGTCATATCAAACAAAAGTGAAATTGAAATCGAGACACAAGAAGAGGATGAAGATGAAGAATGAAATTTCTAATAGTAATAATATTATGGTTATATCTAGCTTTACTATAGATAAATATAATGGAAGATTTAGACCAGGTGGGCCTGCAATATATTCTACTCTTGGCGTAATTAGAACTAATACAAGTCCTTTACTTATTGCGGGAATAGGAGAGGACTTCAAATATAGAATAAAGTTTATGGATAATTTAGAAAAGAAATTAATACAAGGTAAAAAAACGTTTCTATTTGAGATCGAGACTCTAGTTAACGGCAAAAGAAAAGTTAGATTAATCGAAAGAGGGCCTTCGATATGCAGTATTGAAATAGAAAACGGTAATACGATTATAAATCCGGTATGTCAAGAAATAAGTCCATTATTAATTAGAAAAATAAATGGATTCATAGCAGTTGATATCCAAGGCTTTTCAAGAGTATGCGAAGAGGGCAAAGAAGTTAGTCTTAGAATGCCGGAATTTCCCCCAACAGAAAAATACCTTGTATTACATGGAAATTCAGACGAGATATATTCCATATATGATAGCCTTAATTATATCTTTAAAATAGGCTTCAGAGAAATAATATTATCGTTTGGAAAGGATGGATTCGAAATAATTACTAGAGATGGAACTTCATTTCAATATAAACCCAAAATAATAGGAGAAAACGAAGTAGGTAACGGAGATTTTCTCTTGGGCTCCTATTTTACCTTAAGAATGGGACAAAATTCTGTTGTTGATTCAGCTAAAATTGCCGGAATGCTATCGGATTATTTTAGTAAGGAGAATATAACCGAGCTATATCTTCAATAGAAAAGTTTTTCCATCTCCCGAGCCTACCCTCCATCGTTACATCTGCTAACTTAACTAATGGTTCACCAATCAAGATAGCTTCCTTAATAACTTTGCTACGAATGGAAAGCACTTGATCCGGATTTAAAATTTTCTGGCGTTTTAAATCCGATATGATATTTCTTAGCTCTATTTGTTTGGAACTCATGTCAAAGAATGCATAGACAAACATACTTGAAATACCTCTTTCAGGAAAATCATTTAGGTAAATTACATGAGAAAACGACGTACTTGATCCGCCATCGATAATTATTCTATTATTTTCTTGGATCTTTCTTACGACAAATACAGAAATTATAGATGACCGGAATTTAAGTTCGTCCCTATTTATGACGTTAGAGTAGCAAGTTGCTGGTGCAGTATAGAATATTTTGTTCTCTATTTTTATCATACCATGTCTTCGTGATTTTATAGTATATGGATCGACGACTTCTGCATGATCCTTTATGACTTGAACGTTTTTTCCTAAATTTGAGATAATATCATTTATGTTTTTAATTAAATATAGATCTCCCTGAAAGTTTAGCCATATTGGTAGATCTTCACATAGAGGACAAACCTTTTTTAGTAAATATCTTTCTTTAATTATATCTAAATCAAAAGATATCTTCTCAATCTTTGCCCCATACCCGCTTAAAACTTCCTGACTCTTAACTAACGGCAAAATGAAAGGTATCTTCATGCCATCTAGCTGTGAGAACGATAGAATGCCTCCAATAGAAGGCTGCTCTTCGATAATTGGGGAATTAGTTAATGCTGATATCAAGAGTCCCGATAATCCTCCGCCTATTACTATGTTCTCAAGTTTCAAGCTGAGAATCTTAAAATCAATTTTCAATCAAAAAGCTGTTGCAACTCCTTGCGATGGAGGGTATTCTCTATTTATTATAGGTAACTCTTGTAAATAATTATCTTGTATTTCCTCTCCTCTCAATAATCTTTCCACTAGATCCTCTATTTCAAACTCACTTAAGAATGGTATTCTATATTCTTTGTTATTAATTATAATTTCTGGGTTATCATTATAGAGGAGATTAAATTCTATATCTAAGGAAGTAGTACATGACTCCAGAGGGATTTTCTTATGTAAAGCTTTGAGTAAACCAAAATCGCCCGCAGGACCAAAGATGACTCTTATCTTGCTTTCCATCTTCAATCAAAAATATAGCTTCCGTTGATGACTTTAAAAGAAATAGGGTTGATACTACGAAATCAGAGTTCGGACCTATTATATTGGCTGGGGCTGGAATTTTTCATTGTAGTACAAGCTACAAGGATATATTAAGCTCCTTTAAAGTTGCTAAATCGCTTTACCCAGATTTCACAGTAAATGTATTAGATCTAAATAATGTAGATGATAGAATGCGAGCTGTAGATATAGATCCAGATGTTGCGGACCTTCAAGGTTATTGTGTAACGATTGAAGTGCCAGAAAAATTATATTAAGAGCAATTAGGCTATTAGAGTTGATGGGCTCGTAGTCTAGTCTGGTTAGGACGCTGCCCTCACACGGCAGTGATCCGGGGTTCAAATCCCCGCGGACCCATAAAATTTTCAAATAGAATATTTTACTTTGATATAATTGAGTCATGCAAATAAGGATTTTATCTATTTTCTTCTATCTATGAAATAAATATATTAAAGTAAATTTTAAACTAAAAAAGGAAAAATATATATTTAATTTATTATTTATTGCATAACAAGAGGGAAAACCATGATAGCAATGATCAATTGGCAATTTAGATCTAAATTAAGCTCTCTGTAAAACTACTGAATTAAAACACTTATCAATCTTAATATTGTATATCTCTAATTTATTACTATCGTTTTTAAGGACATCCTTAAGCTCAGAATAGGTTGAAATTGTTATTGCTCCTAATCCTTTCTCAAGTCTTCTATCTACGTCATAAAAGACGTCGCTCTTCATGACGAAAGGAACGTCGGACCTAGATGTATCTATATAATTAGAACCTCCATCGTTGAATATTAGTAATTTTCCTTTGGCAGAATTCATCTTACTCTCTAGTAATGCGGCGTTCTGAATTATGCTCCTGACGTCTGTTATACCTATAGCTTTAGGATCTGAGGAATAAATTAGACCACCTATTGCCATTCCATGTGATATGACAGAGCTACTTATGAACCAACTCTTCTTATTCTCTATCGGTAATCTAACCGCATCAATAGTAGTTGCACTTACGTCAACAAATACCTTAGAGTAATTTTTCATCTGTGATAAAAGCCTTATAACGTCATAAGGCCAAAGATCAGCATGTGATGCAAGAATTATTCCTTTTCTATACATCATTATCTCTTTTTTAATTCCCCTGTCTATTTTTTCCTTTACCTTTGTCTTAACTACATTAAGTACCTCTTTTATAAAAAGCCCAGTATCTGATACAGCAGGAAGCTGTGGCATGATTACCTTGCCTATATCTTCACCATCGATGTTATTATGAACTAAATTTGCCTTGAATTTAAACGTCCATCCTCCAGTTGATAATTGACCGAATCTAGTTCCAAGTGCTACAATAACATCGGCGTTTTCAAGCAATCTATTACCTTCATCTGTTCCAACTATACCTATGCCTTCACCCGCATAAAGCCCATTTGACGCTGGAATCACGCCTTTAGCTCTAAATGTAGAGATAACTGGTATATCTAAAAGTTCCACAATTTCCCTTAGATCACCCTCTGCATTACTAGCCATAACACCATATCCAGCTATTATAACTGGCCTTGTAGAGTTGACAAGAAGTTCACCAACTTTTGCTGCAGTATTCTTATCTGGAGTTCTTTTTTCTGGCTTCTGCCCAGCAGTAGACAGAGGATAAGCTTTAAGCCTAAATAGATCCTCGGCTATCTCAATATAGGAAGGCCTGTTACGGTTGCTTAAAGCCTCTTTATTGGCTTTTTCTATATTAACTGTAACTTCCTCTATACTAATAATCTTTTCTCTAAATTTTGTAATTGGGGCAAATATATTAGATAAATCTTCGTTAGTCCTAAGTTCGCCCAATCTAGAACGGCCAGCGTCCCTATAAGATCTTATGCTAGATATTAATAATAGAGGAACTGAATCCATGAAAGCTTGGGCTACTATATCCACAGCCTCAAGTAGGCCTGAACCGGGAATTTGAATTACCACTCCAGTAGTGTTATTTTCACGTGCATATGAATCTGCCATCAACACTGCTCCTCTAACAGTTGGAGAATCTTCTACCTTGATCTCCTTACTTTTTAGAGTTTCCTTTATGAAAGAAGGTAAGTCTTGGCTAGAGAAAACGACCTTTATCCCTAGCTCCCTAAGCACACATGCAAGAGCTTCATGACCGGTCATCTCTATACCTAACGTTTCCTCCTTTCTCTTAGGTTGACTCATCAAAGTAGTATAAACATTCTATTAGATAAACCTTAGAGCCGGGGGAGGGATTTGAACCCCCGATAAACGGGTGACCACACCCACTGCGGCCCCTTAGCGCTAACGATGGGTTAGTGCCGCCTTACCGCTTGGCTACCCCGGCAATCTATTAGTTTATAGAATAAAGGTTTTAAAAGTGTTTCATAGTTCTTATTGATGATTCCGTTTAGTAAAGTAGGAGATGTCCTAAGGGAGTTAAGTAAGCTTACCGACTTCATAATCATAGGAGATACTGTTTTAGACCTAGAATTGAAAAGGAAGGGCACTGAAAGTGATGTGGACGTTTTTATAACTAGTATAAGCGTCTTTACAGATGAAGATAGAATAGACGCTTTTTCTGAAGAGCATGGATGGGATTTAGGGAAAACGCCAATTGATACTCCCAGACTGATGATTCCAGTTGATGATGAACAGCTTCAATTAGATCTTTATGAGAATATACAGGATTTCTTTGTTCCTCCAATTGTTATAGAGAGCTCTTTGGAAAAAAAGATAGGAGATTATACCGCAAAGGCAATAATCTTAGAAGACTATCTCTTATTGAAAGCCAACGCATTTAGAGACGAAGACGAGGAAGAGATAAAAAATATAGTAAAATTAATAGGAGAGGGAAAATTGTCAATAGATAAAGAAATCTTATCGAAGCACGTAGAATATTTTGAAGAAAACTCAAAAAGCGTAAAAGATAGATTAAATAGCTTAGGTATAAAGTTCTAACCCTTTTTAGTAGGTAATTCTTTCTTCTTCAACCTTAGGTTCTTACTGTGGCATTTCCTGCATTTTGTTGCTCTAACCGAGTTGAGAGCTCCGCACTCTCTACACACCTTTTTTATGAATACTCTTTTCTGAACTATTTGTAGTTTTTCGGGATCAGTGAGAGGCATTTATATTCCCTCCATAACTATATTAGCTCATATTCAAAAGTATTGCGGTAAACGGAGTGGATCAGAATGAAGATACCCCTTGATTACGTTTGTGTCAGAAGCGGACTCTTTTGTGATAGGTGCCAATCTTTAGTTGATGAAGGAAAAGTAGACGATTTTGACATTGAAGTAATCAAGATATTGCTTGATCTTGAAGAAACACAGTTTAAGGAACTAAAAGATTCCACATATGATAAGGCAATAAAATTGAATCATTTAGTTATCTTGCTAGTTAATAGTGGTCCTACAATGACTCAACAAAAATGGATAAAAGTTGCTAAAATATTGCAAGATAAGTTAAGAGTAAAGGTGAGAGTTTTAGAAAAGACCAATAGTATAAAGAACAGTGCAATGCAACTTCTGTCTCCAGCTAGAGTTCTAGGAGTAAATACAGTTTGGTTGCCCGATGGTTCAGTTCAGTATGTGATAAGGGTATCTAAAACCGAAAGAAGAATGCTCCCAGCAGAGGCTGGGTTACTAGAATCGGCACTTTCAAAAATCCACTCTACAGCTGTGCGAATAAGGGTAGAATAAAAAATGTACAGAACCCACTTCGTTAGAGATATAACACCAGATCTAGATAACCAAGAAGTAGGACTTGCAGGTTGGGTTTTAAACGTAAGGGATCTTGGAGGAAAGAAGTTCATACTTTTAAGGGACAAGACTGGTATTGGACAAGTTGTACTCTCGAAGGACTCTCCATCCTTTGGTTTAGCTAATGAACTAACTCAAGAATCCGTAATTAGCGTAAAAGGAAGAGTTAAAGCTGATAAAAGGGCTCCAAAAGGAGTGGAAATACATGCCTCCGAAGTAATTCTTATAAGCAAAGCTAAGACCCCTCTGCCTTTAGATGTTACAGGTAAAGTGAAGGCAGATATAGACACTAGGTTAAGGGAAAGGTTATTGGATCTAAGAAGAGAAGAGATGCAAGCTGTCATCAAAATTCAGTCTACCGCAGTTAGGGCATTTAGAGAAGCCTTATACAAAAAGGGATTTTATGAGATATTTACACCTAAGCTAATAGCTACTGGAACTGAAGGTGGGGCTCAACTTTTCACAGTTATATACTTTGGCAAAGAGGCGTTCCTTGCCCAAAGTCCTCAGCTGTATAAAGAGCTTATGGCTGGTGCGGTAGAAAGAGTTTTTGAAATAGCTCCTGCATGGAGAGCAGAAGAGTCAGATACTCCTTATCACCTATCCGAATTCGTTAGCATGGACGTAGAGATGGCATTCTCCAGTTACAAAGATGTAATGGAGACATTGGAAGAGATAATAAAGAACATGATAACTAAAGTTAGGGAAGAATGTGGAGACGAGTTAAAAATACTCAATTACGAATTGCCAGAGATCAAGTTACCGCTACGTAGGATAACTTATATAGAAGCTTTAGAAATTCTGAAAAATAAAGGTTTAAATATTAAATTTGGAGATGACATAGGAACCCCGGAGTTAAGGGTAATTAATGAGGAAATAAAAGAAGACTTATACTTCATCACAGACTGGCCTACGTTAAGTAGACCTTTCTACACAAAAGCTAGAGATGATAACAAAGACTTGAGTGAGAGTTTTGACCTAATATTTAGATTTCTTGAGATTGTATCAGGTAGCACTAGAAATTACAGAAGAGAAGTACTTGAAAGTGCTCTAAAGGCAAGAGGCCTTAATCCTTCAAGTTTTGAATTCTTCCTTAGATGGTTCGATTATGGTATGCCTCCCCACGCAGGTTTTGGAATGGGACTGTCCAGAGTTATGTTAATGCTAACTGGACTGCAGAATGTTAAGGAAATCGTTCCGTTTCCAAGAGATAAGAAGAGGCTAGTCCCTTAGAGCTAAGTAAAAAGTAATGGATTAAAATGAGAAATTTCCCTCAAGAAAATAGTTGCGTAAGACCCCCTTGGTAGAGAGAAATTTACTGTTATTTTTCCTTTTTCCTTATTCCTATAAGACGAAAGATTACTAACCCTCATAAAAGCTCTTCTACGAATCTCACGCACCTTTACTCCGAAAATCTCTGATAAAAATCCTTTATCTATTCCTTCCTCAATATAAATCTCTTTACATATATCATCGCATCCACTAAAATAAGTTGGTAAAGTGATCTCATAATTTACATCTCTTATGTTCTCAAATGTCCTAGACAGATATTTATTGAAAATATAGCTCTGAAAGGCGTCAACGTATATTTCTATCGGTAAAGGCGTCATTCGTAGGGCTTCATAGAAACTGTTTGTATTCAAGAAGTTCTTAAATAAGGCTTTTTCATAGAACATGGAAGAGGGTATTTCATTAATTGTTACTCCATTTCCGTTCATTATACCTTCTCTTATTTCTCTATTTCTTTCATATTCATGAATAAAAGGCATGCCTAAAATCCATATAAATGCTTTCTCCCATTCTCTTCTAAGAAGGTATCTTCCTATAACGTGGGAAACAGGTCTTCTACTGCCGAATCTCTGATATCCGACGAAGTTTGGCAAAAAGGGATTTCTAGCTATCTCGTTAAGCCTATTCTCTATTTCTTCGTCGTCTTTTGTCGCTAAGGTAATAGAAAAATGATTTCCCGTATGATTTAACTTTCTATCTACTGTTCCTATAAATTCCAGATTAAAGGAGCCATCCTCTGACGAGTAAAAAGAAGGTATGTTTTTGCTTTTAGACGAGGCTAGATCTATGTAGACTACTTGAGTTGTGATGGCATTAGCGTCCTTAATGCCTATGAATTTAAAGCTTAGTTTAAACTTAGAATTGATTTCTCTTATGACCGAAAAGTGATCTCTCTTCTTCTTATTAAGAAGAAAAATAGCGTATCGACCATTTTTGTCATTAGGCTTCCATCTAGAACATAATTGGTTGCATATTTCCTCTTCTACGATGAAACCATCAGGTCTAGGAATAGAAATTTCTACACTATTCCAATTATAATAGTACTTTTCCATACCTAAGGCTATATCAAGGAGTGTAGGCATCAAAGTAATTTCAAGTCACCAGTTATCTTATCAATCAGGTGATCAGGGCCCGGTCCTATCCCTCCGCACGTGAGGGTACCGGGATTTATTTGTGTTCGACCTGCATCATGAATTAAAGTTGTAGGTAACCCCTCCTGTCTAGCTCTATTTATCCTCTGAGTTAGCTCTTCTTCGGAGTTTACCTTGACTACTATTTTAGGCTGACCTTCATCTAACCATTCCTTAAGCCAATCTGAAAATGGTACCTTTTCATGTTGTGCTATTTCCAAGACTAAGGATACTGCTGCATGAGCTACTTGACTTGCAATCTTTCCCTTTCCCATCTGTAAATCGTTTCTAACGATTATAACCATCTTCATATTAGTCGAACGACAGAGTAAACATAAATATGCTTATTATTAATTTACCTGAGGACTGTAGGATATGTCTTCGATAAAATTAAGCATCAGAGATGAGGTTGAACCGTTAGTATGTTCTAGCTGTGGAAAGTTACTTCATCCAAAGGAAAGAGGTGTAGAGTTCACTTGTCCTAATTGCGGTGAAGTGACAATAATAAGAGATTATCTTTGTAGAGAGCAAGTGGTAGAATATACTTGTCCTAAATGTGGATTTAAGGGACCATAAGGTGATAAGAATGACCGAGCTTTTAATAGTTTTAAAGGTGTTCCCTGAAGGCGACGAAGTTAGCTTAGATAAGATATACAACGAAATTGCATCTAAGCTGCCAGAAGGCTATAAAATAGTTAAAAAAGAAACCGAACCAATAGCATACGGACTAAACTCCTTAGTTCTTTACGTTCAAATGCCGGAACAAACTGAAGGTGGAACGGATCTTCTAGAAGAGACTGCAAATTCCGTAGAGGGAGTAAGCCACGCTGAAGTCGTTGGAATGACGAGACTAGGGTTCTAAATAAATCTTTTGATACACAAGTTCTTATTACCTTCGAAGCCACTATATTTCTTGGAGATCAAGTTTGAGTGCCAGCGAAGAGCAAAGGCCCCCAAGGAGGGAGCTAGTTCTCAAAGTTGTAGAAGCTAGACAAAAGGACGTTGGAAGAGGAAAAGTAAGAATAGATATTGAATTACTTTCTCAAATTGACGTTCAACCAGGTGACGTAGTTGAAATCGAGGGAACAAGAAAAACTGCGGCCATAGCATGGCATCTAAGCCAAGATGACATAACCGGAGAAAGAGATATAATAAGAATGGATGGAATTACTAGAAAGAATTCTGGTGTTTCTATAGGAGACAAGGTAGTAGTAAGGAAAGCTTTCGTAAAGCAGGCATCTATGGTAAAACTAGCTCCCTCTAATTTCTCTATAAGTGTAGATCCTGGTTTCGTAAGTTACGTAAAGAAGAGGCTTAAAGAGTTCCCCCTAGTGGAAGGAGATACGGTCCTTATACCCGTGCTAGGTCAAGCTATTCCATTTACCGTAGTACAAGTTAAACCTGCAGGAATAGTAATTGTGAACGACGAAACAATAATAAATATATCTGACAAGCCAGTAGAACAAACCAAGTATCCTCGTGTAACATATGAAGATATAGGAGGACTAAGAGACATAATAGAAAAGGTGAGGGAACTAGTAGAGCTCCCTCTAAGACATCCTGAGCTTTTTAAGAGATTAGGAATTGAGCCTCCAAAGGGTATATTGCTTTACGGTCCGCCAGGAGTCGGAAAAACGTTACTAGCAAAAGCCATAGCTAACGAAACAGATGCCTATTTCACATCCATAAATGGACCTGAGATTATGAGCAAATTCTATGGAGAAAGCGAGCAAAGACTTAGAGAAATATTTGAGGATGCAAAGAAGCACGCTCCAGCAATAATATTCGTGGACGAAATAGATGCAATAGCTCCTAAGAGAGACGAAGTTATAGGAGAAGTCGAAAGGAGAGTTGTAGCTCAGCTATTAACATTAATGGACGGGCTTGAAAACAGAGGAAACGTAATAGTTATTGCGGCAACTAATAGACCAAACGCGGTAGATCCAGCTTTAAGAAGGCCTGGGAGATTCGATCGTGAAATCGAGATTCCTCTACCTGATAAGACAGGCAGGATGGAGATATTCCAAATTCACACTAGAAACATGCCTCTTGCCGATGATGTAAGCTTAGAAAAGCTTAGCGATATGACCCATGGATATACGGGTGCGGATCTTGCATCTTTAGTTAGAGAAGCTGCAATGTATGCTCTAAGAAGATATTTACCAAAGATAGATCTAAATCAGGATAAGATACCTGCAGAAGTACTTGATTCTATGAGGGTTACAATGGACGATTTTATGAAGGCATTCAAAGAGATAGTTCCAAGCGGACTAAGAGAAATATACATAGAAATACCAGAAGTTAAGTGGACAGACGTAGGAGGTCATGAAGAGCTGAAGGACGAACTAAGGGAAGTAGTAGAATATCCTCTAAAATACCCAGAAGTATACGAAAAGGCTGGAATTGACCCAGCTAAGGGTATACTATTATTTGGGCCTCCAGGAACTGGAAAGACGATGTTAGCTAAAGCTGTAGCTACTGAAAGCGGAGCTAATTTCATTGCTGTAAGAGGACCAGAGGTATTATCTAAATGGGTAGGAGAGAGCGAAAAGGCAATTAGGGAAATATTTAGGAAAGCTAGGATGTATGCTCCCGCAGTGATATTCTTCGATGAAATAGATGCTCTAGCTCCTATGAGAGGAGCGTCGTACGATAGCGGAGTAACAGAAAGGTTAGTAAACCAGCTTTTGGCCGAGATGGACGGAGTAGAAAAGTTAGAAAACGTAATAATAATTGCGGCAACTAATAGACCAGACATACTAGATCCTGCACTATTAAGACCAGGTAGGTTTGAGAAATTACTATATGTACCTCCACCAGATGTAACATCGAGAAAAGACATATTAAAGGTGCATACTAGAGGCATCCCTCTTAGTGCTGATACGGACCTAGAAGAAATAGCTAACAGAACAGAAGGATATACTGGAGCTGACATTGCAGCTCTAGTCAGGGAAGCTGCAATGAGAGCAGTTAGAGAATCTATGAGAGTATGTATAGATGCAGCTACAGAGAAGTGCGGACAGAACCAAGACTGCAAAGACAAAGAAGTCAAGGAATGCATGAAGAATAAGGTTGAAGTAAGACCTAAACACTTTGCAGAGGCTATGGTGAAGATAAAACCATCTGTGACACAAGATATGATACAATTCTATCAGAACTGGCTAGAGAAAGCAAGACAGCAGCTACCTAAGGCTATAGTAAAGCCAAGTACCTTCACGTGATACTATGTGGAGGGAAGTTCCTATTGCTTACGTTATAATGGAAAAAGTTAGGAGGTTAAATGCCCCAATTGTTGAAGATGACCTATATAAGGAAGTTAAAAATAGCGTAAAATATGAGGTACCTTATAAGGATTTTCTAAAGGCTTTAATGAGCCTTGAAATTAGGGGAATGATATCAGTATCATTAATAAAAGAAGATACAAGAATGATAACTTACTTGGGTGACTTCGAATCGGAGTAGATCTTTCAGATATAGTAGAGGATTGTTCCAAAGAAATAAGTCTAAATAATATTAAGGGAAAAAAAGTAGCTATTGATGCTTACAATGCTATTTATCAGTTTCTTGCAGCAATAAGACAAGCAGATGGGACACCCTTAATGGATAAACAAGGCAGATCCACAAGTCATTTAAGCGGTATTTTCTATAGAACTATAAATCTAGTAGAAAACGGAATAATACCAATATATGTGTTTGATGGTAAACCTCCCGAAGAAAAGACACAGGAAATTCAACGTAGAATAAAGATAAAAGAGGAGGCTGAAGAAAAATACAACCAAGCCAAGGAACAAGGAGAAATTAAATCTATGAAGAAATATGCTCAAATGTCTTCTAGGCTTACTAACAACATAGCGACGGAAAGCAAGGAACTCTTAATTAACATGGGAATACCTATAGTTAATGCTCCCTCTGAGGGTGAGGCCGAGGCAGCCTACCTTTCTCAAAAAGATTATGCTTGGGCTTCAGCTAGTCAGGACTACGATTCACTACTCTTCGGTGCAAGGAGACTTATACGTAATTTAACCATGACAGGAAAAAGAAAGCTCCCAAATAAAGATCAGTATGTAGATATAGTTCCAGAAATCATTGAGTTCGATTCGCTTCTACATAAACTAGGAATAACAAGAGAACAATTAATAGATATAGGAATATTAATCGGTACTGATTATAATCCTGAGGGGATTAAGGGAATTGGACCTAAGACTGCACTAAAAATAATAAAGAAGTACGGAGATATTGAAAAAGCCATAGGAAAAGAAATCGATGAAAAAGAGATATTATTTGACTATAAACAAATAAGACAGCTTTTCCTCAATCCAAAAGTTATAGACCCTAAAACTAGTTTAGAATTAAAAGAACCAGATGAGGAGAAAATAAAAAGAATATTAATTGACTGCCATGATTTCAGTGAAGAGAGAGTAGTTAACGCCGTAGGAAGGCTTCAAAAGGCAATAAAAAGCAGTAAAAACTTAGAAAGACAAACTGGACTGGATCGTTGGTTTTAATTTAACATTTAAAACAAATCAAGTCTTACTTTAACTAATGTGTGGGTTCTTTCCCATCTTCCTTAGAAGTTACAAGATAGACGTTGTAGTTATAGGTGGAGGGACTGTTGGTACAATTAGAGCAAAGGAGTTACTTAAGGCTGGATTCAAGGTCAAGGTTATAAGCAAGGATTTTTCAACCGAGCTTAAGGAGTTAGAGAAGTCATATCAAACATTATTTCTTTTCAAAAAAGAGATAAATATCAATACTAAATTAGAATTAAAAGAATTAATAAGAGACACGAATCTGGTAATTAGCGCAACAGGAAATCCAGCTTTAAACAAAGATATATGTGAACTTGCTAGGGAGATGGGGAAGCTTTGTAACGATCCAAGCAATATGGAAAACTCCGATTTTATTATCCCAATTTCGATGGTAAATAATGATTTTGGAGTTGCAGTAACAACTTTTGGAATTTCGAGTATAGTGTCGAAAGAGATACTTAACAGGATAAACAGTGATATACTCGCTTCAAAAGAAATAATAAATCTATTACATGCTATGGCTGAAATTAAAGTTTTCTTAAAGGAAAACGTAAAAGACCCGAAAAGGAGGTATCACTTATATCATGAAATTTTTGATGATAGGGAGTTTAACCTTAGGGCTAAAGAAGGCGATATCAAAAATGCTCTTGAAAGAGCTAAAGAAATAGTAGGTGACGAGAATTGATTAGTAAAAATAGGTTTATAAATGAGATAAACGAAAGTTTTTCTGCATTAATTTTCACGTACAAAAACGTTGGTATGGACACACTTCATTATTATTACCTAGATGAGTCAGAACTGAGAAGAATTCAGGACGTTATACGATCTGGGGTTTTCTTACTTCAAACTTGTAATAGGGTGGAATTATATATACATGGAGATAAAGCTAGAGATAAAGCCAAGATTTTGCTTAAATACATTGGAGACCTGCACCATGGGAAGTTAAAGCTCAATGATACAGTTATAAGGGAAGGTATAGAAGCTATCAAGCATCTTTTTTATGTTGCCAGTGGAGTTGATTCTATTGCTGTAGGAGAATATGAAATATTAAATCAAATAAAATGCGCAATAGCGTCAGCAAAGAAGATAGGTACTACAGACAGATATCTCGAAAAATTGGTTGACAGATCCCTGAAAGTAGGGAGAGTTGCAAGAACAAAAACTAACATATCAAAAGGAAAGGTTGGTATTTATTCTCTAGCATTAGAAAAAATAAAGGAGGTAGTAGAGAATATAAATAGTGTAGAAATTCTAATACTTGGGGCTGGGGAGATTGGCTCAAAGATGTCAGAACTACTATATAAAGAAGGCGTAAAGAACGTGACAATTATGAATAGAACAGAAAGTAAGGCTGTAGAGTTGGCTCAAAAATACGGATATAAAGGAATAAAATTGGACTTGTCTAAAATTAAGGATTATGATGTAGCAATATCTGCTATTTCAGGCATTAGAGAAAAAATTGAATTAACCGATAACAAGCCCAAGGTTGTGGTAGATCTTTCTGTACCTCCTTTATTCGCTGGAAATAACGTTTTAACGCTTACCGATTTACAGGACTTTTCTACGATGAACATGGCTAATAGATTAGAAGAACTCCCCAAAATAGACAAGATAGTAGATGAAGGTGTAAATGAGTTTATAGAAGATTATATGAAAGAAATTCAAAACGAAATTATCTCCAAGATGCTAAACAACGTAGAAAAAATAAGGGAAGAGGAGGTAAACAAGGCTAAAAAGGAATTAATGAAAAGAGGAATAGAACTAAATACAGATATAGAAGAAATACTTGACATAATGTCGAAATCTATAATAAACAAAGGATTAGAGCCAGTTATATCAGGAACCAAAAAGATGATAGAAAACGATGAAAGAAATTACATTAACTTCCTAATTACTCTATTTAATTATGGCCACATTTCCGACATTAAGACCAAGGAGATTAAGAAGCAAGAAACTACTGAGGGATCTGGTAGCTGAATCCCAAATAAGAAAAGATGGTTTAATTTTGCCCATTTTCATAAAAGATGGCATCGATAATCCAGAAGAAATAAAAACAATGCCTGAAGTGTATAGATATCCAGTGAATGACAAATTAATAAATTATATTGAAGAATCGCTCAAGAATGGAATAAATAAATTTATATTATTTGGGGTTCCGAAAATTAAAGATGATCTAGCTACATCTGCAATGGATAGTGATGGCATTATTCAAAAAACATTGAAATTAATAAAAAACACATTTGGCGGCAAGGTACTTTTGATTACTGATGAATGTACAGATGAATATACGTCTCATGGACATTGCGGAATAGTTACCATTAATGGTTCCTCCTATAAGGTAGATAATGATGAAAGCATAAAGTTGCATGCTAAAATTGCCCTAAGCCAAGCTAAGGCTGGGGCAGACGTTATAGCACCATCTAGTATGATGGACGGCGTTGTAGGAGAAATTAGGAAAACTTTAGATGAAAATGGATTCCAGGATGTTCCCATAATGGCGTACAGCTCTAAATATGCATCCACTTTTTATGGACCTTTTAGAGAAGCTGCATATTCTAAGCCAGCTTTTGGAGATCGTAGAGGCTACCAAATGGATCCACGTAATTTGGAGGAAGGAGTTAGAGAAGTATATTTAGACATCGAAGAAGGAGCAGATATAGTTATGGTTAAACCTGCACATACTTATTTAGATGTAATCACAAGAGTAAAGCAAAGTTTTCCTTGTTATCCTTTGGCCGCATATCATGTAAGCGGAGAGTATAGTATGCTAAAAGCTGCAGCAATAAATGGATGGATAGATGAGAAAAGAGCAGTGCTGGAAGTAACAAACGCCATATTTAGGGCTGGAGCTGACATAGTGATAACGTACTACGCAAATAAGATAATAGAATGGTTAAATGAAGGTGATCCATTTTGAGCATTAATCTTTGGAAGGAAGCCCAACAACTTTTTGCTGGTGGAGTTAATAGCCCAGTTAGGGCTTTAGTAAAACCTTATCCGTTCTATACTTCTAAGGGCGAAGGGCCATTTCTGATTACAGAGGACGGTAAAAAAATAGTAGACTATGTCCTAGGATACGGACCTTTGATTTTAGGTCATTCCCCTGAAAAGGTAAGGAATAAAATAATGGAACAGGTCCAAAAAGGGTGGCTATATGGTACTCCGTCTAGAATAGAAGTTGAACTGGCTAAGAAAATTATATTTCACATTCCATCAGCCCAAAAGATAAGGTTTGTAAACAGTGGAACTGAGGCAACTATGAACGCAATAAGACTAGTAAGAGGTTTCACTGGTAGGGAGAAAATAATTAAGTTTAACGGAAACTATCATGGTGCCCATGACTATGGATTAATAGAAGCTGGAAGTGCAGTATCAGAGTATGGAATAACAATATCAAAAGGCATACCAAAGGACATAGTAAAAACCGTCCTATTATGCGAATACAATGACCTCACTTGTGTGGAAAAGTATCTCAAGGAGGAGAACGTAGCTGGAGTTATAATGGAACCAGTGATGGGAAATTATGGCGTTATACCGCCTAAAACTGACTTTATCAAGGGAATTAGAGAACTAACTTCGGCGTTTGGAACATTACTTATTTTCGATGAAGTTATTACCGGTTTCAGACTTGGACTGAGCGGAGCTCAGGGCATGTTTGGAGTTGTCCCTGATGTTACAACTTTAGGTAAAATAATTGGTGGTGGACTTCCTATAGGAGCTATTGCGGGAAGAAGGGAAATAATGGATTCAATAACTCCTGCAGGAGAGGTGTTCAATGCGGGTACATTTAATGCTAATCCACTCTCTATGGCTGCTGGATTGGCAACTATTGAAGAGCTAGAGCATACTAATGCTTACGAAATATCAAATGAAGCCGCTAAAGTGATCTCACAAGAAGTGGATCAAATGATGAAGATCGATCATGTCACACATAGAGTAGGAAGTATGATGCAGTTCTTTCTGGGAGTCAAGGAAGTAAAAAACGCCACTGAAGCTAAAAAGGCTAATAAATCCCTATACCTCAACCTACACGAACAATTGCTGAAAGAAGGAGTATTTATACCGCCAAGTCAGCTGGAGACGATTTTCACATCAGCATCACATAGTCAGAATGTCATTAATTTCACTATAGATAAATTTAGAAAAGTATTGAGAGAGATAAAAAATGATAAAGGTAGCAGCTAGAGGTAGTAAACTTAGTAAAGCACAAGCGGATTTAGTTATAGATTATCTAAAAAGATTAGGATATGATGTAAGTTTCATTGAAGTTAAAACAAGAGGAGACATTAACTATTCTTCTGAAATAGGTAAAATAGGTAAGGGAATATTCGAAAAAGAAGTTAACGAGATGGTACTTAAAGGCGAGGCTGACCTTGCAGTTCATAGTATGAAAGATATAGAAACAACCCTGGATGAGAAGCTCGAAGTTATTGCTACTTTACCTAGAGGATCTCCCTTTGATATTGTAATTAGCAGAAATAACAAATCCATCTATAGCGCTGATGAAGGCATAGTAGGAAGTAGTAGCGTTAGAAGGCAAAAGTTTACACATTTCATAAATCCAAATCTGCAGATATCTAGCCTAAGAGGAAATTTAGACACTAGAATATCTAAGTTGTTCAATGGAAGTTACGATTTCATTATAGTCGCTGAGGCTGGCATAGAAAGGTTAAAACTTAACGTAAAATATGAAAGATTAAATCCAGTTGATCTAACTCCTGCAGCTAATCAAGGGATAATAGCAGTTGTTGCCAGAAAGGATAACAAAGAAATTAAGAAAGTGTTAGAAAATTTTAATTCTGAAGATTCTAGAATGGAATCAATAGCTGAAAGGGAGGTTGGAAATATCTTAGGTGCTGGATGCAATTCTCCACTCGGAGTATTCTTTAGACATATAGATAATAAATTAGAAGGAATAGCTACAATATATACCAATAAATCTAAATTTACTGCAACAATAGTTGCGGGGGATGATCCTAAAAAGGCCGGTGATGAACTTGCAAGAAGACTCAAAGAGATATCAAAAGAGGAGGGTAATTTCCTTTAGACCTGAGGGAAAATCGCTCGGAGAAGTTGAAGGATTTCATATTATCAACATACCTATAGAGAGAACGTTGTGCGTAAATGTTGGACCTATAGACGTAAAACAATTCGAAGCTATTGTGTTTATGAGCGAAAAATCAGTAGAGTGTTTCACTGTGAATAGTATGCCGGAAAAAGTATATGCTATAGGTTCGGAGACAGCCCTTTTATTAAAGGCTAAGGGAATTATTCCGATAGTACCAGAAACATATGATAGTAAATCGCTTGCCGATAGAATATTAAAGGACGGTATAACTTCTTTGTTGGTAATAAGAAGTAACAAGGGAAACAGTTACCTAAGGGACAAACTGCAAGGTGAAATAAAATACAAAGAGGTTAACTCATATATAATCGAAAATGATGAGAAAGGCGTAGAAAAAGCAAAAGAATACCTAGAGAGCTGTTGGGCAGACTACATAGTATTCACCAGCAGCGAAACAGCCAAAGTTCTTTCAAAATATCTTTCAGATAGATGCAACTATATAGTGATTAGCATAGGTCCATTCACTACGGAGGCAATAGAAAGGAAAAAAGAGGTAAAAATAATTGAGAGTAAAGAACATAGTATAGGTGGGATAAGAAAACTTCTTCAAGACCTGAGGTAAATGAAAATGAGCGAAATAGTAAAAGATTTAACAGAAAAAACTTTATCAAAGGTCGGCTATAACTCAATAAAAGATTTAGATATAAAATATTATCAGGAATTCAAAGATAGATACGACGTTTTTGGACAATTTAAAAACGAAAGAGGATATTTCGAGTTTGCAATAAGCTTTGATAAAAAAGGAAATATAAAGAGATCCCATGTAAACATGATATCTCCTACAAGTATCAGAGAGGATATTGAGAAAAGGGTTTATGATAAGGAGTAGGTGCACCCTTTTTGGGGAAAGTTTTACTAGTAGTCTTGGATGGAGCTTCTTTTCATCTACTTAAAGAATTCAAAGACGATCTTAGGTCTTTCTCGACCATAATAAAGGAGGGAATATGGGGGAATTTGAAAAGCGTGTTTCCGTCAATAACTCCAGTAGCTTTAGCTGCTCTATTTTCAGGAAAAGAGCCAGAACATAATGGTATAACTGGACCTAAAATTTTCATTAAGAACAAACCTCTATATAAGCCACTTTCGGCGTTTTCCAGCACTTCCTTAATAGATGAACCGATTTGGGTATACTTGTCTAAAAAAGGATACAAAACTATCGTTCTTTCATCTCCACAATCATTACCTGACAAATGGAAGATGAACAATCTGATTCTCTTCGATCCATACAAGTCTAAAATGAAAGGTTGTGATCAAGGATTTTTAATAAAAGATGGCGATAATATGATAATGGAGAAAAATTGGAAATTAAGCATCGGAGACAACAAAGGAATTCTAAGATACCCCGGAGAAGAGGGAGAGGAGGAGATTATACTTCAGAAGTATGTTTGGAGTGACCCTATAAAAATAAAAACAGTTTGCAAAAGGAAGGAGCTTATCGGAGTAACCAAGGCTTTACTTAAGGAAAACTACGTGTATGTTTTGCCTCCAGGATTTAAAAACGAAGAATGGTCAAACGATAAGAACATAGAAGAAGACGTATGGAATAATGTATCGTTGAAAAACGGCATGATTCTAGATGGGGATTATCACGGTCTATCTAACGGATTGATTAATCTCAAGGAATACATGGAAACCGTAAATTTCGCCTTCTCGTTCTTTTCTAATTATTCTCTGTATATCCTTAAAAAATATGAATGGGATTTCGCGATAACATACTTACCGCTCATTGATAATCTACAACACTTACTTTATGGCATAGATAACGAGGAAGCCAAAGAGAGCGTTAAGAAAGGATATAGCCTTAGTGACGACTTCATAAGCTATCATATGAATTTAGGTGATAATATCGTAATTTGCTCTGATCATGGAATATCTAAGGTTCAGAAAAGAGTTTACATAAACAAGTTATTAGAGAAAATTAACTTATTAAAATTAAATGAAGATAGAATTGACTGGAAACATACTAAGGCTTTCTATGGTGGAGGAGGAATAATTAGAGTTAATCTAATGAACAGGGAGAGATACGGTATAGTCAATAAGAAGGAATTTCCAAAGCTTATTAGGTACATAATGAGGAATCTGGAAATGCTGGAAGACCCAGAGAATCATGTAAGAATTTTCACATCAATATATGCAAATGAGATGCCTGCAGATGATAGAAAAGGAGACATAGCAATAATGGGAGTTTCTAAGGGTTATTCGTTGTCTTCTGTGATAGGAAATACGGATATAATAGAAAGCGTGATTCCTTATAGAACCTCTACTGCAGATCATGGCTATTACAAAGCTGAAGATATGGAAGGTATAATCTTAATGCAAGGGAAAAATTTTAGAAAAGGGCAATCAATAAACTGTAGGATAATCGACGTTGCGCCCACAATTTCAAAGATCTTTAACGTAGATATGAGGGTAGATGGAAGAGTATTAACTGAAGCTTTAATTCAGGGCATATAGATTGCCTTCCTGCCTAATCTAGATCTTATAGCTTTAGCTAACTCCATTGCGTGACCTTTCCTTCCGCCGTCAACGATTATCATAGACGCGGGAGAGTTGTCTACATAATAGAGTAGGTCATCGAAGTCCGCATGATCGCTAAAGGATACCACGTAACTGTTATTATCTACCTTTCTAACTGCTGATCCGAACTCCCATCCAGAGAGAACGAAGTTGGTTCCGTTTTCTGTCCTCTTCTTAAAATCATTGTAATGCCTAAATTCTACATACCATCCGCTCTTTACTGCCTCTTTACCTTCACTAGACGAAATGTCAAATACGCCCTCTATGTTATAACCGTACTTCTTAGCTATTTCAGTTATTTTAGTGAACTTTCCTTCGGTTATAAATGGTGCTATAATTCCCATTTCTCGTAGAAGAAGCATAGCTTCCTGTGCCTTTCCATGGTAGCTGTAGACTATAACAGGACCTCTGGTAAGCGCGTCGTTTACATAACCGTAAAACAGATCATCAACGTCAGCCTTGAATGTTCTTCTAAATTTTTCGCTTCCATAAGTAGACTCTATTATAAGGATATCCGACTTTAGGACAGGAGTACCTTTAACTGGATTCTTGAAATCACCTGTATAGCCTATTGTGACGCCGTCCTTACCCTTCACCAAAACTTGACATGAACCGAAGACATGCTCGGCGCGTTCCAAAGTTAGAACTTCATCTTCAAAGTGAGTTGATATACTATAATTTAGACTGAAACTTTTCCTAGGGGGTATATTATAATCCAGATTAAGCACTTCTAACGTTGCTGGAGTAGCTATAATTCCTATACTCTTCTTAATGCTCTTTGACAGCTCTGTTATATGATCTGCGTGAAAGTGAGAAACTATTCTAAAGGGTTTTTCATCAAATCCGTCCGCTACTAGATTCTCACCTAAAATGATAGCACCATTCTTTAATATCCTTGGTAACACGGTAGAATAATGGACAATAAGTATCATAAATGTTTCTAGGCTAAAACCAAAGAAACATTATAAACGTATCTAAATAACACGTATAAAAAGTATCACTCTTTTGATAATAAAAAGCAATTTTTTCTGCATTCGTACCACAAGCT
This sequence comes from Sulfuracidifex metallicus DSM 6482 = JCM 9184, assembly GCA_032834875.1. NCBI lineage: Archaea > Thermoproteati > Thermoproteota > Thermoprotei > Sulfolobales > Sulfolobaceae > Sulfuracidifex > Sulfuracidifex metallicus. The sequence continues at coordinate 2,169,278 of CP135238.1, forward strand.
AAGAGACTTGAACTTTCTTTAGCTGAGCCTTATACATTTCCATTATTTCAGAGGGAGTAGTAGCATCTTCTGGAGATTTATCATCACGCCATCTTATGAATCTTGGAAATCTAATTGAAAGTCCAGCATCTTCTTGAAACTGTCCAAAACAGCATAAGTGAAGAGGGGATAGCGTTATCTCAGCTCCTATTATTTCAACAACATAAATCGGCTCCACCCAAACGTCGGCTTCCAACTTAGAATTAACCCTAGGATGTTTTGAATTTCTCTTTATATCTAGAAGTTTTTTCTGTATATTATCTAATTCTTCGTCTGTGAAGCCAGAGGCCACCTTACATACGCTGTCGAAGGTGTCAGTTGTCGGATTATAAGATGCTAACAGAAGAGAACTCAGTTTACCTCCGCGTTTTCCTTTGCCGTAAAAACCGCCAACAATAACTAGATCTACCGTATCAGCCATTTCGCTTTGATAGTCCTTCTTGAACTTTATCCATAACCACCCTCTTGCTCCTGCCTGATATATGCTAGATTGTGAGATTGACTTGAGCATCAATCCTTCTGCGCCGTCGCTAATAGCCTGAAGGAAGAATTTTTTGACTTCATTCACGTCACTTGTAATTATGTACTTAGCTATCTTTACCTCAGAATTTGGCTTCACCGAAGACTCAAGAAGCTTTCTGCGCTCAAGTAATGGCTTATTGGTAAAATCTTCCTGATTAGCAAACATTAAATCAAACAGAAATAAATTTACTGGATAGTCCTTAATTCCTGACTCTATGTTATTCTTCCTTTTCCTATGCATTAAATCCTGAAAAGGTCTGAGTTCTCCGGTATTACTATCCACTGCAACTATTTCTCCTTCAACTATGGCCTCGTCCAAACTAAGGTTTTGTTTAACCATCTCCGCTACGTCAGGATACTGAGACGTTATATTCTCCATTCTTCTAGAGAAGATCTCTATTGTATCTTTATTTTTATGAATTTGTGCTCTCTCTCCATCATATTTGTAATCTGCCATCGCACTCCCGCCCAATTTATTCAAAATTTCAACTGGATCCTGAAGCCTTTCACCTAACATTGGTCTAATTGGTATTCCTACCTTAGGTTTAATTTGTTTTAATTCCTCCTCACCTTTTAATATAACAAGCTTGCCAATAGAACCTAAGTCAGCTCTAAGATTGTATGCACGTTCAATTACATTTGGACTTATCCCAAAAGCTTGACCCAAAGCATCAATTATAGTAGAATCGCCTATTCCTACTCTTAGCCTTCCTTCCACAAATCTTATGATAAATTTAGCCTCTAGAGGAGATGCTTTTTGTAAAAGACCTGCTAGAAGACCAATTTTAAGTTCACGGCTTTTTTCTCCTGATTGTGTAGCTATCTTAAAGAGATTTTCATAAACAGTGTCGACGCTGAGATCAGTTTCGGCATTTACTCCTAAAAATGATAAAATGTTCGAGTTACTTCCCTTACTTTTGAGATCAAATACAACTTGACCTAAATCCCCGCTTTTTTTACCTAATTCTTCAATGTCTTTTTCGGGAACTCCTGTTGCTATGCTACAAGCTTTAACTAAAAATTTCTCTCCTATACCCAACTCAGGAATCCCAGCGAAATCAGGACCAAGTTTACCTTGTACTAAGTAAATTACCTTGTCTATACTTGATTGGTCTGAGTTTTTGAGGAGTTCAGAAAGAAGGTTAGTTAGTTGTATCCTAGAAGAAATTTTCTCCAGCTTATCGAAGTATTCAGCTATTAGCTTAAAGTCCATATATATCACTTAACTTTTAGATTACTTATAACATGATGAGAAAAGTTAATCGGAAGAAATGAAGAATCAGAGTTACTCTGAAATACCGTTCCTCTTTTAAGTCATAAAAAAATAAGTAAGACATCTAAATGATACTTGGCGATCGTGACCTAAAATACTATCTGGAAAAGAAGTGGATCGAGATAGACCCGTTAAGCCAGGACACAATTCGTGAAAATGGAGTCGATCTACGTGTAGGGGACGAGATAGCGAGATTTAAGCCTACGGACAAGGTTTTTACGTCTTCTTCTAATTTGTCAGATTTCTTCCAACTTGAAAAAGGAGAATCGTTTATCATAAAACCCAATGAACATGTACTTCTGGTAACTAAGGAGCATGTTAAGTTACCAAGTGATGTTATGGCTTTCGTGAACTTGAGGTCTTCCTTTGCGAGGCTAGGGCTTTTCATCCCTCCCACTATCGTAGATGCTGGGTTTCAGGGACAGCTAACGATTGAGGTAATTGGATCTTCTTTCCCCGTCGAGATGAAAAAAGATACACGCTTCCTGCACCTTATTTTCGCCAAGACATTAACTCCAGTTGAGAGGCCGTATTCAGGGAAATACCAAACACAGAGAGGAGTAACTCTGCCTAAGTTTTCCCAGTAACTACTATCCACGAGTTTTTCTCGTTATCGTAATAGATTAAACCCACTCCTACTAGAGTTTTGAAAAGCTTTCTTTCTGGTTCTTGAAGCTGTGATGCAGCTTCCTCTACGTCTTTGGACTTTATACTACTGGTATGTCTAATGAACATGTCAAAGAACTCATTTTCTATTGCTATCCTACCTTTGGTGGTAGATATTATGCGAGCTATTCCAGTGGATCTCAGCTTATTAATTATAGCGGAAGGATCTCTAGCCTTCATCTCGTTCTCATAAAGGACCTTTCTCTCCTTAAGTATATCCACTATTGTCTTTTTCTTTGTCTGCTCTTCTTCATCCTTTTTCTTCTCTGTTGTTCCTTCGATAGACGGCTTCTTAACTAACTCCTCCATCTCATCTATTCTCTCTATAGCATCTGCTAGCCTTCTTTTTAGATCATCTATTTGTTGAGTAAACGGATTTATCATGTCTTGGACTTTTCTTTCTATTTTTTGATAAGACTGCAAATTATCTTGAACCGAATCCGAAAGCAAGATATGTCTTATATAATCAGAAATGAGAACAAAACCTTCTTTCCTAGCATCCTCCTCCAGCTTTCTATACTCGTCGTCACTAAGTTTCAAAATAATCGTCTTCATATCCTCAACTATAAAATGAAATGATAAAAAAGCATGGCTTTTAACCAATTAGATAGAAAAGTTATGCCTTTTGTTTCTCCTCTAAAGAATTGATAAAATTCTCCTCTGTGGGCACACCAATAAATTCTACGCTTTCGTTTACAGCTACAGTAGGCACTGACATAACTTGGTATTTCTCTGCAATGTCTTGGTTCTCATAAGACTCGACAACATCCGATATTATATTGCATTTCTCCTGTTTACATGCTTCATATGCTACCATGTGAGCTATAAGGGCAGCATAAGGACAGTAGGGACATGAGGGGGTAACTAGAGTTTCAACTTTCACTTTTCCGTTTATTTTCTTCTTTATTGCCTCAACTGTCTCCTGGCTTAAACCGCTCTCCCCTTGCGAGATTCTTACAAGAGTCTCTACAAGTGCTCTGATCTCCTCTCCTAGAGGAGCACCAGTCCACCTTATCTTTCCTTTGCACAAAGCTACAGTAGGAACTCTCTCAACTTCATATTCTGAGAATAGAGACTTCGCATTTTCGTCCTGCCTATCAGCTACATGAACGTTTAATTTTGACTCACCTTGTTCGTTCTTAGGGCAGGCGTCTGCCACAAAATTCATGAACTTTACAGTTAAGTCACAATATTGACAGTTTTCATCTTTAGAATCTATAAAGACATATACATCAACGTTATTCTTCATGTCCTTAAGTGCGTCTTGGAGAGCATTCTTTACATCATCGTTAAATAATTCTGCATATTCTTGTTCCATTTTAACACCGTGTAGATTATTCTTGCTAACCTAAGCTTAAAAATTATTCCTACTTAACCTATACTCACTTTCTTTAATTATTGATAAAATTATTAAGATTTACCTGTTCAACTTCACCATTAGGCGACTTCTCTTTAAAGATTCTACCAGAGAACCTCTTAATTACTACAGAATCGTCTAACCAACAGTCTGGCTCCAGTGAAGCTTTAATGCACGTTTCAGCTAAAAATGTCTCAGCGTCCCAATTATACTCAACTGGAACTTGTGGCAATAGCAAGCCTGAGAATGTGATACCTTTTTGCACAATAAGCCCATCAACCCCAATCTTTATCTGCTTAGGCAATTCAGATCTTTCGCAGTTTATCTTAACCGGTTTAGTAAGAACAGTTACCTCTATAATTAGATCATCTACCTCCTCCTTGGAAACTGGCGGAAATCTTGGATCAGAAAAAGCTGCACTCTCGGCTGCCCTCATGACTATATCCTTTAATGATGCAATAGCCTCAACGTAGCCTATGCAGCCTCTAAGAGACTTATATATATCGTTCTTTTCTAACGTAACAAATGCCATTCCTTTCCTTTCTAAAATGGGACTAGTCTGAATTTGTTTTCCAGGTAGACCTAGACTCCTTCTTATGGCATATCTTGCTAATTTAATTAACTGCTCGCCAACTTCAGGAGTTAGATCTTCCAATGAAATTAGATTTTCTTCCATCTTCATTAATACTAACCTTTGTCCTAGCCCTAATAATAATTTCCTGCATAGTTATCCAATGGGTTCCCTTCCAATATTCCTTAGAACAATGACTACATTTCCATCTATCCTTTCCTATTTGTTCGAGAACGGAATTACATTCAGGACATCTAGTAGCCCCTAGATCTAATGAAAGATCTATTTTCCAATTATTAGCTAATTTTACAAGTGTTTCCTCTATATTAAGTCCAGGCTCTATAAGTTCACAAGGTAGTCCTTTCTTTTTAGCTCTAATACAAAGACCTCTATCCCTAGTTACTATTATTCTGCTATTTTCTTGAGAAATTTTTAATATCTTCCAATCCTCTATATCGTTCTTATAGTAGGTATCATAACCAAGTATCCTAAGCCATCTTGCAAGCCTCCCCAGCATGGCGTCTACAATGAACTTCTGTCTCTGCATCGTTACCCTATAGCTAACTATGTATTACATTATAAATTATTACTACCGTTAAGAACCATGTGAAAATAAACGTAAGACCCCCTTTACCTATCAGCTCCCATTTGGAATTCACTTTAAAAATATTTCTAGAAATAATCACAGATATTATATAAGTAAATATCAAAGAGAATAAAATAATAAAATAAGTTGGATAGATAAGCGTTATAAAACCAGATAATATACCTAAAATTCCACGTGAAAGCAAGATTTTATCCGAAGTATTCACAGACATAGATTCGTAAAAGGTGTTTTAAGTGCAAAGGAAAGTTTCTATGAATTATTTTGACTTGTTAGCATGGCATATAGAGAATTCCCAAAATATAGAAAATTGTAGAATAGATAATATTTATATTACAAAAGGCTCTAATAACATTTTCCTATTTCACTTGCATTGTAAGGATGGGGATAGAGACCTAATAATTGAACCGGGAAGGAGAATACATTTTACAAAATTTACAATAGATAGGGATACAAATGGACAAGTTTCGTTCCTTAGAACTTTATTAAGAGAGAGTTTCATTAGGTCAACCGAAATATTAGGTCATGAAAGAATTTATTCTATTAAAACTAGCAATGAAAAAAATATAATCGTAGAATTGCTTCCAAGGGGAGTACTAATAGTTACAGACGACAAGAACCAAATATTATTTACTACGGAGAGAAAAGAGTTCAAAGATAGAGAAATCAAACAAGGCAGCACATACAGCTTACCTCCAATTTCTACAAGTAAGAGAAAAGCATCTCTACCTTCATTGTTAAGTGCCCCGCAAGAAATAATAGATGCACTTAACATAACTGATGTAGAAAATGGGAAAATTATAATATCAGAATTAGAAGAAAAAATAAAAAATGGTATAATCAAGCCTTGCTTAATTGAGAAAACTACAGTATTACCAATAAAAGCTAGTAATAATTGTATAGAATTTCGATCATTTAATGATGCATTAGATAGATATTTCACGGAATTAGAGAAGGAACAAATAGTGAATGAGTCTAGTAAAAAATTAAATGATGAGAAGGGTAGGTTAATATCGACTATAAACGAAGTAAATCAGAAGATAAGTGTATACAAAGAAAATGCAGAAAGATTAAGAAAAATTGGCAAACTAATAATGGGAAACTATCCTTTAATCGAGGAAATAAGAAATACAAATATAAACTCTAAAAATACAATTATAATAAAATTAGATGGAGAGGAAATAGAATTAGATCCAAGGCTCAGTCCTACTAAAAACGCGTCCATCTACTTTGATAGAGCTAAGGAACTAGAAGCCAAGGCCAAGAAGGCTGAAGAAATACTAATTAATCTACAAAATAAGTTAAATACGTTAGAAGCCTCTATTAAACAGAAAGAGGAATCCAGTAAAATTAAAATAAGAGAAAAGGAATGGTACGAAAAGTACAGATGGACTATAACAAGAAACGAGTTTCTCGTTATAGCTGGTAGAGACGTGGATCAGAACGAAAGCTTGGTTAAAAAAATGCTTGATGATAAAGACATATTTCTGCACGCAGATATACACGGCGCACCTGCTACAATAATAAAAACTATGGGAAAAGAAATAGGGGAATGCGACTTAAAGGATGCAGCTGTTATATCTGCCACTTACTCAAAGGCCTGGAAGGAGGGCTTAGCTTCCATAGATGTGTTCTGGGTTACTGGAGATCAGGTAAGTAAGTCTCCCCCAACTGGAGAGTATTTGCCTAAGGGTTCCTTTATGATCTATGGTAAAAAGAACTTTATCAAAAACCTAAAGCTAGAACTTTGGATAGGATTGGAGGACAATAACGGAGTAAGACTCTTCGTAGGCTCTGAGGAAGCTGTAAAAAAGAGATGCATGTTTCATGTGAAACTTGTTCCTGGGGAAGATGATCCAGAGAAAACTGCCTCTAAAATAATAAAAATAATGAACAGAGAAAATATACCTGGAGCTAATGGTCTTAAGGAGGAGATAATTAAGATTCTTCCAGGGAGATGCAAGGTAATTAAAGAAAATGCATAAAACCTTCAAAACTAAATTTATGCCATAAACATGCCCACTTTACCCCTATCTAATAGAGCATCACTTGTGGGACCACCCGAGTTCTCTTTGCTTAAATTTTTATTAAGGAATTCAGATTCCTATGAATTAGTACCAAAGAAAAAGATACAAGAAGAAACTGAATTTAATCCCACTCAGCTTGAATATTATCTTGCTAAGTTACTAAAGCTCAAATTAATTTACCATGAGAAAAACTTGGGTTATGATGCATACAAAATAACCTTCTCAGGAATTGATGTAATTTCTATTAAAAAATTATATGAAAGCAGGATTCTTAAAAGCCTCTCTACAATTATAGGTGAAGGTAAAGAAAGTGAAGTATATGCTGGCTACGACTTTGACGACAACAAAATAGTGGTAAAGTTTCACAGAATTGGCAGAACTAGCTACAAAAGTCTTAGGCGCGTCAACAAGGATCCATATGGAAGAAAAAGCTGGGTTAGGCTAAGCATAGAAAATGCTGAAGCTGAATATAAGGCACTTACTTGTATGTGGAAGAATGGGGCTAGGGTGCCCAGACCCATTGGTTTAGGTGTCAATGCTATAGCTATGGAATTGATAGATGGTGTTCAACTTTCGGAGAAGCCAGAACTAGGAGATCCAGAAAAAGTGCTTGATGAAATAATTTCTACTATAAAAATAGCATATACGTGTTGTAAAATAATTCATGGTGATTTAAGTCCATATAACATAATGGTTACAAATGATATCCCTTACATTATAGATTGGCCTCAATCTTCAAGAGCTTCTGAAGAAACGCTTTATAGAGATCTAAGCCATATAATCTCCTTCTTTGAAAAAGAGTATGAAATAGTTAGAGAAATACCACAAATTTTATCATATATTAGGGGTTAAATATAATGATAGTAATAGGGGTAGATATAGAACCAAACGAAAGTCCTTCGAAAGGCGAACCACATTACGCCGTAGTAGCGATAAACGAAAAAGGAGAACTAATAGAGAAGAGCGAATTCGCCCCTAGAAGTAGGGTTATCAGGCTAGCATGGGAGATGAAAGCCGAGATAATTGCAATAGATAACATCTATGAACTGGGAGAAACCGATCGAGACGTTATTAATTTTATTAAGTTTTTGCCAGAATATACTAAAATAGTTCAAACAACATTTAATAAAGGAGAATTCAAAAGTATAAAAGAATTAGCGCTAGAAATGGGGATTTTAGATAACGTAATGAAACTATCGCCATTGCGTACAGCGTACGTTAATTGTATGCTGGCAATTAGAGGTTACGGTAAGGTGATTAACCCTGTTGAGAAACGAACTAAGATAATAGTTGCTAGAGGCAGAAACTTAGGACCAGGTGGAATGAGCCAAAATAGATACAAAAGGCACATTAGAGGTCTATTATTACGTGTAGCTAGGGAAATAAAGGAAAAACTTGATAGAAATGGTTTAGATTACGACGTGATAATACGAAGAACCAGAGCTGGAATTGAAGGGGCTGTTTTCACAGTTTACTCCCCAAGGGAAAGGCTATACGGCATAGTAAAGAAGATGAGAGGAAATGATGTCGTAGTCGACATAAGACCAATATATAAAAATAAGATTGAATTTAATGAACCAGAAAGAGAAATAAAAAGAAGAATAATAGTAGGATTGGACCCAGGTCTTGAGGTAGGTATAGCAATAATAGACATCCATGGAAGGCCTTTGTTATTGGAAAGCAGGCGAAGCATAGACAGGGAAGAAATAATAAATATCATAATGAGCTACGGCGTTCCTACAATTATAGCTACAGACGTAAATCCTGTACCTGATGCTGTAAAGAAAATAGCGTCTACATTAAACTGTAGGCTTTTCGTACCAGATCGTGAAATCTCAGCAGAGGAGAAGCAACAAATAGTTTCTATTTTCTCTAAAAAAACTGGAATGAGAATAATAGATGCCCATACAAGAGATTCACTTTCTGCGGCTCTCAAGGCTTTTCACGAAATAGAGAACAAGTTGAGACAAGCAGAAAGCTTGATAAATAGACTTGAACTCGACATAAATGAAGAAAGGGTGTACGATTGCGTAATAAAAGGAGAACCTATCTCTTCATGCATAGAGAAAGAAATAGAGGAGGTATTAAACAAGGAAAATAACGTTAAGGTAATCAAGCAAGTAAAACAAGTAGCGGAAAATCAACAACCCAAGGATGAAATAAACAAGCTTAAATTGGAAAATATTAGATTACGAAGAACTATATCTTCTATAATCATTGAAAAGGAAATGCTAGAAAGAAGGATAGAAGAAACTAAGCTAAATCTAAAAAAGGATTTGGAAAGGGACAGAAGAATATACGAGCTTCAACTACAGCTAACTGAAAAAGATAAATTAATAAATTCACTTACGCAAACTAAACTTAAAAATGAAGCAGAAATAAAGCAATTAAAAGATGTAATACTGAAGTTGAGCAGAAATGATGCAATTCCCGTATTTGATGATAGCTCTCCATTGGTATGTGTAAAAGATGGAAAGTTATTCTTCCTCGGAGAGGAAATAGATCCAATTATAGTACCCTTCTTCAATGGTCAGGTAGCAGTTATAGAGAAAGACACGTTAAACTGGCTTAGATTAATGTCTAAAGAATTAGAAATCGAGAATTCTAAAAAAATTGACCTAAAAGGTCTAATAGAATCGTATAGGAGCTCTAGGTCAAAACATAGTAACTTTTCCTTCTAAGATCAATTCGGTTATTTTACGGAATGAGCTTAGCTGTTCATCAACAATTCCGTTTATTTCGTTCTTTAAATTGTCGCTCATCTTGCCATCTACAGTAACTACATCTAGGTTAGCTATTAATGGATCATCTATAGGCCTACCTATCTGACCTAGAACTTGAACTTGTACCTCCTTTACTTCAGATAGTTCATCTGTAACCTTCTTTGCTATCAAATTGGCCACAACGTTATACATTTTGCCTACATGGTTTACAGGGTTCTTTCCAGCAGTGGCTTCCAAAGACATAGGCCTCATTGGTGTTATTAATCCAGTACCTCTATTTCCCCTTCCAGTTACACCGTCGTCCCCATGTTCTGCCGATGTTCCAGTAACTGTCATGTAGATAATATTGCGTTCTATCTTATCACCAGTATTAACATTCACCTTTATATTATAGTCCGGAGCTATCTTGTTTGCTATTGAAATCACTGTATCTTTTATTTGATCCTTTATGGACAAGTAATGGTTTATGTCTTCAATAAGCTCACTTATTGTTGCAGCAGCTACTGTAATTTCTATATCCTTATTTTTACGGAGTCCCATCACTTTTATATCTTCACCTACTTCAGGCATCTTAGATTTGTACTCTTTGGAGTTCAATTGTCTCTCTATAGTGAAAACCATGTTTTCTAACTTCGACATAGGAGAAAAGCCTACTCCAAAGCTAGTATCATTAGAGAGAGGAGTAGCCTTGCTGGACTCGAAGATACCTACTAGATCAGTGGAACCTTTGCCTATTTTGTAATCAACTATAACGTGCTTTTCTGGATCTAGATATCTAAAATTATCCTTTATCCATTGCTTAACGCTTTCTATTATTATTGTTCCAGCGGGTATTTCGTCAATTCCATCACTAGTTTTTACCTCAGTTGTTACCCTGCCAGCTACTATTATGTAAATAGGTTGAATTACGTCACCTCCTTTGAACTTAGGGGATGCCTGACCTCCAACTACTAAGGTTTTATCAAGATTATGATGAAGTATGACTCCGTATTTCTTAAGATAATATAGGGAAAGCTTCCTACTAGCCTCTTCGGATGCAGAATCCGCGATATAGTCTGGATGACCAATTCCTTTCCTTTCTACTAATTCTACTTCTAGAGAATTGATATCTACAGTCTTATTTAACTGCACATTAATATTTTTCATTTGTAGCACCTTAACAGCTTTAACTTATATCATTTACTTAGTTTTTTCCGCTATAGTCTCATAATCAACACTTATGAACAATATGTTACTCCCTCTAATGAGAACTCTTCCATAACTTGCTACTGGATCCTCGCTGTCTTCCTTCATTTCGCTGCAGTCCCTTAGTACTATGTTCATCGTACCGTCAGTTTGCTCCAGCTTCCCCATATATTCTGAACCATCCTTAAGTTTTACTAATACTAATTTATTTATTGCCATTCTTAAATTCTTCAATGGATTTTCGACTTTTGCCTGCACAGTTCTTCATCCCTTATATGGTATTAAAAATTACGGGTCAAATTTAAAGCTTCTTTCATTAGAGAGGAGCATTGTAAAATTAAGCGGTGATGTTGTTCGTATTATATACCGTTACTTAATTTTCCTTTTCTTAAATCACTATAATCCATGGAGTTAACAATACAAGAACCAGAGGAGATCTTAAAGATAGCTGAGGCATTATCAGTAATTAGCAGAATAAATATTCTAAAGTTAATTAATAATAAACCAATGAGTGTAACCGAATTAACCTCAGAGCTTGGAATGAGCAAAGGAAACATAAGCAATCATATAGCTACCTTGGAGAATGCCGGTCTTGTAGTATCTGAATATGAAAATGGAATAAAGGGAATTAAAAAAATTGTTAAACCTAAATATAGCAGGATAGTTATAGATCTTTCCCCATAGATGCCTTAAGAAAGCTGACATATAAAGGAGACGGGCTCATAGGTCTGCTTTTGAACTCAGGATGGGCTTGTGTTGCTACAAAAAACTTCTTATTAGGTAACTCTATAAACTCTACTAAGCCATTCTCGCTAACTCCTGAAATAACTAGTCCAGCCTTCTGTAGTGCGTCAACATATTCAGGGTTTACCTCATACCGATGCCTATGTCTTTCGTAAATGACTTTGGATCCGTATATTTTATTAGCTATAGAGCCTTCCTTAAGAATAATCTTTTGAGAACCTAATCTCATGGTTCCCCCTACTTGAACTACTCTCTTTTGATCATCTAACATTGTAATTACAGGATAAGTAGTAGAGGGATTTATTTCAGTACTATTAGCATCTTTTAAAGACAATACGTCCCTTGCAAACTCCACAACAGCCAATTGAAAGCCGAAACAGATTCCGAGGAAAGGTATGTTGTTTTCCCTGACGTACTTTATAGCTTTTATTTTACCTTCTGTACCACGTGCTCCAAAACCAGGCAAAACTATAACGCCATCTGCTTTATCCATTATTTCTTTTAATTTTTCATCGTTATCTTCTAGGTCAGTAGATTCTACCCATACCAATTTTGGCTTAATATGAAGCGAAGCGCTAGCATGAATAAGCGCCTCCCTTATGCTCATATACGTATCTTTTAACTTGGTGTACTTACCAATGAGAACTATGTTGACCTCTCTGTCTCCATCCTTCAAGGAAGAAACGAAATTTACCCAATCATCTAGATTGGCATCTGTTTTTGGTATATCTAACATTTTCATTATTTTTTCTGATATACCTTGATTTTCTAGAACTAACGGTACCTCGTAAGGAGTGGCAACATCATAACTGGAGAAGATAAAGGAAGGTTTAACGTTAGTAAACAACGCAATTTTATTCCTGCTTTCTTGATCTAAAGCTACTTCAGACCTAACTATAATTAAGTCTGGTTGAATTCCTATTCTTCTTAATTCTTGAACGCTATGTTGTAATGGCTTTGTCTTTAATTCGCCCGTAACTTTCATATATGGTGCTAACGCTACATGAACGAAAACAAGGTTATTTTCTTCGTCTAACTTCATCTGCCTTACGGCTTCAAGGAAAGGTAAACTTTCTATATCTCCTACTGTTCCCCCTATTTCAACAATTACAACGTCTGCATTACTTACTTCGCCTGCTTTCTTTATCATGGAGATGATTTCTCTTGTTACGTGAGGTATTATCTGGACTGTTTGTCCTAAATATTCGCCTTTTCTTTCCTTATTTATTACTTCAAAATATACTTTACCAGCAGTTATATTATTATATTTGGTTACATTAATTCCTATGAAACGTTCGTAATGTCCTAAATCTAAGTCAGTCTCTGCACCATCCTCTGTAACGAAAACCTCGCCGTGCATATAAGGGTTCATAGTTCCGGCGTCAACGTTTATATAAGGGTCCACCTTGACAACGGTAATTCTAATATTCCTTCTTTTTAGGAGCATCCCTATTGAAGCTGCGACTGTACCTTTACCTACGCTAGAAAGAACACCCCCAGTTATTATAATATATTTAGCCAAGCAGTAATCACAGTAAAAAGGCATTTCTCTCATAAAATAAAAAGTCATTTGTTAAACGCTTCATTTATTAACACGCAAAATCAGGTAGGCGTATGAAAAAAGACATATTCGAGAAGATAAAGAGCAGGAAAAACTTACAAGTTGCCCTTGATTTCATAGACATAAACGACGCGCTAAAGGTAGCTGAAGCCTCAAGTAGGGCAGGAGCTAACATCATAGAGGTTGGAACGCCTCTAGTAAAAGCTTCTGGAATAGAAGGTATGAAAAAGGTTAGAGAAGTGGTTAAAGATAAAATAATGTTAGCAGACATGAAGACTGCAGATGCCGGAGACGTTGAAGTGATAATAGCTAATAACGCTAACGCCAACATAATTACAGTATTAGGCATAATGGATGACTCTACAATTAAGTCCGCAGTTGAGAAGGCATCAGAACTAGGTATGTTAGTTCAGGCTGATCTAATAAACGTTAAAGACGTAGTATGTAGGGCTAAACAACTGAAATCCTTAGGTGTAGACATAGTTGGATTACATGTTGGTTTGGACGTTCAAAAAACTCGTGGTATAAGCGTTGCAGACATGAAAGGAGAAATCAAGGAAATCTCAGAACTTGGTGTCCTAATATCGGTAGCCGGTGGGTTAAATAAGGAAAGAATCTCCATGCTACTTGACTTACCGATAAATATTTTCGTAGTAGGTGGTGCAATTACTAGAAGTAAAGATCCCTATACCTCAACCCTGGACATAGTTAACATAATAAATGGGAACTGACAATAAGAAGTTAGGTGTATTTTAATTGTCTTCTCAACCGACTCAAAAGTCCAAGGATTTGAAAATCTCTAATAAGCAAGTGATAAACCCTACTATTCTGAACGAGGATAAGAGGAAGTTAAGCCTTCTTTACATAATTAACAGGATGGAAAGAGTTTCAGAGAAAGCCCTCACTGCATTAATTTTCGAAATGAAAGAGAAAGGTATGGATTTAGGATATAACTTTAATAATATTGGAAATAATATATTTAGCCACTCACTTAAAGAAGATATAACTTCTCTCCTTTACTTAGGCTTTATAGAAAACGACCTTAAAACTAAGAAGTTATCCTTATCCAACGACGGAAAGGAGTTCCTAGAAAAATCCCAAATAGAAGAAGAAATGAAGAACAAACTTGATTCTGCAATTAATGATCTAAAAGTAAAAATAAATGCAATAGATGAAGAATATAACCTAAAGATGAAGAACGAGAGAAGGCTTAGGAATGGGAGAAGGTAAAGTTTTTAGCTTATATAATAATATAATATAAATTAGATATATATTCGTGCCCTGAAAGTAGATTAACTTGACGTTTAAGTATTTGCCTCGAAAACTTCTTGTATATGTATAATCAGGTTGATTTATGGCTTGATCATTTCGAGAAATAAAATTTCTTAAACCTTAAAATAGAGTTAATTTAATAAAAAGAGATAGCTACTGAAAGGGAAAAATGTTTTAGATCGTAGATAGAGGACTTCTCCTTTCCTGAGTCTGTTGAGATTCTTCTGCTACTACACGTGCCCATATTAGAGGATCTAGCTTTCCGTCCTTTCCTAACTTGGTTATCAATTCCCTAAACTGACTCGTGTGCCTTATATCTAGTTCGAGCAACTGTTCTAATAGTTTCCAGCTGTTGTTCTTTACATCTTGTAACATTTCCTCCGGCATATGTTTAATTACCATTGGGTCTTGTAACCATTGATCAAATGCTTTTAGAGTTCTTATCATATGTTGAAATGCTGTTCTTGAAGCTAGAACTAAGTCCAACCTATCCATGTCACTTGTAGACTGTTTTACCTCCATTTCTTTCAAAGTTGCTAGTAAGTTCTTCTGCATCTTTATCCATTCATCTAAGTTATTAAGGAACGTATTTTCCAACCTAGACACCATATACTGTTAGTGATTCACACTTAATAAATACTAGTTTTAAGAGTTCTCTCCTAAAGAGAAAGTATTATACTTCGGACAAGTTAAAGGGCAAACCGTTCTTTTTTACCCTATCTTCTATCTCATTTTCATGAGCCTTTAGAAACTTAATATCGTCTTCCTTTTTCCTCAAGCCGTCTGGAAGCATTCTAGGTATTTCATCTATAATTGGATACCATCGATTGCACTTATCGCAGATTAATATACCTTCTATTATCTCTTTACTTTCACATTCTTCGCAAGGAGTTGAGTCTAATTTTCTAATAAAATCTTTTTTAAACGAGCAGAAGATTTCGCAGACAGGCTTTTTAATGTCTGCATTCTTCCTTTCAACCTCTTTTTCGTTAAAGACAAGCATTGTAAGTGGAAAGTTCTTACATATTGGGCATGCTAAAACGTCCATAAGTCGATACTTCAAGCTATGCTCCACCTACAAACTTAGTTAACTCGTTAGCTATCTCGGAGGCCTTAGACTGATCTTTAGCCTCAACTAATATTCTTATTATAGGCTCGGTTCCGCTTTTCCTCACTAAAAACCAATAATCATTGGAGGTTACCTTTACTCCATCTATGGTAATCATTTTACCGCTATTGCTGTACTTGTTCTCTATTTCCTTGTAAATT
This sequence comes from Sulfuracidifex metallicus DSM 6482 = JCM 9184, assembly GCA_032834875.1. NCBI lineage: Archaea > Thermoproteati > Thermoproteota > Thermoprotei > Sulfolobales > Sulfolobaceae > Sulfuracidifex > Sulfuracidifex metallicus. The sequence continues at coordinate 2,185,091 of CP135238.1, forward strand.
TTTTCCACGTTTGTACTCTCAGTTAATCTCACTTTTGTCTTAACGAGATAATACTTTGGCAACCTTTCGAAAAGTGAGGCGGAGGATTCGTTTTCGCTAGCCATAAGCTCGAGCATTAATGCCATGGACATTGCTCCGTCTCTTACGTATTGATGAGGGGGATACATGAAACCTCCGTTCTCTTCGAATCCAGCCACTCCTTTTTCTTTCATTAGAGTATGAGCTATATCTACACTTCCTACTTTGGTCCATTTTACTTCCAAACCGAAATTGGATAAGTATTCTTCTACAAGACTGGAGCTAGACACTGCTGTAAAGACTCTGGGTGGGAGATTGGGATTCTTAACGTGTGACCAATAGGACAGTAATGCAGCGCTCCTATCTCCCCATTCTATGATCCCGTTAGAATCTATGAAAATTGCCCTATCAGCGTCACCATCATGATTAACACCTAAGTCTACTTTCAAGACCTTAGCTACCTCAGCAGTTTCGCGAAGAGTCTCAAATGTAGGCTCTGGATATCTGGCTGGAAATAGTGGATCTAGATTTCCATTCAGAGTAAATACTCTACACCCTAGTTCTCTTGCCACTATTGGAGTAGTTAGACCGCCTACACTATTAGCTGAATCTACCAGAACTCTATAACCCTTTTTTCTTATTTTTTCTACATCAACTTGAGATAATACGCCCTTAACGTAGGTGTCAAGCAGTCTAGTCTCCTTCCTAACATCATATTTTAAAGACGTCCAATCGGAAGAGTTAAACTTACTCTCAAAATATATTTCCTCTATTTTATTTTCTTCCTCTCTCTCTATTTCTATTCCTTCGTTTGAAAGAACTTTAATTCCGTTATATTCTGGAGGATTATGGCTAGCTGTTATTATGACTCCACCGTCATAGCCTAGAGTTTTTACACCGTATTGTAGGGCAGGAGTAGCCCCAAATCCAGCCTCGTAAACATTAACGCCAGTACTTAGCAAAGCTCCTTCTACAACCCTCATAAACATGTCTCCTCCTGCACGGGCATCTCTCCCTATCATGATATTGGCATTTTTTCCAAAGTATGTTCCTATCGCCTTGCCTAATTTAAGAGCTAAATCTACAGTTAATTCCTTATTTATAATCCCTCTAACTCCATCAGTACCGAATAGTTTACCCATATATTATTACTTATATTGAAACATTTAAGAGTGTCGTAGTATATCAGTCCTTTGTTCCTAAAAGAGACAACTTTAGACTTAGACCGTACTATATATTTTATTAGTATAAATATTTCAATATATCTAGATAATTATTACTTTTATAAAAGATATAGATAACCTCTGTTAAGATTTTACATACTCAGCCTAAATAAGTTATAGACTAGTACATGAGGGCTCGAGCCGGGGATTGAACCCGGGACCTCTGGGTCCACAGCCCAGCGCTCTCCCAAGCTGAGCTACTCGAGCCACACCACCTTCAACTAAAACTCAATAATTTTTAAACTCTTCTGCGTTGTAGCTCTAGCTCTTTCTTTACGTTGTCAAGAATACCTCTCGCAATTACTATTTTATTATTTTTACTAATTTTCATTTGACTTTCATTTGTAATAATAAAAATTTCATTGTCAGTAGATCCAAAACCTATATCATGCCTTGATACGTTATTAGTTACTATCATATTGAACCCATGTCTTTCCATTTTAGCTCTAGCCTTCTTTGTTAGCTCCTCATCGTTGTCGACGGTCTCTGCAGAGAAACCTACAACGAAAGCCTTACCTACCGCGACCGAAGACACCTTAGGCGTCTTAATTAACTTAACCTCAGGAACCTCTCTTGCGGTATCAACTTTGTTCTCAAATTTGTTCTGAAAAGAAAAATCAGCAGGAGCTCCAGCTAAAATAACAATTGAAAATCCTTCCTTTACACCTGCTTCGACTTCTTTCATCATTTCGTCCGTAGTTTTCACTTCAAAAACGTTTTTCATAGCAGGCTTCATTGAGGTTGATAGTGGGCCATGAATCAACCTAACGTCGGCTCCCCTAAAGAACGCTTCATTTGCTATGGCTATTCCCATTGTTCCACTACTAGGATTGCTCATAAAACGAACGGGGTCCATGTATTCTCTAGTCGGACCTGCTGTGACCAATATCTTTTTTCCAGAAAGATCCTTTCCCCTTAAGATAATGCTTTCTATTTGCCAAGTCAATAAGTTTATATCTGGATAATGGGCAACGTCCCTTTCTTCATACGGTTCTATTATGTGAATGCCTTGGGATTTCAACATCTCTAATGAGTGTAACACTTGAGTCGTTTTGTACATAGACAAATGCATTGTCGGAACTATAAAGAGAGGTTTATGCTCCCCGATGAAATTAGACGCTGTAAGTAGAACTGAATTATCTGTTATACCATAGACTAATTTATTTAGAAAATTCATGGTAGCTGGGGCGACAACCATAGCTTCCTTCTCTGACAACTGAACATGTTCAAGGTTTCCGGTTATGTCTACAATAACTGGATTTCCAGTAGCCCATTCAAACATGGAAGGAGATATTAATCTAGAAGCTGCCCTGCTCATTATCACATGAACTTCAGAACCATGCCTCATTAACTCCCTAGCCAGATCTAAGGATTTATATAAAGAAATGCTTGCTGTTACTCCGAGGACTACACTTTTTCCAGACAATGGTCCGTCATTCACTATTATTCTCTTCGATGGATGAACCATGGATCAGTCACATATATAATACTCCCGAATAAAACGTAATCTGTGGAGTTTGCAGAATTCAATAAAGGTTCTCCCTTCACTATAAGGAACGCCAGAATGGAAGATATAGAACAAATAATACATATCAATAAGGATTCTTTACCTGAGAATTATCCTCATTATTTCTTTATAGAACATCTGAAAGAATATGGTCTAGCGTTCTTCGTAGGTCTAGTAAACTACAACGTAGTAGGTTATGTAATGCCGAGAATAGAATGGGGGTTCAGCAATTTCAAACAAATTCCTTCAATAGTAAAAAAGGGCCACATTGTATCAATAGCCGTAGAACAACATTATAGAAAAATGGGAATTGGTTCAGCTCTACTCAGAGAATCGATGAAGGCTATGAAAGAAAACTACAAGGCAGAAGAGGTTTATTTAGAGGTTAGAGTAAGCAACGAAGTCGCAATAAATATGTATAGAAAGAATGGATACAAAGAAGTTAAATTACTAAAAGGTTATTATGCAGACGGAGAAGACGCGTACCTTATGGCTTGTCAGCTTTGATGTTCTTGAATTCAAAAACGCGTTTGTTTATATCTAAAATTACATATTGACCCAATAGGAAACTTCCCACTGACACCACCTCAGTTTTATACAGTTTGGAAATTTTCTGTATTTCACTATGACCGTGAAATAGGATTTCCGGCTCTTTAGAAAGAAGAAGCGAAGTTAATTTAGAATTACCCACTTGATTTTCTCCAACGTATCCTGTGTTTGAACCAAAAGGTGGAAAATGCGATATCACATAAGGGGTAGAGAAGTCTGAAGAAATTATATAGAACTTGTCTCTTATTATTGCGTTCTTCCTCTCTAGTATTTTCAAAGTATCAACTCCGTCCATTTCTCCAAGTATACCTCTAAAGTCTCTAATCAGCTGAGGACATTCTATGTCTCCTAAACCTATTATAAATTCTGATTCGATTTTATTTACCTGCTCTATTACATCCCTTTGGCAAGGGAAGCCAGATACCAGAGCTAATCTTATTTCTGTACCACCTCTCTAAATCATAAAGAGCGATTGAAGAAGCTATTATATCTGCTGTAGAACCAGGATTAAAACCTGCATCTGTCATATATCGATCTAAATTTTCTATGTCTCCACAAGTAGGGCAGTCGGCAATTTTGGAGGCCATTTTAGATATCTTTAATGATACATACGCCCCATATTTCTTCATGATAAGGGTATCAGGTTGATAGGAGAGTATCTTTAAGAATGCTCTTCTAACGTTTTGCTCAAAAGTTTCACATTTTTTCTCTATAAGATAACTATATCCAATAAACGTTAAGTAGTAACCGTTAACCATGTTCCTTGCAATCTCGTCAAAATCTGACGAAAAAACTAGTATATCGTACAATGAAATATTATTAGCTATTTTTTCTATATCCATCTCTCCATCTATTTTGCCCTTGTATGAAGGATTCATATAACGCAAAGCTCTGATGAATTCCTTACCTTCATTCACGTCAAGGGTCATAATAAATTGGGATAACTTGCTTCTCATTTCACTAATATCTGAAACTTGAGTAGACACGAAAGCTATAGGAAGCAAGAGTAAAGCTGATCCGAAAAGAGCAAACTCGCCCCCTAATGCGTTTCTAAATTTCTCTGGTCTTAAGAGCGAGAAAATAGGCTTATTCTTACCTAAATATCCCATCATGCAAACCTTCTTGTAAGTCTGACTAAGGTAAGATGCGCTTTCCTGTAGCTCGAGATAACTCACTGTCTTTATATCCTTTTTTCTAGAGGCGTTTCCGGGCTTGTTTATGTATGCCTCTTTCAATGAGGAGCTAGATAGAATTAGTGATATCTCGTCACACAAATCTTCTAATGTTTCCTCTAAACTTGCGGTCACCTATTATCACCATGTTCCTGTTCTCACATTTGATGAGAACTCCGTCTACCCTCATTTTTCCTCCTTTGAACAAGAGAGATGAGTATATCCCTTCGTATGAAATGATTTCGTCAATTTTCCCTTCCTCTATGTTTCCGCTTACTTTAACTCGAGCAGGATAAAAGAGTGCCTCCACTTGACCTTCCTCTACATAAAGGGAAACATCATTAACTGGATAGAAGCTTTCACACAGCTCATTACACAGCTTGTAAGAAGAGATGTCTACAAAGTTTATAGATACTTTCACACCGTTTAAAATGCCCCGTCTTTTTCTATCATAAAGATACAAGACTTGATCTACGGGCAATTCGTAGTTGCGTGAGGTTTCTTCTATCCATTCGTTGTCTGTCCCTAATTCATTCAATTGATAATAAACGTCCAAAGATCTATCCTTACCATATATTATCAAATCAACGTCAGATTTAGAATGATATGTCCCAGCTAAGATTGAACCTCCCACACCTACCCCTTTTGTGCCTATTTTATCTACTATGGATAAAACTACGTTTGTTAGGTCTTCGTCCACCTTTCCTTTCATTACTTTATCCAAACCGTCTTCAGGAGTTAGATGCAAACCTATTTGAGACGTATAAACGACAGGAAAGCTTGCGTCCAGACAAGGCTGGTACATGAAGTTTTGAGGGTTTTTAACCAAATTATGTACTCCGTAATTCTTTAAAACTCTATTATAGCCCCTCCATAGTCCTTTGCCGTCTCTCTTGTACTTAAGCATAGCGAAAACAAACCCAAAATTCCTCGTGTCGTAATTAGTAATAACGTGAAATATGTTCTCTCTTTCCTTGTCGAATATCAGATCTTTGTCCAAGAAATTACTTCGTCCCATCTCTTCATCTTCAAAAATGAAATAGGTGAACCGCTGCTCTTAAGCATTTCAGCCTTATCTCGATAAGCGCCTCCACACAGCGACGATGCTATCATGGCTGACCCTACAGAAGACTCCTTGAAGGGAAGATCAATTTTCTCTCCTACTTTCAATTCTTCCTTTGCAGGACCAGAAACTATTATTTTGGCACCATATTTACTTGAGAGAGATTGAGATAGAATCTCTATAATTTCCAACGCTCTCTCTTTATTTGAACCAAAGTATATCATGTCCTTAGTTATTTTTATTCCAGCTTTATTAAATAAGTAAGCGACTTCTCCATCAAGAGAGCCGATTGATTTAATCCCTGGAATGACGGAACCACCAAAACCATCTATGATCCTTTGATCTTTAACTATAACTATTGATGAAAAATGTCTTCCCATCTCCACTAAAATGAAATTACTTAAGTTAAAATATGAAACATAAAAGAACGCTGAGGCTACCTTTTCAGCGGTTCCCATATCAATCCAGATTTTCCTAAAAGAGGGCACAGAATCTAGCTCCACAACAGAGGGTATAGTAAAAGCTCTAGAGGATGACCTTATGAACCTAAAAGCCCTAAGCATAGAGTGTAAAGGACCATCTATATTAGGGTCAGCAAGCGTCATCAAGAAAATTTCACGATCTCCAATTTCATCTATGGAAGTGAAAGGAAGACCATGACCGGAAGGTAAAGCTATACAAATAGGATTATAATCTAATATTTCTTTTACTAACTTAATTGATTCGTGTGGTAAGACCATTGTTGGTATCTCATAATAACGAACCAAGCTTCCTATCTCGTTAATCAATGAAATAGCATAACTTTCACTGCCAGGATCTACGCCTGCAAATATCATTTCAGTGGCTGCCTCGCTATATCATTTTATCATTATTTTATTTTATGTCATCATCATGTTATTCCCCTTAGTAATGAATAATAAGACTAGCTATATCATTAACCTAGAATTTAATTCGTAGTAAGATCATAGAAAATTTATATATTTACCTAGCTAGATATAAATAGTTTATTTTTAATATGTAAAATTTTTATCTAGATAGATAAGGAAATAAGGCTTAAAGATAGTTAATGAGATATCTTATAAAATACATAGCTTAATATGAA